>CAZLJY010000085.1:0-17859 GCA_964559945.1 uncultured Gammaproteobacteria bacterium | reverse complement strand
CTGATAAGGCTTAGTATCCTGGGCGAAGTTCTCAATATCGCAGCGAACCAGAAACAGCTGGCGCCGATAGCAGCGGATGCTAGCGCCGGATAGTGGTAATCGAGGCTGGCGATCGGGTCTGGACCGCTGGCGTTGCTGTAGTAATTGCTCAATATGTTTGCCGGAGGGCAAGGGTAAATTGTGGCGCGTTATCCAGCGCTGGATCAGCAGGATTTGGGTGGACGAAGACAGCCGATCTAGTTGATCGCTACTAAGGACTTCGGGGTTACCTTCCGCCAAGTGTTGGTCGAGTAACTCGTCCAGGGCTTTTGCAGACTGGGATTGGCGAACGGAAGTTGCTGCAAGCAATGGCGTCGCATCAGGCCAGCATTCACGTAACAGGGGCAACACCCGTTGCCGGACGAAGCTTCGACGCACCGTTGGGTCAAAATTCGAAGGATCTTCAACAACGGTCAGCTTGCTGGTCAACAGCAGGTCTGCCAGCTGCAATTTAGCCACGCTAAGCCAGGGTCGGATTAGCATTCCTAAGCCCAATGGTCGGCGCGCCGAAATACCGGCTAGCTCGTGACAACTGCCACCGCGCAATGCTGCCAGTAAAACACTCTCTGCCACATCTTCCAGGTGATGGGCTGTCAGCAAAACGTCTCTGGGAGTGAGCAACTGTTCTAACAACAGGTACCTGGCGGTGCGCATCGCCCCTTCATCAGGTTTAACTGGTAGATGGGAGCGGTTGACCTCCAACACTTGGCAGGGGATCTCTAAACTGCGTGCTATAGATTGGCAGTGCTTAGCCCAGCGGCTGCTATCGGCGTGCACGCCGTGATTAACGTGAACCGCGATAACTGGGTTGGGTAGGTCCAGTTGGCTGGCTGCGACTAACAGGGCGGTGGAATCGTTGCCACCGCTAAACGCCAGGTAAATTTTTCCCGGTGGGTTAGCGTTATCCGCAGTGTCCTCAAGCACACCAAGCGACCGCCGCAGCAGGTCGCCCGGTGAGTCAGTCACCCTTAAAGCGGCCCAGTTTCATTAGTCGCTGGAACCGTTCTGCGAGCAAGCTGTCGGTATCACGGGCTTTCAGGTCTGTCAGGGTGTCAGAAAGGGCAGATTTCAGCGTCTGGCCCATGGTCTCCGGGTCCCGGTGAGCGCCGCCCAAGGGTTCGGCCACGATGTCGTCAACCAGGTCCAACTTCTTCAAGGCGTCAGAGGTAATGCCCATGGCGCTCGCCGCGTCTTTGGCGTAGTCGGCGTTTTTCCACAAAATAGATGCGCAACCCTCAGGCGATATGACTGAATAAGTACTGTACTGAAGCATCATAAGGCGATCACCAACGCCAATTGCCAGAGCGCCACCTGAGCCACCTTCGCCGATCACGCAGCACACAATGGGTACGCGTAACTCGGCCATTACCTGAAGGTTTTTGGCAATGGCTTCGCTTTGGCCACGCTCCTCAGCGCCGATACCAGGATAGGCACCCGGGGTGTCGATCATCGTTACCACGGGTAATCCGAAACGTTCAGCGGTTTTCATCAACCGCAGGGCTTTTCGATAGCCCTCTGGTCTGGGCATGCCGAAATTACGGAGCACTTTTTGTTTGGTGCTTCGACCTTTTTGTTGACCAATTAACATCACCCGGTGGCCATCGATTATGGCAAGGCCGCCAACGATGGCGGGGTCGTCCTTATAGGCGCGATCGCCATGAAGTTCGTGAAACTCCTCGGCTAGCAGGTCGATGTAGTCCAACGTATAGGGACGATTGGGGTGGCGAGCTAGCTTTGATATTTGCCACGGCCCCAGGTTAGAGAAAATGGATTGCGTTTTGCTGCGAAGTTTCGCCTGCAGTCGCTCAATATCTTCTTCCAGGTTAATGGCATTGTCAGAGCCAACGTTTTTCAGCTCATGAATTTTCGTTTCCAGCTCAGCAATGGGCTGTTCAAAATCCAAATAAGTGATGTCGGTTTGAGTCATAGGTTCAAGTATACGCGTTATCGGTTTGCAGTAGCTCGCTGAACAATAGTTCGCAGCCCTCAACGCCAGGCACTGTGGTTAAACCATCAATCAGCGATTTCGCTGGTTTTACTCGAAAATCATCGCCAAGTTGGAGATGGGCTTCGGCACGTTGATTTTTAAACGCCATCACCACCGGCGTATTTCCTGGTTGGAATGGCAGCAGCGTGTTGCGCAAGGCCGCCAAGTCCAAGTCTGAACCGGTTAAGGTTAGGCGCACGGCCCGGGCGTGTTGAGCCAGGGTGTCGTCAATAGTAGTAAGTTGTTCTACGCGCATTTTGACACCGCCGGAGACGTCATCAGGCAACAGGTTGCCGCGCGCTACGACCAATTGATCATTGACCAATAGTTCATGGTTTTCTGCCATGGCCTTGCCAAAAAAAGCTATTTCAATCCGTCCGGAACCGTCGTCAAGCTGAGCAAACGCGCTGCGCTCTCCTCGTTTGCGTAAACCCATGATAAGTCCTGCCAGGGTGGCGGGTACACCACGACGATTGTCACTGGAAAGTTTCCCAAAACGCTGGTCCAGTCCACCTAGGGTGCAGTTGATCATCTTCTTGATTTGATCTCGGTAGGGGTCCAGAGGGTGACCGGAAAGGTACAGGCCGAGGGTGTCTCGCTCTCCCCTCAGTCGCCGGTCGTCATCGAAGTCCGCCATCTGAATCAGATTGTCACCATGGGCCACGGGTGCTGGTGCGCCAAATAAATCGACTTGTCCTGCGGCACGGTCTCTAGCGCTCTGTTCCGCAGCTTTCATCACCTCGCTAATGGAGGCGAACAAGGTCGCCCGATTTTGGCCTAGACTATCCAATGCGCCTGCCATAATTAGCGCTTCCAGGCCACGTTTGTTCAATTTTGACAGTTCAATGCGATTACACAGTTCTAGCAGGCCAGTAAATGGACCATCAATATTACGTTGCTCAATGACCGCTTCGATCGCACTGCGGCCAAGGCCTTTGATTGCGCCTAAGCCGTACAGCACCTTATTGTCATCCAGGGCGGTAAAGGCGTAAGCCGACTGGTTAATATCCGGCGCAATGATGTCCAAGCCACTGTTTTTCGCATCGTCGATAAGCACCACCACTTTGTCCGTGTTATCCATATCAGCTGACAATACGGCGGCCATGAATTCTGCGGGGAAGTGCGCTTTCAGGTAGGCCGTTTGATAGGACAGTAGGGCATAAGCGGCTGAGTGAGACTTGTTAAACCCATAGCCTGCGAATTTCTCCATCAGGTCGAATACCGACTCAGCCAGCGCCCCGTCAATTCCTCGGCCGGTTGAGCCGTCGACAAAAATTGAACGTTGTTTAGCCATCTCGGCAGGCTTTTTCTTACCCATGGCACGGCGCAGGATATCGGCACCACCCAGTGTATAGCCGGCCATTACTTGGGCGATCTGCATCACTTGTTCTTGGTACAGGATGACCCCGTAGGTGGGCTCCAAAATCGGCTGCAGTTCCTGATGGGGATAGCGAACGTCTTGGCGGCCGTGTTTGCAGTCAACGTAGGTATCCACCATTCCCGAGTCCAGTGGACCTGGACGAAATAACGCTACCAGGGCAACGATGTCATCAAAGCTGCCTGGCTGCAGTCGTCGGATCAGCTCTTTCATACCTCGGGATTCAAGCTGAAACACCGCGGTGGTATCGCAGTCTTTCAATAGCCTGAATGTCCCGTCATCGTCCATTGGTAACTGATTGATGTCGATCTGTGGCTGATCATCTCGGGCGTTGATCGCGGCCACGGCCCAGTCAATAATGGTCAGCGTGCGCAGACCCAGAAAGTCGAACTTCACCAGTCCGATGGATTCCACGTCGTCTTTGTCGAATTGCGACACCACACTTTCACCGGCGGTTTCGCAGTAAAGTGGCGTGTAATACTCCAAGGGTTTTGGTGATATCACCACGCCACCAGCATGCTTGCCGGCGTTTCGCGTGATTCCTTCCAGGGAGCGGGCCATTTTCATCAACTGGCCTACGTCATCGTCATTGGCAACCCGTTCTGCCAATTCTGTGGATTCTTCCAGTGCCCCCTCAAGGGTTATCCCTAAGGTGTTGGGGATGAGTTTCGCTACTTCATCCACAAAGCCATACCTCAGGCCCAACACCCGCCCGGCATCACGAACTACCGCCTTGGCTGCCATCGTGCCAAAGGTGATGATTTGACTCACCTTGTTGCGGCCGTAACGCTCGGCCACATAGGCGATGACTTCGTCCCGCCGGTCCATGCAAAAATCGACGTCGAAGTCAGGCATAGACACCCGTTCGGGGTTCAGAAAGCGCTCGAACAGCAATTCGTGAGCCAAAGGATCCAGGTCGGTAATACCCAGTGCGTAAGCCACCAGTGAGCCTGCTCCGGAACCGCGACCCGGGCCTACTGGAATTAGTTGCTCTTTGGCCCAGGCAATAAAATCCGCCACGATCAGGAAGTAACCGGGAAACCCCATTTGCTCGATGACGTGAAGTTCATGAGCCAGGCGTTGGTCGTATTCGCTGCGGCCAATGTTCTCCGGAGCAGGTCGGGTCTGGAGGCGGTTTTCCAGCCCCTGTTGGGATTGTTCTGTCAGGTAGCTTTCTTCGGTTTGTCCATCGGGTATTGGAAAAGCGGGCAGAAAATATTTGCCTAACTCTAGATGGAGATTGCAACGCTGAGCGAGCTCAACAGCGTTTTCCAGAGCCTCTGGTAGGTCATGGAATAAGCGGGCCATATCATTGGCCGAACGCAAATGTTGCTGGTCGGTGTAGTTCCTTGGGCGGCTGGGGTCCTCAAGCAAACGGCCCTGATTGATACACACTCTAGCTTCATGGGCAGGAAAGTCTTCTGCTGCCAAAAAGCGCACGTCGTTGACCGCGACCACCGGGCATTGGTGGGCATGGGCCAAGCTCAGTGCCTGTTCAAGGTAGTCCTCTTCCCCAGCTCTTCCAACACGGGCAATGTCCACGTACAAGCGGTCTGGCAATGCAGTGGCCCATTGAGCCAAGGTGTCGCTGGCACGGTTGGGCTTGTTGTTTGCCAACAGACGGCCTACAGGCCCCTGCTGGAGCCCGGTTAAGACGATGAGTCCTTCGTTTTCCTCTAGCAACCACTGGGGATCGACACAGGGTGGCCGGTGGTTGTCGCGAGTGATAAAGGAGCGGGACAGAAGGCTGGATAGGGTCCGGTATCCGGCTTGGTTTTGACACAATACGGTGATTTTCGCTGGCGTTTCGGCATCATCGTCTCGCACCCACAGATCGGCGCCTGCCAGCGGCTTAATACCGACACTCTCAGTTGCTCTGACAAATTTCACCAGCCCGAATAGATTGTGTTGATCGGTGATGGCCAGGGCTGGCATTTCCATCTCGGCGGCGCGCTGGACCAGCGGTTTGATTCTCAGCGTGCCGTCCACCAGCGAATATTCGGTATGTAGCGAAAGGTGTGAATACAACGCGTTGAGCTGACTCATCAGAAAGGCAGCTCGTTTTGAATCATCGCCCGAACCGGCGCAAAGCTTTTTCGGTGCTCATTAATGGGGCCATGTTTTTTTAATGCCGCCAGGTGATCCGGCGTTCCGTAACCCTTGTGCTGAGCAAATCCATATTGGGGGTATCGATGGTCTAGTTTGATCATCAGTTCGTCACGTGTCGTTTTTGCCAGAATGGATGCCGCACCGATGCATTTTACCTGAGCATCACCGCCAATGATGGCTCGACAGGGCAGGTCGATATCAGGAATTCTGTTGCCGTCCACCAACACCTGATCCGGGGACAAGGTGAGCGCTTCAACGCATCGCTTCATGCCCAAAAGCGTTGCTTGCAGTATGTTGATACTGTCGATAGTGGCAACGTCGACCATTTCGATATGGTAAGCCAGGGCGCCAGCAATGATCTGTTCGGCCATCTCCTTGCGTTGGACAGCGGTGAGCTTTTTTGAGTCGTCGACAAATTCCCAATTGAGCGCTGGATCCAAGATCACCGCACTCACCCCGACAGGCCCGGCAAGACAGCCGCGCCCCGCTTCGTCTACGCCGGCGTCTAGGGGCCGGTTCAGTTCTGCCCCAAGCTCAACAGTTCCATCCACCTTATTGGTCATTCGCCCGCCAACCGCTGGTCCAGAAACTGGATCACCTGCTCACCAGCACTGGTATCGGATTTTAGGGTTTCATGAATCTGAGTAAAGCGCTCGAGCATATGCTGCCGTCGCCCAGACCGAGTCAGTAACTCTTCAGCGGCCTGAGCTAACGAATCTGGGGTGGCGTTGGCCTGCATTAGTTCTGGCACCAGGGCCTCGCCAGCCAGCGCATTGGGCAGGGAAAACTGGTCGACTTTCATCATTTTTGTCAGCTTGACGATGAAATGGGTGATGGGGGAAATCCGGTAGGTGACAACCATGGGGGTTTTGCATAGCAAGGCTTCAAGGGTTGCAGTTCCGGAGGCAATAATAGCGACGTCTGCTGCGCAAAGGGCACTGAAGGACTGGCCATCCAACACCTTGACGTGCTCTGTCATGCCCGAGTCTTCTAGGCATTGTGTGAAGCGCTGGCGGGTGCGGGCAGTCGCCGTTGGCGTGACAAACTGCAGATCCGGGTTGTTACCTAGCAGGCGTTTCGCGGCTTCAGCAACCACGCTACCCAGGCGTTTAAGTTCACCCCCGCGGCTGCCTGGTAGCAGGGCCACCACCTGAGCATTTTCGGACAAACCAAGTTCATTGCGGGCTGCCAGTCGATCGGGTTTTAGCGCAACCGCTTGAGCGCTGGGATGCCCGACAAATTTTGCCGGGACGCCGAATTTTTGGTAAATCGCCGGTTCAAAAGGGAACAGGGTCAGCATCAGGTCCACACAGTGGCCTATTTTTTCTGCCCGTCCCTGACGCCAGGCCCAAATAGAGGGGCTGACATAGTGAATGCAGGGAATACCCGATTGTTTGAGTTTTTTCGCCAGTCCCAGGTTGAAATCCGGAGCGTCAATTCCGATGAAACAATCTGGTGGGTCTTGCAACAGTTTTTGGGTCAGGGTTTTACGCAGCTTGAGCAGTTCTGGAAGGTGAGACACCACTTCGGCAAACCCCATCAATGCGAGAGCCTGGCAGTCATACCATGGGTCGACCCCTGCCTTGTTCATAGCGTGGCCTGTGATACCCGATAACTTTACTGAGGGATATCTAGCCTTCAGCTCCTTAGCCAGGGCGGCACCCAGCCGATCGCCAGATGACTCTCCGGCGATCAACACGATGTGTTTGGGCGAAAGGCTCTCAGATCCCGGCATAGTCAGGCAGTGAGCGGCGGTCAGCGAATGATGCTGCGTTGGCTGTTCTTAATGAACTCCACCATCGGCTTAATGTCATCCGATTCCTGGGCCAACTCGTCAAGGTGTTCAATCGCCTCGCTGAGCGGGTGCCCTTGGGTGTAGAGGGTCTTGTATGCCCGTTTTACCATCGCAATGCGCTCGGCACTGAATCCATGCCGGCGCAGGCCTTCAGAATTGATGCCTCGGGGTTCAGACATTTTGCCAGCCACCACCACATAAGGCGGTACATCCCGGTTTACGCTGGCGCCCATGCCGGTAAAGCTGTTTCGTCCAACCCGGCAAAACTGATGGATTAACGAAAAACCGCCAACAATGGCGTTATCCTCAACCTCCACGTGGCCGGCTAACGACGCACAGTTAGCGAAGGTTGTGTCGTTGCCGATGATGCAATCATGGGCGATGTGGACGTAAGCCATGATCCAATTGCGGTTGCCAATTTTGGTTACGCCGCCGCCGCCTAGGGTGCCTCGGTTTATGGTGCACGATTCCCGGATGGTATTGTCATCGCCAATTTCTAGCCGCGTTTCATGCTCTGGACGATGTTTTTTGTCTTGGGGGTCTTCGCCGACGGAGGCAAATTGAAAAATACGGTTGTTCTTGCCGAGGGTTGTCGGGCCGTTCACTACAGCATGGGGGCCTATAACGCAGCCGCTATCGATTTTGACCTTTGGCCCAATCACACAGAACGGGCCAATGGTCACGTCATCGGCAATTTCAGCAGCACCATCCACCACCGCTTGTGGATGGATCATGTTCGTTCAGCACACAGCATGATGGCGCTTGCCACTTTTTCGCCATCAACGGTGGCGGAGCATTCGTATTGGCCCATATTGCGCAACATGCGCTTTAAGCGAACTTCCATCGACAGCTGATCTCCCGGTACCACGACCCGGTTGAAGCGAGCGTTGTCAATTTTTACCAGATAAAACATCGGCGAATCGTTAGGGTCATCAATGGTGTTTAGGTAACACAATACCCCCGCACACTGGGCCATTGCCTCCAGAATTAATACCCCTGGCATCACTGGGTGGCCTGGGAAGTGGCCCTGGAAAAACGGCTCGTTGATAGTGACGTTTTTGATCGCTTTGACCCATTCTCCAACCTGGTAGTCCACCACCCTATCCACCAGCAAAAACGGGTAGCGGTGGGGTAGGGCACGCATAATGGTTTCTATGTCTACAATCTTATCGTTGTCGTTATCGGTCACTTTGAATCCTTTTCTAGTTTGATCAGGCGTTTGATCAAGTCATCCAGATTTCTCAGGCGCGCGACATTTCTGCGCCAGATACCCGCCGGCTGAAACGGGATGCCAGAGGAATAGGTTCCTCCCGGTTCTTTGATGTCGTGGGTCACCATGGTCATTGCGGTAACCGTGACGCCGTCGGCGACCGCGATATGCCCAGCGAATCCGGCACCTCCGGCTACCATGCAATTTCGGCCGATTCGGGCGCTACCAGCAATGGCCACACAACCTGCGATGGCAGTATGAGCGCCAATTTGCACGTTGTGTCCTACCTGAATCTGATTGTCCAGGCGGACGTCATTGTCTAGGGTTGTATCGTCAAGGGCACCGCAATCAATGGTGGTATTGGCGCCAATCTCACAATCATCGCCAACCTTAACACCGCCCAATTGCGGCACCTTGACCCATCCCTTGGAATCTCTGGCCAGACCAAACCCATCAGCCCCTAAAACCGCGCCTGGGTGGATTATCACTCGTTTACCGAGCTTGACCTGCTGCACTAAGGTCACTCTGGCCACCAGGCAGCTGCCATCGTCAATCCGGCAGCCAGCGCCGATGACACAGCCAGGGCCGATAAATACGCCGTCGCCGATAACCACATTTTCGTCAATTGCGCATTGAGCGCCAATCCAGGAACCTTCACCAATCTGGGCGCCAGCGGCGACAGTGGCAGAGGGGTGAACGCCGGCATCAAATCGACCGCGAGGATCAAAGTAAGCAGCCCCGCGTGCGTAATCCAAATAGGGGTCCGGGCTCAATATTGCGCCACCCGAGTAATCCTCAGCCTCCTCAGCGCGGAGGATGACAACACCAGCCTGACAGTTCTTTAGGTCTGCGCGGTAGCGCGGGTTGGCCAGAAAGCTCAAGTCTGTAGTGGTTGCTCGACTGAGCGTTGCACAGCCGTTAAGCGGTGTGTCGGGGTCGCCCTGAAAAGGTCGAGATAAGGCATCTGACAGGCCTTTCAGGGTCAGTGTTTGGGAATCATCCACAGGTTTAGTTGCTCGCCTTTTCCAGCTGCTCTAGCAACCGAGCAGTTAGGTCAATGGAGTCAGAATAGTACAGCGCGGGTGAAGCTAAAATCAGATCGTACTGTTGGTCTCGAGCATAGCGCTCCACAACCGCGTAAATTTCTTCTGTGACTTTCTTCAATTCCTCATCATGTGCCAGTTGCAGCTCGTCAGCGAGATCTTCTTTGTCGCGGACTAGGTTGCGGCGCAAATTGCGTACTTGGCGTTCCAACGCTTGCCGTCGTTCCTCGTTCATGACCGCTGAGTCTCGGACTAGCCGATCCTCAAGATCTTCCAATTCCCGTTCGTCGGTATCCAGCGCTTCGTAGCGTTGCGCAAAACGCTCTTGAATGGAGGCTTTCCTGACTCTTACCTGTGGAGAGTTCTCCATCAGGTACTCGAAGTCCACATAGCCAATCTTGCCCTGAGCCAGGGCGCCGATTGGCATCATTGCTGTGGCTGCCAGCAGGGATGCCAGCAGCAGCCGCAGTGGTTTAGGGCGCTTGCTCAAAGGTATATGGCCGGACCGTTACTCGAGGCCGATATGCTAGCAAAAACCGCATGCTGGCGTTTGTGATCTGGTCTTGCTAGAAAAAATTGCCGAAGGCGAACTGCAATGTTTCGGTTTCGTCCCCGTCTTGTTCGTTTAATGGTGCAACCAGATTGATGATAACGGGGCCAACCGGGGCCTGCCATTGCAGAGATAGCCCCGTTGTATAGCGGATTTCACCCGCATCAAAGGCATCAAGGTCGCTGTATACCTGACCAAAATCCACAAACCATGAAAGTCTAGTGGTGCGGCTGTCTTTGGCAAAGGGGATGGGGAAAAACAGTTCAGCAGATCCGGTGAGTTTTAGGTCGCCGCCGATAGGCCTAGCATTCGGATCAGGTATGGGTTCCCCGGTTACCGGGTCGAAAAGCTCCAGGCCGGAGACTCTTGGACCAAGCGTATTGTCTTCGTATCCCCGCACTGAGCGAACGCCGCCGGCGAAAAAGTGTTCAAAAAACGGCAGTCCAAACTGAGAGCTGCCCGAATCGCCGTAAGTATCGCCATACCCCAGATCTCCGGATACTGAAAAGGTGAAGTTTCGACTTAGAGGGAAGAACTTTTTCGCATTGTAGGTGAGTTTATAGTATTCGATGGTGCTTCCTGGTACCGCAACTTCTAGTCCGGCCCGTTGGACTGAGCCTCGGGTGGGGCTAAAAAATCGGTTCCGAGAATCTCGCGACCACAAAAGCTCGGTTCTCAGTGTCAGTGCGTTGTCGGTGGTCCTGTAACCTGCGATATTTTCCGGCAACCCTTGGGGAACGTTAGCCGGTAGGCAGCCAGGATCAGCTGTGATATCACAAAACTCGCCGAGATCAAAAAATACCAGTTCTTCAAAAACGTCAGAGCCCACGCCAAAGAACGGGGTGATTGCCGTATCCTCAAGTCCAATAAGTAAACGGACACGATCCACTTCGGTAATGGGGATGCCGAAACTGGTGGACAATGCTTTGGTGTCGGCAAGATAGCTGGCGATGTTGGCCTCACCCTGGTCCAGTTCTCGGATACTTAGGTTGTAGCCTCGACTAATCCCATCGTCAGTCCAATAAGGGTCAACATAGGACAGGTCTAGGCGATTGAAAAAGCGAGAGTTTTGCAGGCTGATTGCGGCCTGTTTTCCGGATCCAAGAAAGTTCTGCTGATTCACCGACAAGCTTCCCAGGATGCCAGTGGTTTGTGAGAAGCCAAGTCCAAAGGTAAATGATCCGGCGTTGCGCTCGGTGACCGACACGTTGACGTCAACCAGGTCTTCGGCCACCCGTGGCGTCTCGATATTGACCTCGTCCACGAAACTGAGGCGCTGCATTCTTAGCCGCGACCGGTCCACCATAAACTGGGAAAATACCGCCCCTTCAAACTGGCGAAATTCCCGCCTTAGCACTTCGTCCTTGGTCTTAGAGTTACCGGTGAAGTTCACCCGGCGAACATAAACCCGTTGGCCCGGGTCCACGAGCAACGTGAGCTTGACGGTTTTGGATTCCTTATCGATATCCGGAATAGGGCTAACGTCGGCAAACGCGTAGCCAACCCCTGATAACCGTTGGGTAATGTTCTCTGTGCTGGCTTCCAACTGTCGGCGAGAGAACGTCTGGCCTTCTCGCAGCACGATGAAGCGGCGCAAGTCGTTTTCTTCCAGCACTAGGTCGCCGGTGAGCTGTACCTCGGATACGGTAAACAAATCGCCTTCTCGGACATTGGCAGTAACGTAGATGTCATTTCGATCCGGGCTGATACTGACCTGAGTGGATTCAATCTCAAAATCGATGTATCCACGGTCCATGTAGTAAGACTGGAGTGCTTCCAGGTCACCCTGGAGTTTTTCCTGGGAATATTGGTCGTCCCGGGTATACCAGGAGAGCCATCCGCCAGTACTGGAATCAAAATCTTCTAGAATTTCCTCATCAGTGAACACCGTGTTTCCGACAATATTGATATGTTTGATGGTTGCTGCGTCACCTTCGGTGATCTCAATATTGACTCGAACCCGATTGCGCTGCAGTTCGTCAATGTTGGCGTCCACCAATACGTTGTATTTGCCGCGGTTGTAATATTCTTTGGTGAGACTTTGCTGAACCCGTTCCAGGGTGCGTCGTTCAAACACATCGCCTTCCGACAAGCCAAAATCTGAAAGCGCACGCATCAGGTCTTCGGTTTTGATGTCTTTGTTGCCTTCCAGGGCAATTTCCGAAATGGCCGGACGTTCGGTCACCCGAACGACAAGGATATTGCCTTCGCGATCAAATTCGATGTCGTCAAAAAAACCGGTTTTGAACAGGGCCTGCATGGCGTCGGCCACACGCTGTTCTGTCAGGGTGTCGCCAACCTCCACAGGAAGGTAGTTAAACACCGATCCCGCGGAGATACGCTCAAGGCCTTCCACGCGGATGTCGGAAATCTGAAATGGCTCTGCAGCCATGGCAGAACTTGAGAGCATAACGGCCGTCAGTACCAGCGACAATGCCGCTGTCACTGCTTTGTTCCAAAGCCGTTGATGGCCCCCCATTTGAACCCATCGAACATTCATCATATTGCCTAGCACCCTCGTTAGCGCGCCAATGTGTCATCAATGGTGCAGTTTACCCTGACTGACCACCCAGATGTGCGCTTCTTAAGCCGTTATTGCCGAACTTTTTGCCTGTTAGTGTCGATTTTTTGTCGACACCGAAAGCAAAGGGAGGAGACTACGACATTAATCGTAAAATATCGTTATAGAAGGTCAGCGTCATCAGACCCACCAACAACGTCAGGCCTACGTACTGACCCGCAATCTGAATGCCCTCTGAAACCGGCCGCCCGGTGGCCCATTCGATCAGGTTGTACAGCAACTGACCGCCATCAAGCATCGGGATAGGGAGAAAATTCAATATCGCTAAGGACAGACTTAATACGCCAAGGAAAAACAGGAACCGGGATAGGCCCAGGCGAGCCGAATCCCGTGCGTATTGAGCAATGGATATTGGACCCGACAAATTTTTCAATGACGCCGAGCCAGTCAGCATCCTTCCGATTAAACCCACAGTGGCAGTGGTTATTCGATAACTCTCAGAGAAGGCCGCGCCCAGGGAATCCATTGGCCCGTATTGAAAAATTGTCCATAGGCGTTTGTCCGCTGGATCGTAGGGATAAACGCCCAGCGCATAAAAGGCGTCGTCGCCGCGCCCACTAAGTTTCGGCACAACATCAAATTTCAGCCGCTGATTGTCGCGCCGAACCACCACTTCCAGCGCCGTGTCCGGACCTGCGTGATTTTGGATGACGGGAGAGAGGTCTTTCGAGGTGGCTATAGGGTCTCCAGCGATGGTGAGTACCAGATCGCCTGCACGGATGCCCGCTAGGTCAGCGGCATCGCCCTCAATAACCCGGTCAATAAAAGGCCGTCCTCGCGGTTTATGCAGATTTAGCCCAGTGGCTTTCAAAAGATTTTCTTCGTTGAAATCCTCTGGCAATTCGGAGAGCCTAAGGTCGGCGGTGCGCTGCTGGCCTTGGGCATCTTCCACTGCGACTTCTACATCCTGACGATCTAAGGCATGGCCCAGCAGCTCGATACTGGCATGGGTCAGGGTTTGGGTCTCAATGCCATCCACGGCGACTACTTGGTCGCCCTGGCGCAAACCTGCTTTAGCCGCCAATCCGTCAGTTTCACCTAACAGCAATCGAGGCTCCGACACACCCACCATGAACATCAGGGCAAATGCCAGTAGGGCGAAGGCCAGATTGAATATCGGGCCTGCGGCAATGATGGCGCTGCGCTGAGACAGTGATTTTGCGTTAAAGGACTCGTGGCGTTCGACGTCAGCCACCGGGGTTTCCCGCTCGTCGAGCATTTTTACGTAGCCGCCCAGGGGTAAAGCGGCAAGGACGTATTCGGTACCATCTTTGCCAACCCGTTTGAAAAGCGGAGAGCCAAAACCGACGGAAAAACGCAATACTCGCACCCCACAGCGACGAGCAACCCAATAGTGACCGTATTCGTGAAAGGTCACCAGGACCCCTAGCGCCACGATCAACCACCAGACCGAACCGATAAAATCACCCATCGCTTATGTCACCCCAGCTCATTTCACTGACCTGCCCAATGCTCTCTAAAAGATCTTCATATGACCTACGAGGAGAGTTTTCAATAGGCCAAAGGTACAACTGCGAGCATGATTCGTTCAAATTTATCAAAAAATTGAACACTAAACCCTGCCGGCCCAATAGAGTCCAGTTAAGAAAAATGGCGCAGCGGCGATGGTGCTATCAAAACGGTCCAGCACGCCACCGTGCCCAGGCAACAATCGGCCGGTGTCCTTAAGCTGGCGTTGTCGTTTTAGCACACTGATAAACAGATCACCGACCACAGAGATAGCGGCGGTGACCGCCGCCAGGGGGTACAGCCATGGGCCCAAATTGAGTCCGGTCGGGGTGTATTTCAGTAGTAAGCTAACCACAATAACGACTAAAACTTGGCCGCCCACCACCCCTTCCCAGGATTTACCAGGGCTAATGGAGGGCGCTAGCTTGCGCCGACCGAACAATCGTCCAGCAGCGTAAGCACCGATATCGGCGGACCAAATAATGAGGAAAAACACTATGGTAAGTCCCTCACCCAATGGGACTTCCTGGATCCTGGCCAAACTTAAACCCGCCACTGACAAAATTCCGCAGCCCAAAGCGATTTTTAGAGTGAAAGGGCTGCCTGTGGGGGCGCTGAGCAATTGGGGTTGGGCCAGCCAGGACAGATTTACCAACCAACAGGCCAGTCCCAGTAGGACCAGCACCTGGGAAATACTGGTGGGAGCCAGTGTGATTAGCGCGAGGGTAATCAGTCCGACCGTAGCGGCCAGGCCAAGCCTAGTGATCAGTGATTCGGCGCCCGCTAACTTTGCCCACTCCCCAGCCGCGAGGGCCATCAAGGCTGCAATAAATGCGGTATAGCCAAGCTGGTTGGAATACCAGATGATGGCCAAAAGCGCCGGACCAAATACCAGCGCAGAGGCGATACGGACAGCTAATTCCAATGGGTTCGACCCAGAATCTGG
Organism: uncultured Gammaproteobacteria bacterium; assembly: GCA_964559945.1. Taxonomy (GTDB): domain Bacteria; phylum Pseudomonadota; class Gammaproteobacteria; order Xanthomonadales; family SZUA-38; genus JANQOZ01. The sequence goes on along the minus strand of CAZLJY010000085.1, from coordinate 2,751 downwards.
CTAACCCTGGCGCGGCAAGAACAGCCGTCCAGTGGGATCACCCGTTGCCTACCTGAACCGTTTCTGGAATCCGTCCAAAGCGCCGTTGGCGCGACGCATAGTCTTCCAGCGCTAGCTGCAACTGAGCTGGGCCAAAGTCCGGCCACAGGGTGTCGCAGAAATACAGCTCGGAATAGGCTAGCTGCCAGAGTAAGAAATTACTGATCCGTTGCTCACCACCAGTGCGGATCAGCAAATCGGGTGGCGGCAGGTCAGCGAGGGCAAATTCGGTATGTAGTCGCTGTTCATCAATTTGATCGGGAGCCAACTCGCCGTCCTCAACCAGCTTTGCCAATCTCCGAGCTGCCTGAGCTACATCCCAACGCCCGCCATAGTTGACCGCGATCGACAGGTTCAGCCCATCGTTGTCCGCCGTCTTCCGCTGGGAACGAAGCATTCCTTCCCTTAGATCGTCCGAGAAAGCAGCAAGATCCCCAATAAAACGGAGCTTAACGTTATTTCCATGCAGGTCGTCCACCTCACGGTTGAGGGAGCGCATGAAAAGATCCATTAGCCGGCTCACTTCGGTTGCGGGGCGATTCCAGTTTTCGCTGGAAAAGGCAAATAAGGTTAATGCCTCAACCTTCCGCTCAGCACATATTTCTACGGTTTTTCGGGCCGCCTTGACGCCAGCCTGGTGTCCAAACGTGCGAGGGCGGCGACGCTTTTGGGCCCAGCGACCATTGCCGTCCATGACAATTGCGATATGACTGGGAGTGCTCATTGGAGGTGGGATCTGAGCCAACTCAGATCTCCATCAATTCCTCGTCCTTCACTTTCACTACTTCGTCGATTTGCGCAACAAAGCGGTCGGTAATGACTTGAATGGCGGTTTCAGCGCGGCGTTCGTCGTCTTCGCTGATTTCCTTTTCTTTCTCCAAGTCTTTCGCCATGGAGATGGCATCTCGACGGATGTTTCTGACCGCTATTTTGGCGTTTTCGCCTTCCTTACCAACTACTTTGGTGAGTTCACGACGACGTTCTTCGGTCAACGGCGGCAGGATAATGCGGATGGTGGTGCCGGCGGTATTGGGATTAAGCCCTAGGTCCGATTCCATGATGGCCTTTTCGACTTTGCTAACCACCTCTTTTTCCCAGGGCTGCACAGTCAGTGTGCGGGCGTCGCTAATAGAGATTGATGCGACCTGGGATAGCGGCACGGCGCTGCCGTAATAATCCACTCTAAGGTGGTCTAGCAGGCTGGTATGGGCCCGTCCGGTTCGAATCTTGGTGAGCTCTGAGCGCAAATGCTCAACGGCCTGAGTCATACGTTTTTCAGCGTCTGCTTGAATGTCGTTGAGCATTATTCAACCCTCCCATGGCAAAAATATGCGCGCAGTCTAACAAATTGCAGACACCGACTGTTCCCGTCGGACGGGTTCCAACTGTCAGGTGACCAGCGTTCCGATGGCCTCACCCTGCATGATGCGAAGCAGGGCGCCGGCGTTGTTGATATCAAAAATGCGCAGCGGTACTGATTGGTCCCGACAAAGCACGATGGCTGATGTGTCCATCACTCTTAAGTCTTTCTGAATCACATCGTCATAGGCCAGAGTTTCAAAACGCTCCGCATCCGGGTGAGTTACCGGGTCGGCAGAGTAGATACCATCAACCTTGGTGGCTTTGAGTACTAAATCGGCACCGATTTCAACAGCGCGCAGGCTGGCTGCTGAGTCCGTAGTGAAAAACGGATTACCGGTGCCGGCAGCAAATAACACCACTCGACCCTTCTCCAAGTGCCGGATCGCCCGACGCCGGATGTAGTCTTCGCAGACCTCATTGATTTTGATTGCCGACATTACCCGAGCAGTCACTGAAATTTTTTCCAGCGCATCCTGCATGGCCAACGCATTGATCACCGTTGCCAACATGCCCATGTGATCGCCGGTGACTCGATCCATGCCGGCCGCAGCCAGACCCGCACCGCGAAAGATGTTGCCGCCACCGATGACAATGCCCACCTGAACGCCCAGCGCTGCAACTTCGCGAATTTCCAGGGCTAAGCGCTGAATGACCAGCGGATCTATGCCGTAGTCTTCATTGCCTAGCAGTGCCTCTCCACTGAGCTTCAGGAGAATGCGGCGGAATTGAAGGTCATCAGCGGGCACGGTAGCGTCTGACATCAGCTGTTTTCGTCGCCCAACTGCTTGCGAACTTCGTCAGCGAAATTCTCTTCCTTCTTCTCAATCCCTTCACCCACCTCTAGGCGATGAAATTGAGTGACCTTGGCTGAGTGCTGAGCCAGAAGCTTTTCTACAGTCAGGTCAGGATCTTTGACAAACGCCTGGCCCATTAAGGTAATTTCGGACAGGTGCTTGCGCAGCCGACCGCCAACCATTTTTTCGATGATTTCTGGCGGCTTACCAGACTCAGCGGCTTGGGCTACCAGAATTTCTTTTTCTTTGGCGACTTCTTCTGCGGGTACATGGTCTGCGCTGATGTAAGGCGGATTGGTGGCGGCAATGTGCATGGCAATATCTCGAGCCAACTCATCCGAACCGCCTTCCAGTGCAACCAACACGCCAATGCGGCCGCCGTGGATGTAGCTGCCCAGCGTTCCGCTGTCGCTAATGGAAGCCATCCGCCGAACTTGGATGTTTTCTTTGATCTTGGCGATCAGCGCTTTACGCGCTTCTTCCAAGCTCTCGGCATTGCTAGCCGGTTGGGCCATCAATGCGTCGACGTCGCTTACATCCGCAAGAGCCGCTTGGG
>CAZLJY010000084.1:0-17914 GCA_964559945.1 uncultured Gammaproteobacteria bacterium | reverse complement strand
AAGACCGAACGCCTCAAGCCCTGATGTTGGTTGCTGTCTGGCAGATAGACGTCGACGGTCAGGGGGGCTGGCCAATTCTCAGGGGTGTAGCGCAACTGATTCAAACGCTCAAAGCCGACCTTTTTTGGTAAACCACTGGCTAGCTCACTGGTCCGGGTGCCGGTATGGGTGGCACAGCCACCCAGCACCCACGCTGCCAGGGTTATCGTCATACCCAGCAATTGTCCTAATCTCACGCCCCACTCTCCCTATTGTTTGGCCTATTTGTTTGGCCTGTCAGTCCAGCGCCCGCCGCGGATAATATCCAGCATAGACCAAATGCCAGTCTGTGCTCTATCCCACGCCGAAGCGTCGATTCAGCAACACAGCCCGCGCCCAAAACCAGAGATCCAATGGACCGAGGTCGCTACCGGACTCGGTGAATTGGTGATAGCGTCACGCTATGTCTATTTCCCAATTAATTGGGCAACTGCCCAAAGCTGAGCTGCACCTGCACCTGGAAGGCAGTATGGAACCAGAGTTGATGTTTGAGCTTGCTCAACGCAACGGCGTATCCATCCCTTTCGCCAGCGTTGAACAGGTTCGGGCCGCTTACAATTTCCAAAATCTGCAAGAATTTCTGGATATCTACTACCAGGGCATGGCAGTGCTGCAAACCGAGCAGGATTTTTTTGACCTGACCGTGGCCTATTGCGCCCGCGCCCAGCAAGATCAGGTTCGCCATGTTGAAGTGTTTTTTGATCCTCAGGGCCACACCGAACGCGGCGTGAGCATGGCCACAGTTGTGACAGGAATCACCCGAGGCCTCGCCCACGCGCAATCCACCTGGTCGATCAGCTCACAGCTCATTTTGTGTTTTTTACGCCATCTAAGTGAGGCGGAAGCCTTCCAAACGCTTGAACAGGCTCAACCGTTTTTACCCCGGCTGGCGGGTGTGGGCTTAGATTCCTCGGAGCTGGGTCACCCACCGGAAAAGTTTGCTGCGGTTTTTGCCAGAGCTCGTGAACTGGGGTTGCGCGCCGTTGCCCACGCAGGGGAAGAAGGTCCACCGCAATATGTGTGGGAGGCGTTAGATCTTCTGAAGGTTGAACGCCTTGATCATGGCAATCGGGCCTTGGAAGATGAGCTGTTGACCCAGCGATTGGTAGACGAACAGATGCCCCTAACGGTCTGCCCGCTGTCGAATCTCAAACTCTGCGTGGTGGACGAAATGGCCCATCACCCGCTGAAAAAGATGCTGGAGATGGGGCTTCTTGCCACGGTGAACTCCGACGACCCGTCGTATTTTGGTGGTTATATGAATGCCAATTTTGAAGCGGTTGCCGCAGCATTGTCACTGGACTGCCAGCAAATCGGGCAATTAGCCCGCAATAGCTTTATAGCCAGTTGGCTGCCCGAAGCCGACAAACAATCATTCTTAACAGAAATTGATCAGATCATTACAAACTTTGCAGCAAAATCCGGGTAAAATGCCACGCTGAGCAGGGAATCCGCTTCATCATGTCTGACACCACGTTTTTTTCTGAGCTTTGGCGCCGCCGGGTTCCACAAATCCTCGGCTTTTACGTCGCCGCCACCTGGATGGCGGTAGAAATCGGCGACTGGATGATCGAGCGATTTTCTTTGCCTCAGGACCTAACCTCCTACGTGTTTATCGGCATGGTGGTTTTGCTGCCCGCGGTGGGCGTGATTGCTTGGGGCCACGGTGCGCCAGGAAAAGACCGCTGGACCCGGTTTCAGGCCGGTTTTGTCTCAGCTAACTGTGCAGCGGCCATCGCCGCAATCGTCTTTTGGAACCAGCAACCCCCGTCGGTTCCTGCAACACTGGCCGGCACCCAGGGTACTGCTGTGGCCACTGAGACCATTGAGGTTGTGGGTGAAGATGGCGCCGTGGAAACCCATGAAGTTGCCAAAGACGGCTATCACCAAAGTCTGTTTGCCTTTTTCTGGAAAAACACCACCGGCGATCAATCCCTGGACTGGTTGTCCTACGGCGGCCCTTGGGCACTGGCCGAAGATTTACGGCGCAGCCCCCTGATATCCATTCAAACACCGTTAGATAGCAGCAATATGGTGAGCCAGTTACAGGACAAAGGTTTCGGCACTGCTGTCGGTGAACCGCTGTCCTTGGATATTCAGTTGGCCCGGGATCGCGGCCTAAGCCGGATCTTAACCGGCGAGTTTGGCTTGCTGGCGGACGGCGCGCTGGAAATTAGTGCACGTCTGATTGAGGTGGAAACTGGCGTGACACTCAGTGAATGGCGACGCAGCAGCAGCGATTGGTTGGACTCCGCTGACGAACTGTCCGGCGATATCAGGCAATGGTTACTGAAAGACGTCAATACCAATACCATCATTACCGAACTGAGCATCAAAGAGCACACCAGTAATAACCCTGAGGCCATTAAGGATGTGGTGGAAGCACAACGACTGCTCGCGTTCGACAACAACTATGCAGATGGCATCACCCATCTGAGCAGCGCCGTGGAAAAAGATCCAACCTTCGCTGAGGCCCATGTACTCGCTCATCTGTATCACCGCAACCTAGGCGATTTTCAAAGCGCCATCAGCGCAGCGCAAGATGCGCTCCAGCTGGACTACAAGCTCTACTCCGAGCGTAAATTCATGTTGAAAGCCAATATCCAAGCGATGCAAGGACGTACCGAGCAGGCCCTTTGGATGCTGGAACGCTGGGCAGAGATACACCCCCAAAGCACCGAAGCTCATCGCTTGCTGGGTAACAACTTCATGCTGACCCGAGAGTTAGACAAAGCCAAACTCGCTTTCGAACGTTTGCTGGAACTGGAACCCGGCCAGCGCCGAACGCTGCTACAAATTGCCAGTATCCTTCGCCTGGAAGGAAAGGTTGATGAGGCCATCACGTTAATTCGCGAATACATCGCCAATCAACCCCACAGCGCTGAAGCGCACATGGACCTGGGTAATACCTATATCCAAGCCAGCAAATTTGGACAGGCCCGAGAAGCCTTCGAGGAGGCCGCCTTTTTAGGCAACGACGACACCTCTGCGGAAATTGCACTGGCAGCCCTGTTGCTCAGGGAGGGGGATTATGACCGAGCGATAAACGCCCTCATTAGACTCGAACAAAAGGACCTTCCCGATCGTCAGGCATTTTCCGTGCAGCAGGCCAAGCAGTATGTCTATGCCGAAACAGGCCAGATGGACTTGGCACTTGACGCACTGGACACCCAATCCCAAGTCAGCGCCAGTTTTCTGCAACCGATCCTGCAAGTGTTTCAAATCGGCATTCAGCAAGTCGCCTTTCATGCAAGCAAAGGCGATGAAGCCCTGGCACTCAAACAGGCTAATGAAATTCGGCAGCTTCTAAAACCGCCTTTCGATGGCTATGCCCTGTTTGCCACCTTAGAAATTCATGATGCGATGAAAAATCGCGAAGCCTTTCTGCAGGAGTTGGAAAAACTCGAAATCTTTATTCAGGCCTTCCCCAACCCCGCGATTGAACCATTTCTTGCCCCTTACCGAGCCAGGGGCTTAAGCGCCTCCGGCAAACATCAGGAAGCCGCCGATATGTTACTGGGGATTATGGTAGAGCTAAAAAAATCGATCGCCATCCTGGATACGCCTTATGTCATTGAAGCCCAAGAGGTTCTGCGGGTAAAGTTATTACGCCGAGCAGGGCAGCTGGACGAAGCATTGGCGGCTATTGCTGAGGTTTTGAAAGTTAACCCAGGAATGAATATGGCCCGTCTAGAGAGGATAAAGATATTGCTGGAAAAAGACTTTCTAGATCTGGCACAAAGTGACTTTGATCTGTTAGCCAAAAACTGGAGCAAAGCCGACCCAGGCTACCTTTCACTCAACGGTTTTGATGACATCAAGGAACAATTGGGATCCCAATAGACTTTTCGGCTTTGAAAGCGAGCCGCCAGGCATCGGGTCTACTCTTTACACTATATGCAACAGGCAAGACTCATGAACAGACTGATTATCAGCCTCTTACTGGTTTTAGGTATACCCACACTGGCTGGCGCAGAAACGGCCAAAGCCACCTTTGCCGGTGGGTGTTTCTGGTGCGTCGAGGCTGATTTCGACAAAGTGGATGGCGTGATCAGCACCGTTTCTGGCTATACCGGAGGTAACGCGCTGAACCCTAGTTACCGTGATGTGGTATCGGGCCGCACCGGTCACGCCGAAGCGGTGGAGATTGAATACGACACCAGCAAAGTGAGTTTTGAGGAGCTCCTGCAGGTGTTCTGGCTCAACATCGACCCTACCGTTGCCAATCGCCAGTTTTGTGACAGCGGAAGCCAATATCGCACCGCCATTTACGCCCATGACGCCAACCAACGCCGATTGGCCACCGCATCGGCGGGCGCGGTACAGGAACGTCTAGGCACTGAGGTGTTTACCGAAATCGAAACCGCTGGCACGTTTTACGCGGCGGAGGATTACCACCAAGATTACTACAAGAAAAACCCGCTGCGATACAGAAGCTACCGCACCGGTTGTGGTCGCGATCGTCGATTAAAGAAAATCTGGGGACGCGCGGACAAAGCCTTTGATGAAGCGGTGCTCAGTCAAACACCCTGAGCGTGTGATTCCTCGTCGGCCAACCATGGGCCTAACGGGGGTTGGCACCTTGGCTGCGCTGGCATTGCTCAGCGCATGCCCTTTGGCGAATGCCGATTCTATGAGTTGCGGCGTCAATTTGGTGGTTGAGGGCGACAACAAAGTCGACGTGTTGGACGCCTGCGGTGAGCCCTCCAGTAAAGACTTTCACGTAATCGAGGGCCTGTTTCAGCAGCGCGACCGATACGGTCGCCGTCTCCAAGTTGATGGACTTCGGGTAGATACCTGGACCTATCGTTTTGGGCCACAAAAATTCAACCGAATTTTGCGCTTTGAGAACAATCGCTTGGTCAAGATTGAAAAAGCCAAGCATCGCCCTTAGTGCATGCTCAACGCCAATCCATAGGCTGATAACAGGTAGAAAATCCCAATGATTGATGTGCACTACTGGGCCACGCCCAATGGCCATAAGATCAGTATCTTTCTGGAAGAAACCGCCACGCCATACACGCTGATTCCCGTTCACATCGGCCGCGGTGAGCAGTTTGAGCCGGCCTTTCTGCACATTGCGCCGAACAACCGTGTTCCCGCGATTGTGGATCACCAACCTGCTGATGGCGGTGAGCCAATCCCGGTTTTCGAGTCCGGCGCTATTTTGGTGTATCTGGCTGAGAAGACCGGACAATTTCTACCCACCGAACCGCGGTCACGGAAGGTGGTGATGGAATGGCTGTTCTGGCAAATGGCGGGATTAGGCCCCATGCTGGGTCAGAACCACCACTTCGGCAGCTATGCGCCTGAAAAGATCCCCTACGCTATTGAGCGTTACCAGGCAGAAGCCACGCGGCTATACAACGTGTTGAACCGTCAACTGGAAAACCAAGACTTTATCGCCGGACAATACTCAATCGCGGACATGGCTTGTTACCCTTGGATCGTTCCCCACCAGCGACAAGGCCAAACCCTAAGCGACTACCCGGCGCTGGAGCGCTGGTACCACCAGATGGCTGAGCGACCTGCCGTACAACAAGCTTACGCCAAGGGAGATGCCCTAAAAGCGGGCCGAGCCACCGTGGATGAGGAAGCTAGACAATACCTATTCGGGCAAACCGATGCGTGCCTGCCAAATTCATCCCGCTAAGAATTACGCCTCAATGCGCTCAGTCTCTTGGGGCTGAATCATCGACAACCCAGGCATCACCGGCTTGCACCGAATGATGCACCTGGAATGCAATTCCCTGGGCCTGCAAAAACGCGACAAGTTTTTCGCGATGGCGTTTAAGCAGCGCTGGCAAATGCAATCGTTTGCGGCGAAAGCGCTGGTCTTGAAATAGCCAGAAGGTTTCTGCGGCAAGCCATCCGCGGGAACGTTCCACCTCGTAAATGATCGTCACCTCAGCCAAGGGCAGATAAATGTTCACTGGGTCAAACCAACGCCCGACTCTGATCGTTAGCCACTGCCCGCCAACAACCACCGCGCGCTCAGACAAGCGGGACGGAAGCTCAACAGCCCCTAAGTAAACGTCGAAAACCAACAGAACCAGGAACACTTGGCTTAGGCCCCATTGTCGGTACGCCCGCCAGGTAATGGCGCTCAGTATTATTGCCAGCGCCAGCACCAACGCAAAATCCGCTGGACCGGGCGCCATATGGAAGGTCTCTACCACAGCTAATAACGCGGAAACTGGCACAATGTGCCATCAACAACGCCGGATCCGTTAAATGCTGAAGCTAAAGCCCAACTGCGAACACTGCGACATCGATCTACCCGCTAACAGCACTGTGGCGATGATCTGTACCTTTGAATGTACGTTTTGCGCCCACTGCGTGGAAACCGTTTTGCACAACGTCTGTCCTAACTGCGGCGGTGGATTTGAACGGCGCCCTCAGCGAATTGTCACTGCCTGGAATAAAGGGGTTTCCCTAAGCGATGCACCCGCCAGCACCGAGCGGGTGTTTGAGCCAGTGGATGTCGACGCTCATGAGCGGTTTGCGAGCAACATACGCGATATCCCGCCCCATCAGCGATGAGCTAATCGGTCAACCTTAGCTCCACCGGAACATTCGGTCGCTACATGGAACGGTTGTCGGGGGAACCGCGGGAGTCGCCGCTGAAACAGGAGCCGGACATTGAGGTGTCAAAATCGTGGCGCTTGCGAGCATTGTTACAATCAGCCCTGCTGTCAAAAACCTGGCCACAGAACGGATGCCCGGGCAATGAACATTGCCCCACAAAAAACCGGTTCCGCTTACCCGCGCAACCAGCAAGGGCTGAACAGGTCAACACCGCAACCAGCAACAAAAGGGTTTTCTGCTTCATGACTTTCCCCAAAAGAACTATCCACGAAGTTTGCCGTACTCACCCCAGCCTGTCCAGAGCGGCTAGCCCCCTCGCTGGACCCAACCAAGCCTGGTTTTGGCCCCTGACATGCAGCTGAGCCCGATGAATGAAACATTGGCCGTGTGCCGGCTTGCACCCGATGCACCCATACCCAACTGGCTCACCTCAGGTTGGCAAAGCGTCACTCGCAGCGCCGAGGAGTTATCCGTGGTGTGCCCGGTTGAGCAAGTGCCCGGTCACATCCAACACGAAGCGCCTTGGCAAGGTTTTAAGGTGGCTGGGCCCATCGAATTTACCGAAGTTGGAGTGCTGGCATCGCTATGCGAGCCTTTGGCCGAAGCCGGCATCGGGCTATTTGCGATCTCAACCTTCGACACCGACTATTTGCTCGTTAAGTCCCAGGATTACGCTGCAGCGGCCCAGGTCTTATCTGAAGCGGGCCATAAGGTCAGTGATCACTAAGGGAAAGTTACACGCTTGAGTCGGGCTTAGCCCGATTCATAGTGCCCAGAATTTGAACCAGCAGGTCCTCGGCGTGGAGGATGCCTACCACTTGGCGTTCAGTGCGATTATCCACCACCGGCAACCATTTAAATCCCCGGTCGCGCATGGTGTTGGCGGCGATATCACAGTATTCGTTGAGTGAGGCTACCGCTGGATTTTTACTCATTACCTCACTCACCGTTGCCGTCTGACCTCGCTCAAGCCCGCTAATGAGGTCCGTGCGAGTGACCAAACCCACCATTGCCTCGCCGTCCATCACCAGCGCTAGTTCCTGTTTGCCATCGTGCAATTCGGAAAAGGCTTGAAGCACCGGGGTGCTGGGTTGAAACGAGCGCTTAGGTAACGTCCGCATTACTTTCTCTGGCGTAATCTCGCGCAATTGGGCCAGTGCCTCAGGGGCCGTTTCCCAAAAGGGTTTGTGGGTTAACATTGCCCGACGCAACATCGATTCCACCGGCTTCAGGGTATCGCTGATCCGCTGCATGAAATCGCCAGCAAGACTAATCGCCTCAATGTTGGTTCTGGCTTTCAAGGCCACATTCTCGCCACCAAAACTCGTTAGGGTATGGCCGCCAATTAATTCCCCAGGCCCAACAACCGCCAATACCCGCTCTCCGTGCTGATCGGTTGCGCGCTGGATAATCTCGGCATCACCTGCTTCCAACGCGTACAAGGTTCTACCTGCACTATGGCTGTCAAACAACACCTCGCCCTTGGCGAAAAAGCTGCGCGATACCGGTTGGGTTTTTGAGCTACTGAAGGCGCTGATTTCCCGCGGGAAAAGCAGTTCCCAGGCCCAGTCCACCCCAACCTTAATTTTTTGCAAAAAGCTCGGCAGCTTGACCAGAAACGCGCTGCGCCAGAGCCAAAATGCCATGAACCCGGAGACTCGAACGCCCATGAGCTCGGCAACTCCTTTGCGACCGCCAATACCGGCGGCTAAACCCACCGGCTTAAAACTAAAGGGTTGGGTTTGTTTACCTTGGACTTTGCGCAGTATGTTGCGCGCGGCCTGGCCCCCTTGGCGCTCAGCAAACTGCGCCGTTGGCGGCGCGTTTTCGCCATCGTGGGCGTTGGGAACCAGCGCGCAGTCTCCAACGGCCCAAAGGCCGTCATGATCGGTCACCTGCATATCTGCGGCAGTCACGATGCGGCCCCGCTCCGTGGGCACGTCAAGACGCTGAACCAGTTCGGTGGTGGTATTACCCACGGTACAAACCACGGTGCCGCCCGCAATGCATTCGCCGGTACCCAAATCCACACCTTTGCGAGTGACCACCGAGGCCCGGGCGTTTAGGATGAAGTTCACCCCATGGCGCTTCATGCGCTTAATGGCAGTGTCCCGCAACCTTGATGTCAATTCGGGCAATATTTGATCCCGAGAATGCACCAGCGTAACGTTGATGTCTTCTAACTGAATATTTCGATAATACTTCAGGGCGTGCAGAGCCAAATCATTGATTTCGCCGGCCACCTCAACACCACTAAAGCCTCCGCCGATGACGATAAAAGACGTCAGCCAGCGGCGCTGTTCATCATCTTCGCAGGCGTCAGCCTGTTCCAAGCGCTCCATCACCCGCTGACGCATAGCAATGGCATCGCCGATGGATTTTAAGGGCAAAGCGTTGCTGACCATCCCTGGTACCCGTCCCAGGTCTACTCGGTTGCCAACAGAAATCACCAGTTCGTCATAATTCGCGCTACCGGTGCTGCCATCAAAGCGCTGGAAAATCACCTTCTTTTCGTTCTTATCAACGTCGATGATTTTTTCGCTGCGGCAATGGACGTTTTTCAGCATCCGGCGCAAAGGTGCGGTAATGGATCGTGGATTAAGTGAGGATCCCGCTACGTCCGCCAACAAGGGGGTAAACACCATGTGGTTCACCGGGTTGAATAAGGTCACAGCGACTTGCTTGGAACGACCGAGTATTTTTGCGCATTTAACGCCGGCAAACCCACCACCAACAATTATGACTTGCTTCATTGTTACACCTCTGCATCGACGGTATCGGGCACTACATACACGGCGCCTCGTGATGGCGTTGAGTGGAAACTAAGGCAAAAAAAAGGCCCGGTTCCACCCACAGTCAGAACCGAACCTTTTGCTCATCAAGCCTGCTTATTCTTTCTTAAAGAATCTACCGATCCAATAATCGACACTGAAGAATTTTCCAGCTCCCAGGCCAATCAATGCCATCAGCATCAGAAAGTATGTTGCCGCCCATTCGATACCATTTTTGTTGATCGTAATGGAGCCGGCCTCAGTGAGGTAGCTGTAATTGCCATGTCGGCGCAGCAGTGAACGGGCTTTGTCGCGACGGTCAATGGCACTTTCGATCAGATCTTCTCGCCATTCCCACGGTGCGGTAAGCTCGGTCTCTGGCGCAACGTGCCAGCCATTTTCCCAGTGAGCGGTTGTTGCCGCCACCACCATGGTGAACATCAACGGAATCGCTATCCAACGCACAGCAATGCCCAGCAGCAACATCCAGCCGCCAAAAAACTCTGTGCCACCCGCCAGATACACCATCAACTCTGGTGCCGGCAATCCAAGACTCTCAAACCATTGGGCCACACCTTCAGGGTTGGACAGCTTATTGCCCCCGGCAAGAATAAACACCGGCGCAAGATAAATACGCAGCGATATGGACGCCAGAAACGACGCAACTGCCGCGAAGACCCCTTGAAGTGTCTGAATTAGTCCAGTCATAAGTATTCCCCTAAAGTCTAACTGCGTTGGGTAATAAGAAACGCGAGCCGGGACTTTTCTTTCACCGGCTCATCACATTTATCCAATAGCATTCAACTTAAACGCCACGTCGAGCCATTAGCATTTTCTTAATTTCTGCAATGGCTTTGGCTGGGTTGAGCCCCTTTGGACAGGTTTTGGTGCAATTCATGATGGTGTGGCAGCGATACAGTCGGAAAGGATCTTCCAAATCGTCCAACCGGTCGCCCGTCGCCTCATCCCGTGAATCGATAATCCACCGATAAGCCTGCAGCAAGATGGCAGGCCCCAGATAGCGATCACCGTTCCACCAGTAACTGGGGCAAGAGGTTGAGCAACAGGCGCACAAAATGCACTCGTAAAGGCCATCCAGCTTTTCCCGGTCTTCTTTAGACTGCAGGCGCTCTTTGTCGGCTGGAGCTACCGAGCTCGTTCTGATCCACGGTTTAATGGACGCATGCTGGGCATAAAAATGGGTCATATCCGGCACTAAATCTTTCACCACCGGCATATGGGGCAATGGGTATACCTTCACCACCCCCTTCACTTCCGCCAAGGGTTTGGTGCAAGCCAAGGTATTGGTGCCATCAATGTTCATGGCGCAAGATCCGCAGATGCCTTCGCGACAAGAACGGCGCAAGGTTAATGTTGCGTCCATCTCGTTCTTAATTTTCAGCAAGCCATCAAGAACCATAGGGCCGCAGGTATCCATATCCACTTCATAGGTGTCGGTGCGGGGGTTTTCGCCGCTATCCGGATCCCATCGATAGACTTTGAAGGTCCTGGTATTGGTGGCACCGTTGGCCGGGTAATTTTTGCCCACGGTTATCTTGGAGTTTTTTGGCAGGGTGAATTTAGCCATTGCTTATACTCTGGTTCTAATCTTTAGTAAGTGCGCGCTTTTGGCGGCACCGCTTCCACATCATCGGTCATCGTTTCCAGATGCACCGGGCGATATTCAAAATTCACCGATCCCTCCGGTGATACCCAAGACATTGTATGTTTCATCCAATTGGCATCATCGCGATCGGGATAGTCTTCATGGGCGTGGGCTCCACGAGACTCTTTACGGTTGTTCGCGCTATGCATGGTGGCCACGGCACAAGACAACAGGTTCTGCAATTCCAAAGTCTCAATCAGGTCGGAGTTCCAGATCAGTGAGTTATCGCTGACTTGAACATCCGAGAATGACTGAAAAACGCTGTTGATCTTCTCCACCCCTTCAGCCAGCGTCTCTTCGGTACGAAAGACCGCCGCATGCTCCTGCATGGTGGCCTGCATCGCATCTCGGATGGAAGAGGTGCGGGTGTCACCGTTGGCGTAGCGAAGCTTATCCAAGTTGGCCAAGGCTTTGTCTAACGATGCCTGGGGCGTTTTTGGATGGGGCTGGTTGGGCTTCATGGTCTCACCGCAATGCTGGGCCACCGAGCGCCCAAAAACGATGAGATCCAGTAAGGAGTTGGAGCCTAGCCGGTTCGCTCCGTGGACTGATACGGACGCGGCTTCGCCGATGGAAAACAGTCCCGGCACCAGTTTGTTGGGATCTCCGCCTTCGCCCGAGCGCACCTCACCATGATAATTAGTGGGGACACCGCCCATGTTGTAGTGAACCGTTGGCAACACTGGAATCGGGTCTTTGGTGACGTCCACACCGGCAAATATTTGAGCGGTTTCAGAAATGCCTGGCAGGCGCTCCTCAATGACGTCCGGCCCCAAATGTGAAAGGTTCAGGTGAACGTGATCTTTGTTAGGTCCAACGCCGCGGCCTTCGCGAATTTCAATGGTACTGGACCGACTGACCACGTCTCGCGAGGCCAGGTCTTTTGCGTTAGGCGCGTAACGTTCCATGTAGCGTTCGCCATCAGAGTTGGTTAGGTATCCCCCTTCGCCGCGCACACCCTCGGTAATCAATACTCCGGCGCCATAAACGCCGGTTGGGTGGAATTGCACAAACTCCATATCTTCCAGCGGCAGCCCCGCACGCAACACCATCCCGTTTCCATCGCCAGTGCAGGTATGAGCCGAGGTGGCTGAGAACCAGGCACGACCGTAGCCGCCGGTGGCAAGAACCACCGCGTGAGTTTTGAACAGGTGCAACCTGCCGGTATTCATTTCAAGGGCCAGGACGCCGCGACAAGCCCCTTCTTCGTCCATGATCAGGTCAAGGGCAAAGAACTCGATAAAAAACTGCGCGTCATGTTTTAACGATTGCTGGTAAAGGGTGTGCAGGATGGCGTGTCCGGTTCGGTCCGCGGCAGCACAGGTTCTCTGAGCCGTGCCTTCGCCGTAATGGGTGGTCATACCACCGAACGGCCGCTGGTATATTTTGCCGTCTTCCGTACGGGAAAAAGGAACACCGTAGTGCTCCAATTCAATCACCGAAGGAATGGCCTCACGACACATATATTCGATAGCATCTTGGTCGCCCAACCAATCCGACCCTTTGATGGTGTCGTACATGTGCCAACGCCAATCGTCTTCCCCCATATTGGCCAGTGCTGCGCTCATGCCACCCTGCGCCGCAACCGTATGGCTGCGAGTAGGGAACACTTTGGTTAAGCAGGCGGTCTTTAAACCCGTTGCCGCCATTCCCATGGTAGCCCGCAAGCCGGCACCACCGGCGCCAACAACCAGACAATCATATTGGTGCTCAATTAACGCGTAGTCGTCACTCACTGAACGCCTCCCGTAGCGATCTTAAGGATGGCGATCACTGAAACAACAACGCCCAGCAGCGCTGCCAGTTTCACCACCACGTGGGCAGTAAATTCCACCCATGGATTATGAATATAGTCTTCCACCACGACCTGCAGACCCAATTGGGCATGCCACAACATGGCCACCACCCACATGATCAGCAATGCCGCGCGAATTGGATTGGCCACCACGGCGGTGGCTGAGGCGTAATCTATGGATGCGGTTTTCAGCAGCAGCACGACAACCCATAGAGTCAGCGGCACCAATGCAATGGCGGTGAGTCTTTGCAGCCACCAATGTTCAACACCAGACTTGGCCGACCCGGTTCCGATTACTCGAGCCAGCGGATGTTCAAGATTCATAAGGCACCTCGAAAAATAACCGCGCCACAAACGCCGGTGGCAATCAGACTGAAAATAACCACTGTCCAACCGGTGCGGTAGGCCGAATCCAGCTCCAAGCCGTGACCAGTATCCCAAAGTAAATGTCGAAGCCCGTTGGCCAAGTGGTAAAAGGTTGAGAACACCACCGCCAACAAAAAGAGCTTGCCATAAATGGTGCTGACAATAGCCTTAGCACCGGCAAAGGCAATGGGGCCGCTGGACAAAGCATAGATCCAATACACCACGTAGATCGCTGCAACGGACAAAAACACGCCCGTGCCCCGATGCACAATGGACAGCATGGAAGTCAGCTGAGGTTTATAAACCTGCAGATGGGGGGATAGGGGTCTATCCTGCATAACGCCTCCGGTATATCACGTCAGTCTTAATAAAAAGGATCGTACATTTGCGGACGAATCACTGCTTCCCAATCGTCATTTTGTACCGTTGCCAAGCCCTCACTTACCGCTTGCTCAGCCACTGCAACAGCAATCGCCAAGGACACTTTGCGAATGTCTTGCAGCGGTGGGTAAATAGACCCGGCGGCTAAGTCAGATTCATCCACGTCTTCAGCCAGTGCGCGCACCGAGGCCAGGAACATGCCGTCAGAAATTCGACTAGCACCGCAGGCAATGGCGCCCAAGCCAATACCTGGGAAAATATAAGCATTGTTGCCTTGACCCGGGCGGCGAACCTGGCCCTGATAATCCACCAGGCCAAACGGACTACCACTGGCAAAAATAGCCTTACCACCCGTCCATTCATAGGCCTCAAGGGCCGTACACTCAGCGTTAGAGGTGGGATTGGATAAGGCAAAGACCGCAGGCCGATCCGTCACATTGGCCAGCAATTGCAGAGATTCTTCGTTGAACGTACCAGGCCGGCCAGTGGCGCCAATCAGGGCCGTCGGTTTGTGGCTTTCAATCGCCTCCTGAAACGACATGGCTGGTAGATCGTGGGCATAAGGTACGTTATGGGGCGCAATAGACTCGCTGTCTTTAGTTAACAAGCCACGAGAGTTGCAAAACCACAGTCGCTGGCGTGCCTCTTCCTCAGTCAGCCCCTCTTCCATCAACGCTGACACCATTAGGTCGCCAATCCCGGTGGCCGCCGACCCCGCGCCAAGAAACAGTATCCGTTGATCTTTGAAGGGAGTTTTAGAGATTCGCGTTGCTGCGTAAACGCCGGCTAAAACAACCGCCGCAGTCCCTTGAATGTCATCGTTAAAACACAGAATTTGATCTTTGTAACGATCCAGCAAGCGGTAAGCGTTAGCGGTGACAAAGTCTTCAAATTGAATCAACACGCCGGGAAACAGCTTTTGGGTCGCTTGAATAAATTCGTCAATCAGTTCGTCATAGGCCTCGCCGCGGACTCGGTCCTGCTGTAGACCCAGATACATATCACTTTCGCGAACTGTGTGGTTATTGGTCCCAACATCAATCATCACTGGTAAACATTGGCTGGGCTGGATACCGGCACAGGCTACGTAGAGTGACAACTTGCCGATGGGAATCCCCATCCCGTTAGCGCCCAGGTCCCCCAACCCCAATATGCGTTCGCCGTCTGTGACCACAATAATTTTGACGTCGTCCTCATACCAATTGCTCAGTAGCTGCTCGACATTACCTCGGTCATTGGCGGTGATATAGATACCGCGGGGACGGCGAAAGATGGTGGCAAACTCTTTACATGCCTGACCTACCGTTGGGGTGTAAATCAACGGCATGATCTCTTCGATATGATCAATCACCGAGCGGTAGTAAAGAGTCTCATTGCGATCAAGCAAACCCTGAAGGTATATATGCTTCTCCAGGTCTGTGCCTTTATGGCGCAGATGAGATTGAACCCGCTTCACATGCTCATCCAGGCTAAGAACACGGGATGGCAACAGCCCTTGCAGCTGATACTTCTCCCGCTCTTCCTCACTAAAACCAGTACTCTTATTGAGCGCCGGATCTAGCAGTCTTCGCTGGCCCAGTTTGACGTCGGAGGAATCGGCCATGTCAGAGCAAGCAAACTTTTTCGGACAGCTCTTTAATCAACACCCGGGTGTTCTCTGAATAATCAATCGGCGCATCAACCAAGTGAACGCCGGGGGTATTGAGGGCTTTTTCCAAGGTCGGCAATAACTGTGCGGTATCATCGATACGGTGGCCCGTTGCGCCATAAGCTTCGGCGTACTTAACGAAATCTGGGTTGCCGTAATCCAGCCCCCAGTTTTCAAAACCGCCGCCTTCTTGCTTCCATTTGATCATGCCGTAGGCATCGTCACGCAAAATCAGCACGGTTAGGTTAAGGTCATAACGGATCGCCGTTTCGATTTCCTGGCTGTTCATCATGAAACCGCCGTCACCACAAATGGCCATGACCTTTCGTTCCGGGTAAAGCATGGCAGCCATCATGGCTGACGGCAGGCCCGCACCCATGGTGGCCAGCGCGTTATCCAACAGCACAGTATTCGGCTCATAGGCCCGGTAGTTCCGTGCGAACCAGATTTTGTACATGCCATTGTCCAGCGCAATGATGCCGTCTTTCGGCATAGCGCGGCGAACGTCTGCCACCATCCGCTGTGGCTTGGTTGGGAATCCTTCGTCGTCTGCGCCATCGGCGATAGAGGCCATGACCTGATCGCGAACGGTCATGTAGTAATCAAAGTCCCACTCGTCGTTCTTGCTGATGTTTTTAGTGATCGACTCCAGCGAGGTTGCGATGTCCCCCACTACTTCTAGCTGAGGGAAATACACTTCGTCCACTTCCGCAGAGTTGAAGTTGATGTGGATAACCTTCTTACCCTCGGGCTCCATAAAGAACGGCGGCTTTTCAATCACGTCGTGACCAATGTTGACCACCAAGTCTGCGCGATCGATCGCGCAATGCAGATAATCACCATCAGAAAGCGCCGCAGTGCCGATGTACAACGGGTGAAACTCATTCAGCACACCTTTGCCCATCTGGGTGTTAAAAAACGGAATCCCCGTTGTATCGACTAAATCGTGCAAGGCATCTTGGATACGTTTTCGGTTGGCACCGGCGCCAATCAAGATCAACGGGCGCTTAGCGTTATGGATCATCTGCACCGCTTCACGGACGCTTTTTTGATCCGGCGTCGGCTGACGGGGGCGAGACTGAGGGTAAACGAACTGGTTTTCTGTGTACTCGTGAGCAATGTCTTCCGGTAGCTCCAGATTGACCGCTCCTGGGCGTTCCTCTTCAGCGATGCGAAACGACTCACGCACTAACGAAGGAATGGTGTTGGCATTCACCACCTGTTTGGCAAATTTCGTAATGGGTTTGAACATCGGAACGGTTTCCAGAATCTGGAACCGTCCCTGCTTGGACTTTTTCACCGGCTTTTGACCGGTAATCATCAGCATGGGCATTGCGCCTAATTGCGCATAGGCTGCGGCGGTAACAAAATTGGTTGCACCAGGCCCCAAAGTGGCTAGACATACGCCGGTGTGGCCAGTGAACCGTCCATAGGTAGAGGCCATGAAACCAGCACCCTGTTCGTGACGGGTCAATACCAACTTGATGTTGGATTTGCGCAACGATTCAAGAAGATCAAGGTTTTCTTCCCCTGGAACGCCGAAGATATATTCAACACCCTCGCCCTCGAGCGCTTTGATGAATAGGTCAGACCCTTTGATTTCGCCGTCTACGAGTTCAGGCTGGATGCCTTCAGATTTCGACATGGTATGTTCTCCCTTACTGGCTGATGCTCAGTCCCTGTAGCGGAATGGCCGAAAACCGACCGCCCCCCCGAGCCGAACGTTATATCTAGTGAGTATAACCGACCCACCGACCTATGCCGACTGCAAATTTCTCGCGCAGTCAATTGCTTGTAGCTGAACCTCGAGCTGCTCATCCACCGTTAAAATCTGGTTTACGGGGACTTTTTGCCATCCGGATTCTTCACTTAGGGGCTCAGATGAAATGAGCACTGCGCGGCTGTCATCCTCGGAATCGGCCATCTGGCACAAGCCATCAACACATTGATAGCGTTGACCGGTATTAAAATACAGCGACTGGGAGTAATCCTGACCGGCAGTGGCATAGCGAGAAACCACACTGACCTTGCCGTTGCTGAGACACAAATTCATGGTGGACTCAACGGGGCTATGGACGCTGGCCAACAAGTCCTCAACTTCACAAATGGTATCGCGAAGGGCCACTGTCATAGCGCTGAGGTCCGGTGAAGCCGGTAATTTCTGCAAAATCAGCGCAAACAGAATCTCAGAATCGGTGGTGCCGCGAACGAAGTTGAATAGGCTGTCATCTAGCCGGGACAGCAATTCTCGGCGGATTTTTGCAATCTCTGCCACCTCGCCGTTATGCATAAAGGTCAGGTTGTCATGGGAAAAAGGATGACAATTGAATTGAGACACACCCAACCCAGGCGACGCCGCACGAACGTGAGCTGCGATACAGTCACTGGCGATTGCAGGGGCTAGACTGCGTAAATTCACGCTGCTCCAGGCCGGAGACACCTCTTTGAATATTACAGGCTCAGGCCGCTCACCCACCTCCGGATACCACGCAACGCCGTAGCCATCGCCGTTTAACGGCTCAGGACGCTCTTTGGCGTGGTAACTTTGGTGAATCAAGGAATGGGCTGGCTCGGTTAGTAACGACGCGAGGCTGATCGCCGGACCGTGGTAAAATACGAATCTGCACATAATGACCCCCTACCCGGAAGGCAGCCATTAT
>CAZLJY010000083.1:0-17925 GCA_964559945.1 uncultured Gammaproteobacteria bacterium | reverse complement strand
CTGATCAGCAGTGCATAGTTAAATTCTTTAATCATTTTTGAGGAAGCCTCCCGCCGGGCCTTCCATTGATACACGTAAGAGTAAATCGACATCATTGGCGTGTCACTTGAATTTTGGCTACTCAATCAGACCTGATTGGTGGCTCGGTGTTGCGTTGTGACCGCAATTGTTTACAAACTCAACTGGACAGAGAGCACCAATTCATTACGTGAGTAGTCGAAACGACTGGTGGGAGAATCCCGCTCTACCCTGCGAATTCCAGCACCAAGCAGCAGCCAGCGTCGAAGTTGATAATTGGCACTGACACCCAAACGATGAATATCGTCATCACGTCCTTGGGGATCGAAATCCTCATTGAGCACAGCTAGATCCACTGACGTGACAAAGCGAGGACGCCAGTTGTGTCGCCAGGCCAGAGCCGTTTCTTCCCGCACTAAAAAATTTGCTCCGCCGAATGCCTCGTCGGTGGATTTTCGACTGAGCACACTGAATTCTGATCGCTCCAATGGACGCCAGGCGGCAGCCACCTCCCAAAATGATCCACTAAAACCATTCAAGTTGCGATCGTCAAAGTCTCGAGAAAGCCGCCCAACCAAAATACGACCATTGGTTTTTTCCGTCCCATCCCATTGCAAACCCAGTGCAACCGATCGTTCATCGCCATCAAGATTGGCAAGCCGATAGTTTGTTGTAGATCGGGTTACCTGGGCGAGCACAGAGGTGCGGCTGGCTATTCGCCACCCAAATTCAACACCCAAGCGGCGCAGGTCGAAGTCACCAAGAGCGGTAATATCCGGATTGTTGCGGTAAGACTTGTCCCGCCCTTCGGCAAATACTGCGAGGCGACCTCTGGCTCCCGGCGCTCCGTGGGTATAACGGGCGCTCAATGTGTCTATATCGTATTCATCGACATCACGATCCAGCGTTTGAAAGAAATTCTCTCTTAAACCCTCACCGCGACGATCATGTCCACGATTGCGGGCCAGCAGAATTAACAAATCTGAACGCACGCCCGGTCGGTAACGCCACTGGCCCGATAGCTCATGATCCTGGTAATCGTCGCGCTCCGAGGAAAAGAACTCGCCACGATCAAGGCTTGCCTGGAGCCGTATATCGCTACGCCTAGTGGCGGTCTCCAGCCGAATAGCGGGCTGAGTCCGTAAATATTCGGAACTCAGTGCATCATCCGAACGCAAGGAGAGATTGTCATCAACGCCAACGGAAATACCCAAGGTTGGATATAGATCCCATCGACCAACGGATACTGACGCTTCCTGGCCTAGCGATTTCCCTACCAACAAAAACAACAGCAGGGCTATTGGAGCTTTACGACTATTCACTCGTGTTCACGGTCCATCAATGGCCAAATAGCACTGATCCACTCTCAGTTTAAAATAAAATCGAGATAAGCGCAGTAGATCTTTAAAAATTAACACTTTTTCTCATTTTGTGGGAGTTTTATGAACCGCGACTCCTAACGCAACGGTAATCGTCAGAAACCCCGCACACGCGGGTATATGGAGATTGAAATCCACAAAGCCCTGCAACACACATGCTGACAATGCCATCACCACTCCAAACCCTACCCCCTTCATGACCGGGTTTCGTCGAGCGCCCATAGCCTTTATAGCATTCCAAAATCCGGTTAAACCCCAGGCGACCAGCAAGACAAACCCGAATACACCATACTCCAGCAGGATTTCTGCCCAGTCATTATGGGCATGATCAAAGGTCTTGCGCAGATCCACCGGACGGTATGAGGGAAATACCTGTTCAAAGGTCCCGCCGCCCGAACCAAGCCAGATAAAGTCCAATGCGGCAGTCATCGTCTCCTTCGAAATGTTCAATCGGTCGGAGTCCGCACTCACCCTCGCCACGTCGTCGAATTGCCCGGTACCTTGCAAGCGCTCTACCACTTGGTCAAAACCAAACCACGACCCAACCAACATCACATCGATGATCACTAATGTACTCAATAACACCAGAACCTTTTTCGGCAGCGGCCGCATAATCACTAGAGCAAGAAGGGAAGTGCTAAATAAGGTAATAAAAAACGCCCCGTTTCCCATCCTCGAGTGACTGAGCACCAACCCAATGACCATTACCACCAACATCAGCCGCAGGCGCATCGCCGGGCCCATCACCCAATGAAGCCAATCGCGCACTCGAGCATTCCAATTTTGAGCCGAAGATTTGCGACTTGCGTTACCCACCAATAGACCGATACCCAGAGCCAAACCAGTCAACACAAGACCAGCAAAGTGGTTTCGATTAACAAAGGTTCCTGTTGCGTAGCCGATCCCGTATTGCTTAGGTTCAAGTAGCAGCCACTCTGTCCCGCTAAGTGTCATTAGGGCACCAAACAGCGCTTGCACCAACGCCGCCAAGATCATGCAAATCACCAATTGACGGATTCGCTTTGGGGTGGTGCACAGCAATCCTGTGAGAACAAATAGCCCCGCATAAAAAAAGGATTGCAGTGTCGTTAGTGCCGACTGAAAAACATCGTTGGAAATAGCGCCGACAAAGGGCCAGGGAATCAACTGAACGAGATTGAGCGCCAACCATGCTCCGAGTAAAATCAGAGCCCATCGATAATACTGCCAAAGAGCCCTCCAAGCCGATGCAGGAAGTCCTACTGTGGCAATGGATAGCAACAGGTAGACCATCACGGTTTGGGATAGCCACACGGGGTTTCTATTGCCCCCCCAAAACAGCGGCAACATGAAGACCAACCCAACAAACACGTAATACAACGACGATTGAAGGTTTGGGCGTTTCAAGACGCGGCCACCTCACTCACATCTCGGCCTAACCAGCGCCGGCGACGCCAAGCTCTTGCCAATAGCTGGTGATAAACCGCAGCAACTATCAAAAACCCATAAAAACGCCAACTCTGCGGCAAATCAAACCACTGAGCCACTAAGCCAAGACCTGCAAAGCACAACGCCAAAAGCCAAATAAGCAGGACGCTGGCGGTGCGACTGAAACCTGCCCGCAAAAACAAATGATGGAGATGATCCTGAGCGGCGTTAAACGGCGACTGTCCGGCCCGTGGACGCTCGATCATGACGAAAACCGTGTCCAACAGAGGCACAGCCAGGAGCCAAAGGGCGGTGACTGGGTCAATGATTCGTGCCTCACCTTGAGACAGATCAATAAATAACCAAGCCAACAAAAAGCCTAGCCACAAGGACCCTGCATCGCCAAGAAAGACCAGGGCTGATCGCCCCGGGCGAAAATTCATCGACAAAAAGACCCATACCGAAGCGCCAACGGCGCACAGTAATGGCCAGATTGCCACGTCGTTGGCAACAATGGATGCGGCCCCAAGACCGATAAGGGCTACTAGCACCAGTCCTCCCGATAGACCATCGACGCCGTCAGACATATTGACCGCGTTGATCACGCCGACAGTGCAAAATACTGTTACTGGCACCGCCAAGGCGCCCAGCATTAATTCCCGAGAGTCTAGCAACTGGCCGAAAGAACTGAGCTCAATGCCTCCGGCCTGAACCATCGCTAATGCGGCAAGAATCTGTGCAGCAAATCGTGTCCCTGCGGATAATTCTCTCAAATCATCAAGCAGCCCAACCAGTAACAATGCGGCTCCGGCAGCAAAAAGTATTCGATATTCGCCCAGAGATATCGGAACCATTAATAACCCAAATACACAACCACCGAAAACGGCGATACCGCCGACTAGCGGTGTGGAACGCTGGTGGATTTTTCGCGACTGTGGGCGATCAACTAACCCCAACCTATGAGCCACAGGCACAAACGCTTTTAGCAGCACAAAGCAGCTCACGGCAGACACTGCAGCGGCGAGCCAGTGGGACATCATGACGGCTCTCGTCGTAAACTCTGATGAACACCCAGATCCCGCAGCAAGGACTCCCAACGATCACAGGAATGATCGACGGAAAACTGGCGATGCGCGAGGATGCTGGCATTCTTACCCATATTGAGCAGGCCGGGACGATCACCGGCTGCCTTAACCACCGCCTCCTTCAAGGCTTCGGTTGACGCGGCGATATGGCCGCAATCGTGAGTGGCAAGGTAGTGGCCCAGGTCGCTGCTGGGAGCACCAAGGTAAATAACAGGACGGCCCACCGCCGCAATAGGATAAAACTTGCTGGGTACAATCAACCCTTCAAGATTTGTGTGCAAGGCAACCAAGTGGATGTCTGCCGCAGCTAAGGTTTCGGCCAACAGGTGTTCTGGCTGATAGGGTAAGAAGCGACAGTTAGGCAATTGCTCACAGCGTTTTTTGAGCTTATCCATGCCAGCGCCACCGCCAATAAAAACAAACACCACCTGGGACAGATCTACCAGTTGTTCGACAACGCTCGCAACAGGCTCATCCGGATGCGCACGGCCGAAATTGCCCGCATACATGACCAGCAACGATTCGTCTGAGATGTTCCATGCCCTGCGCGTACGACTGCCACCGGAATGCTTGCTCAAGGCCGCGACGTCACAGCCATTTTCAATCAGTGTTTGTTTGCCGGCGGCAATATTCAGGTCACCAATTTTGTCCGCCATTAACCGACCGATGACAACATTTTTGCGCGCAAACTTAAGCCCCAAATTGCGCATCCAGCCGGCGACCGCAGCGACCTTTTTTCCTACCACGCCAAGCTCAACCGCCACTTCGGGAAACAGGTCCTGCAGCCAGTTGACCAACACGCCCCGACGCAACAATACCGTTGGCCATACAAAGGCTGACAACATTGGTGGATCGGTCTTACAGACAATTACATCACCGCGGCGGACCTTGCGTAGCAACCACCAATTAACGCCCACAATGAAGGCTAAGTAATCTGCCGCCCGCCCGAGTAGGTTCTGGCGCCCGAATCGACTGGTTGCTAGGCGATGGATATCCACACTGTTATGGAGTTCCCGGGCATTTAGGCGAGCGGCGGGGTCTTCATAGCGTTGATTGGAGGTCAACACACTGATCGACAGTCCCCGTTGGGCAAGGTTGGTCGCCACAGCGGTCAGTACCCGCGAGGTCGCAGACTGATCGGGATAAAAATAACGATTAATGAACACCATACGTTTCAAAACGGCTCAAGCCTCCGTATTCTTAAGTCATGAGCCAACGATTGTTGATTATTTGCCCACAATTCGCGCCAACCAATGCCGCGGACAGTCATCGGGTACGAATCTGCGCAGAGGGGTTGATTAACCAGGGATGGCAACTGGACCTGATTGCCTGCCGACCCGAAGATTTGCCCATTAACCAGTCGCCGCTGCTGTGTGAGACCTTGCCTGCGGCGCTTCGAATTCACCACGTGCCTTGTCAAGCTAACTGGCTGGGGCGACTGGTGGGCTCTGAGACCACTGGTCGCAACGCCCTGCGCTTCGTCCGTGATGCGGGCGACCGCCTGTTGGCCAAAACCACCTTTGACGGCGTGTTTTTCTCCACGACCGCCTTTGGCCTCCTGCCGTTGGCGGTTCGATGGAAGGAAAAATTCAACGTACCTTTTGTGATCGATCTGCAAGACCCCTGGCTGCAGACTCTGCCAGCCGGTGTGCCTCCGCCGGGCGGCCGCCTGCGCTTTTCGCTGGCCATGAGTCAAGCGAAAAAGTGGGAACCTAAAGTCATGCAAAACGCTTCGGGAATAGTAAGCGTATCGCCTGCCTATGGCGATCAGTTGCGTAGCCGTTATCCGGGGCTTGGCAAAATTCCATTTTTGACCCTGCCTTTCGGAGCCAGCGCCAAGGATATTTCTTTGGCCCGAAGTGATCAGGTCTCCCAGTCCATTTTTGATGCCAATTCCGCTCACAAACACCTGGTGCATGTAGGGCGAGGCGGCGAAGACCTTTTGCCATCGTTGCGCCCGTTGCTCAAAGCATTGTCGTCCACAGCATCGGCGCTTTTGCACCTTGTTGGCACCTCCTACGCGCCGGAAAACCGGCAGAAAAAAACCCTGATGCCTTTGGCAGAAGAACTGGGCCTGGCCAACCAGGTTAAGGAGTACCCCAATAGGATTGACTATTTCCAGGCCATCCGATGTCTCACCGATAGTGCTGGCATTATCGTTCTGACCTCCGCTGACCCCGCCTACAACGCATCGAAAATTCATAACTGCCTGTTGGCCGGCCCGCCGGTGCTGGCGTTGGTTCATCCCAATAGCGTTGCCCAATCTCAGTGGCGACATCTGGCACCTCATTTGACCTTGGTGGACTGCCTCAACGCCGATGCAATGGATCAGATAACGCAATGGTTGGAACAACTGTCCACACCCACAACCCCAATAGTGAATTACCCGTTTGAGGCGGTGGTGCAATCCAAAACCTTGGGAGATTTCTTGTCTCAAGTGTTGCTACCCTCAGGATGATCCTCTGATTGTCGGCTCGGCACCGTTTCAATTTTTCGAGACCCACAAGCAACCGCCGGATTGCCAGCGTATCGCGTCCAGGGCAGCGCATCTTCGGTCAAGACCCCCCCAAGCTGCACAATTGCCCCCTGTCCTAATCGTCGCCCAGGCCCGATGCGGCTAAATGCCGCAAGCCAAACCTGATCCTCAACATGAATGGGAGCGGTGATCAAATCGAAACCCTGTTTGCTCCAATGATGACTACCGGTGCAAAGGTAAACGCCTTGGGAGAGGCAGCAATTGTCGCCGATGTGAACCGACGCCAAATTATCAATCCACACCGACTCACCTAACCAACTGTGCCCCCCAACGTGAAGGCGCCAAGGAAATTTCACCCGACAGCGAGGCTTGATAACAACGCCATCGCCAATGCGAGCGCCAAACAATCTGAGTAAGAATCGACGCCAACTTGAGCCGGGCAGCCAGGACGCCACCAAGGCCCCGGCCAACCACCACAGCGCCTCTAGCAATCGACCTCGGCCGCGATCAAACCCTTGATTATTAAAGCCTTCTAACTGCATAAAATAGGCAATCTCAACATATTGATTAGTCCGCTCGGTTTTGCAAGATGTGGAGCGCCAAATTCACTTCTGCTAGGAGTCGTTGGTAGGCGTAAAACAAGCCACGCCGGCCCTCCAAAATCCCACCACGAACGATAAGCACGTAGAAAAACACCGCTAGCGGCGCAAGCCAGGTGATTCGTCGAATTTTATCCGCTCGCCCCAGTACTTTCGCTTCACGCAATTTCTCCGCTTCACTCTGAGCATATCCATCCTGAGCGCTTACCCAACGGCTGAGGGGTTTGCGATCATCATGGCTGACTGGATGGATCAGCTTGCCGTGTTTGCCGTTTATCACCAGATGTTCAGCGTGCCCGTCAGGTTGATAACGGCATGCCGAATGTCTGAACAACACAGGCCTAGGCGGCAGGATCGCGCATCGAACGGGTTGTCGCCAAATACAATAACGAAAGGTTGCAAAAAAGGCCTGATGGTCCTCAGCCTCCAGTTCAGCGATTTCCGCCGCGAGCGCAGGACTTATCTGGTGATCAGCATCCAGAGACAGGACCCAAGGAGTGTTGACCGATTGCAATCCGAAATTTCTCTGGCTGGCAAAATCATCAAAAGGACGGCTCAGCCAATGCACTTGCTCAAAGTCGTCAGCAATGGCTCGCGTATTGTCCGTGCTTCCGCTGTCAACTAACACAATCCGCTCAGCCCAATTCAATCCCTGCAGTGTGCGTTCGAGGTTATCGGCTTCATTGAACGTTAGCAGCACAGGGGTAATGTCGGTGAGCTTCATAAGCTATCCAAAATCTCTTGATAGTGCTGTTTGAGCGCTGCGGCCACAGCGTCCCAGCTGAATTTGTTCTGAGCCAAAGAGCGCCCGGCCTGGCCCATGGATTGGCGCAGTTTTTTATCTCCCGCAAGTTGGGTAATACCAGCGGTTATGGATTGAACTGATCCGTCGATAACCAGTCCGGCACCGGCGTCTTTGACATGTTGAGACAACGCAACCTCCGGCGTTAGTAGGACCGGAATGCCAGAACTCATCGCCTCCAAAACCACCACCCCAAAATTCTCGGAATACGACGGCAACACAAAAAGGTCAGCACCTCGCAGTAAACGATGTTTCGCCTCGCCCTCCACCCATCCTACAAATTCAATGCTGTCCTGCCCGCTGGCTTGCGCCTTCAATGACTCAACATAATGGGAGTCTCCACTACCAGCGATCGTCAAATTTGCATTGAGTCGTTCAGGGTCAGCACTGACAAAGCCCTGGATCAATCGTTCGATACCTTTCTTTGGATCAAGGCGACTTAAAAACACCACCGATAAGGCGTTTGCTTTGCTGTCAGCCTCGCCCATCCGATCTTTCGGCATATTGATACCGTGAGGAACCACCATTCCCTCCACCACTATTCCAGCGGCTAGACATTCGTCACTCTCCTGCTGGGAGGTAAAATGGACCCGACTGGCCCCTTTGAGGTTACGTTTTTCTACCAACCCCAAATAAGCCCGCTTTCGCAGGGGTTTTTGTTGCAGCGGCCAATGGCAAAGCTGTCCTAGCGGTCGACTAATATAAGGATGGTCGTGCTTCCGAGCCCAACTCATCGCGCGGGTAGAAAGATAGGAGAACACCGCATGAACATGCAGCAAATCCCATTCCCGGCCTTGCTGATTTAGCCAACGAATCGCTTGTGGGGCGACGATATGCTCATCGAACCATCGCCGGCCCAGTAATTTCCGTGGAAAGGCAAGAACGGAAATACCACCCAAGTCCTGCCATTGGCCTGTGTTCAGATCACTGTTACCAGGTCCATCATCATTAGTGGTTAACACGCCACACTCAATTCCGGTGCCTTGAAGCGCGGCAATCATCGGAAATAACGCCGCACTAGGTCCCCCTCGTTTCGGAGAGATGGATGGAATAACATGGAGGACTCTCATCAGGACAGCTCCCCTCCGACGGCGCCGAAACTCTTACTGCGCTGATCGGCATCCGACTTTCCTAGCGCTTGGTTAAGACCTGCGGTCATGTTCGAAAAAGAAAAATTGCGCTCCACCATCTGATGGGCGGCCTTGCCCCATTTTCGCAAACGCGCCGGATCGACTAACGCCCCCTTAAGCGCATCAGTCAAGGCTTCAAGACTGTCGCTGGCAAAAATCGCACCCGTCCCTTTTCCGTCAATCAGATCCGGTGCGCAACCCACCGCATCACTCACCAACGCTCCTGTCCCATAGGCAAACGCTTCGTTGACCACCAAGCCCCATGTTTCTGTTATGGACGGCAAAACCAACAAATCGGCGCCAGCATAGATATCTGGCAAAGCGCTTTGGTTCTGAAAACCCAACAGGTGAATCCTATCGTCTCCTGAAGCGGCGTTTGATAGAGCCTCTTGTTCTTCTCCGCTGCCGACAAATACCAATGATGTGTTTTCAACTGCCGCCGCATTGAACGCCTTAAGCAACATCATCGGTCGTTTGATCTGTTGCAACTTTCCCACGAATAACACGAGGCTATGATCTTCGGGTATCCCCAAAGACTGTCGCCAACGACCTCCCCGTCCAACATTCTTTTGGTCCGAGGATAAACCCTTCAAACTAACAGCCGGCGGTGAATAGTGCAGTTGTTGCGGCTGTAGTCCATGGTGGACAAAGTACTTCCGGTTTTTTTCGCCTACATAAAGCGCCCCTGCCAAGTTGCTAAAAGCACGTCGAATCACTTTATCCGCCAACCATCGACCTATGCCTTTTCGCCCAGGCGCGAGTATTGAGTCGCCCCGTAACCAAGTATTTTTCGGCAACGAGCCACGCAGCATAGTTGGCAGAATACTGTGGTAGTGATAGCACATCAGCAACGTCATGGCCGGCGAAAACGCGGACACTTCCGTCCATAAGGTCGGATTATTCAACCCCCGATAATGATGACTACCAGGATCAGCGGCGCAGTTTTCCACAAAGCTGTGATCAAAATTATCCAGCAGCGGAACATCCCATTTAACAGTCCGCGCGAAACCGATATCCAGCCCTTCTCGCGCCAACGGTTGATCGAGAAAAAACACCTTCAAGTGGATATCGTTTTTTTGAGACAGCCACGCAAACCAGGGCGAAAAATACTGAATTGGATGACTACAAACAATGGCTAACTTCACATCACTACTCATGCTGGCGATTGCCTTCTGGGATAAACCCAGCCGGCGATATCTGCACCAATGAACTTCAGCAATGCAAACATGACAAAAATACTCATTAGCGTGCCGCCAACCATTTTTACCGCCGATACTTCCAAAATCAGCGTACTCAAAATAATGACCACAGCCGCACCCCAGACAAGGTCACTAGGTCCAAACCGTGCCACAAGCTGACTAAGGCTTGCCCCGACTAGCAAACCCCATAAAAAAATCGGCACAAACATTCCAGGGACGCCAAAATCGACATAACTTTCAGCCATGTAACCCAGACTGATAGAGGTACCCTGAGAGCTGGAGGCTAACCGTAAGCCGGTGTAATACATCGTTTGTTCGGAGTCCGACTGCAGAGGCGGTTTGTCGGGGAAAAAAATTCTCGGGGTAAAAACGTGAGTGATTGCCTGCCACCAAAGTTGGCCATTTTCATGGGGTCGCACTTGGGGAACATGGACCAGCGTGTTTGCAAAGTAGTCGACATAGGCAATGCGTTCTGCCAGCCTCAGCGTGGCCAATCTGTATTCCTCAGGTTCAGTTGCTGCCGCAAGATCAAACGCATTGGCAAGACTTTCTGCCGTACCTCTAGTAATAACCTGTTGCCCAGTCCCCTCATTGAGAAACAATCGCTGCTCAACTTTAATCGCAGTCCAGAACACCGCCAGAGCCAGTCCAAAAGCCACCAGCCCCGCTCCGGCCGCTATACGTCTTAATTCAAAACTTGGCCGACAGAAAAAATAGGCTAAAACCACCACCAAAATGACTTCTTTCCAGGCCGAAAAATAGGCAGCAAAACCCAGCAACACCTCTAACCCACAAATGACCAACAACCAACCGTAACCGCGTCGCCCTCTCAATACACTACAGGCAAGCGCAAATACCAACGCCCATTTAAAATTGATCAGTGGCAAAATAATTTGGGTCAAACCACCAGGTAGCACATATTGAACGCGACTGAGGACAACAGACACCAACATTGCCAGTAGCGTAGCTGCAACCAGCCGCGTGCCATTTACGGTGGCAGATATCTCGCTGATTTCCGGCGCGCTCGCCCGTTCTGGGCGCTTTGCCCGGGCGCCACGTAGGCCTACAGCCAAACCGAAAACCAACGCCAACAAGCCCAATAAGGTAAAGGTTGTAGCTTCGGACAATGCACCAATGACTGGATGACTTTCCCCAAAAGACCCTTCTACCAACATCTCATCCAGGGGTACGCCCATTACGTTGGCGTGCAACAACTTGGTGCTCGCCTGCAACCATTGATAGGTCACAATGAGTATTGTCAGTGGCGGTTCGGTGGGCCGCCATAGCAGCAAAATGGAAACTGCCAGGGTGCCAAACGACAGTACGGTTAATGGATAATTCACCAATGGCGCCGGTATCAGGCTTAACAGCATGAGACAGGTCAGAAACGTGAGAATTCGGCGCTGGGCGTTAAAGTGCATAAACCTTGCTCCAGCCGCGTTCAAATTGCTCATTAAATCCTTTGACTGAGGCCTTTGCAGACTGGCCCATTGCATGAATCTTCTGAGGGTCGCCGCAAAGCCCTTTTAGAGCGTCGACCAAGCTATTCACATTCGGACCACCACAGATCCAACCATCAACCCCTTGGCGAATCATCTCTGGTAAACCACCGCGAGGGTAGACCACGGATGCTGTAGCACCCTCTTTCGCCTCCAATACGACCCCACCCAATGCCTCTTCGCAAACCGAGGGAACAACCAGGAGGTCGATCGCCGAGTAGAAGCCCTGGGTATCGCTGACAAACCCAAGGTCGCAGAGCCATTTAGCACTGGTGTAACGGACACACAACTGCTGCCAAAACTCGGTGGTGCGACCGGCAACCCAAAGTTGAATACTGCAACCCGATGAAACTAGCCGCGCGCATGCTTCCAACAGATGGTCTATACCTTTGTGTGACTCAAGCTGACCTACATAACCCAATACGACATCGGCGGTTTTTTTCGGCGCCCTAAAAGTATCTATTGCCTGGCGGTAAAAGGGCCTTGAGTAAATGACCTCGATTCGCTCCGATGGCCCGCCCAACGCTATCAAACATTTTTTGACATGCTTGGAGATCGGAACGATTTTATTGACTCTCCGGAAACAGACTTTCCAAAGCCAGCGATGAGCCTTTGTTGTCGCAACCGGTGTGTCGCCGCAACGAAAAACAACCGGCGTGCGAATGAGCCAAAGTAGCGGTAAAAAATTCATTAGTGTTTGGGGGTTGGATATCTGAATCATTGCCGTTGGGCGCCGAATGAGGAGCATTGCCATTTGGCAGTTGGCTTTAGCGATTGCCATGGCCGCAGCCCACCAACCCCTGATGGTGGTGTCTCGGCCTAGCCGATCATGGAAGCTCATTGACAACCACGGTATGTCTAAGGTCCGTAAGTGTGAGCCCAAGTTCTCACCGCCCAAGTCGCCGTTGACCGCCACCAACACCGATTGTTCACGACTACGCAGATATTCTATTACGTCAATGTTGCCCCGTTCTCTGCCGAACAAAACAAAACTGTCTAGCAATAGCAACACCTGCCTCATCCAACCATACCCTCAAAAATTGCCAGGTATTGATCACCAATAACCGCACAATCAAACGCTAATTCCGCACGCTGGCGACAATCCGATCGCTTTATCGTATGCAGTTGCGCAATGGCCTCGACACCTTGGGCAACATCGCGGACCAAGAAACCGTGTTGGCCGTGTTGGACAATTTCCGGCGCCGCACCGCGAGGGCAGGTAATCACAGGCGTGCCGCAGGCTAGAGCCTCCGCAAACACAATGCCGAAAGGTTCGTTCCATTGAATGGGGACCACCATCGCTAGTGCACTGGTCAGCAGCTCACTTTTCTGCTGATCATTGACTGGGCCCACGTAGCGAATTTGATCATCCAACTGGGGTCTGATTTTGTCCTCAAAGTAATCACCTTCAGCGCCGCTATCAGCATGGTTACCCGCAATCAATAACGTTTTGTCGGCCTTTCGCGCCATCTCTATGGCTAAATGGGCACCCTTAATGGATTCTACTCGGCTTAAAAACACCAGCGGCGCATCACTGTCAACTTGATCGCTCCAGTCAAACTGACTGCAGTCCACCGCGTTATGCACCGCATGCCAAACACCCTCAGCTGGACCTCCTTGGTCTGCGATGTATTGGCTGCAACCGCTAAAGTGTAAACGGCTGCCCAAAAGACGCCGGGCAAGCGCCACGGTTGAAGCAGTGGGTTCACGTTGGTAGCACATTAACGAAGGTCTGGCCCGATGAGCCGCCGACAACAAGTACGCGAGCCGAGAAAAGCTATGGATCACGTTGGGGTTAAAGCGCCCGATAGTTTTTGCCAGAAAAAGTCCATTGCGAGCATGGGAAACCCATCCATTAGGGTCGGCCGAAGGCCAATGATAGGAAACACTTGCCTTCGCGGTTGATTGTGGATGAGCAAGCAAGCCCACTTCGTGACCACAGTGCAGGTATCGATCTACGAGCAGAGCAATGACCCGTTCAATCCCGCCATATAATGTAGGCGGCACGGGCAAAAATGGGTCTGCTGTGAGTAAAATTTTCATCGGTCAGATTGCCTTGTAAACCTGCTCTAGAAACTTCGCTGATTCCCGTTGCCAACTAAAGCGCTCATCACATTTGGCTTTAGCTGTGCTGGCACCCTGACCGCTAATCACCGCACTCTTTAACCACTGGGCGACCTCCGCAGGCTGCGCCGGGGACGATAGTAGTAGTGCGCTATCCCCGAGTTCTGGTGCCAAATTTCGATGGGCGGTTGTTGCGCTCAACAACATGGGAATTCCGGCAGCCAAATAGGTAAATATCTTGTTTGCTAGACAAATATCTTTATTCACCGGTGTGATGTGCTCCAGCGCCAAGCCGCAATGGTGGCTGGCGGCCAGAGGGATTAATTCCGACGGTGGCATTAATGGCTGCAACTCTAACGAAAGCCCCGCCGCTTTTGCTTGATCGGTCAATACCGTGTCGAACCCAGCAACCGGCCTGCCCACAACCGTCAGCATTAGGGGTCTGTTTAAGATCTCAATGATTTTCGGTGCCATCGCCATAAACTGATCCAGACCTCGATCTGGTCCTGCGGTCTGGGAGAACCAGAAAAATCGCAGGGTTGAGTCAGCGGGCATCAAAGAGGTATCGACAGACTTAACATTTGTTGAGTCAAAAGCATTGAGAATTACCACCGGGCTAATGCCGTATCGTGAAGCCAACGCCTGCCCAATGCCCGGTGACGCGGCACTCACATATCGCGCTCCTGGCAAATACTTTTCTTCGATAGCCTGTCGCAGTTGTCGCTCAAAACTGAAACGAAGATCCAACTCATCAACATGACTATCCTCAGCATCAAAAGCGTATTGATGACCAGTGAGCTGCGAAGATTTAGCAACTGCTGGCAATGCCGCCAAGTTATGCGCGATGGCTAGCTGACACTGGAAGGGGCTGTCACGATTTTGTCGATTCAACGCCTTTCTTAAACGTCGACAATCAATGTTTAACGCTTCGGCCAAACTAAACCCTGGTGGGTTAACACCGGCTCTAAAGCACAGACTGACAAGCCCGCGATAAAATTTCTGTCGTAGACGCAAATACCATCGCACAGGGGTTGATAAGCGTGGCAACTTGGTACTCTGCAACGCCTCAAGCTCAGTCATTTTTTCATCAAGTTCAGTAAACCAAGGTATCTGATCGGATGTGACAGTGCGCACGGCAATGCCCTGCCCCAGCAGTGCCCGCGCCTCTTTGACCAGCCTAGGGTTAGAAGAAAAGTGTCCTGAACTGACCAGGCTAACCGTAATCTGCTCAGACATCGATGACCTTT
Source organism: uncultured Gammaproteobacteria bacterium (assembly GCA_964559945.1). Classification (GTDB taxonomy): domain Bacteria; phylum Pseudomonadota; class Gammaproteobacteria; order Xanthomonadales; family SZUA-38; genus JANQOZ01. The sequence goes on along the minus strand of CAZLJY010000083.1, from coordinate 3,020 downwards.
TTTTTCGCTCGCTTCAATCCATAGTGACGATACCCTAGCGCGTATACGGTGGACTGCAGTCGACGGGCCGCACGCCATCCCAATGGCCGACTCAATCGGGTAAGCCACCGACCACCCACATTGGGCGTAAATTCACCGTACTGCTTAGCGTTCTCCTCGCAACGTTCGCTGACCTCTGGAGCATTCGGGTAACTCTCCACGGCCAGCCGGCTCCAGGCGCAAGCCAGTGCATGGTGTACAGATGTCTCACTGCTTACTGCTAGGAGATTTTGGGAGATCAATGACATGGCAGTAAATGCAGAGTCAAAGTGCTCAGGAGAAGACCCGGCACTCAGAGAGCTAGTGATTCCCGACCGATAAAAACTGAGAGCCTTGGCGCAAAAACCTACCCGGTCGGTGGCCAACATCATCCGAGCAAAATACTCTCCATCATCATTCAAGGTGAGAGCATCGTTCCAGGGCCCCGCTTTTTTGGTCAAACATGCACTCACTAACCAAGCCGCAGGCTGCATCATTAAGTTGTGCTCCAAAGCGGTAGCCAACCAGCTTTGGGGCGAATGCTCTTGCCAAAGGGCATCGGCGCGGACCTGAGGTACCTTGGGGGGAGTATCATAGAAGCGGCTCCAAGCCCCCCCAATCATCATCAGACCTGGGCTGTCCTCCAGCTCATTCAATTGATGCTGCAGCTTCTCGGGATGCAGTAAATCGTCTGCATCCAAAAAATTTATCCACTGCCCACGGGCGTGGGAGAGACCCAAATTTCTTGTCGCTGCTGCGCCTTGGTTTTTTTGGCTGAAAATTCTGATTCGATGATCATCATAGTCAGCGGACTGAGCCATTTTTTGGACTGATCCATCGGTGCTGCCGTCATCAACGAGAATAATCTCCAGATCAGTCATGGTTTGATCGATCACCGACCTGACACAAGGCTCCAGCCAATCCCCTGGGTTAAACGCAGGAATGATGACCGAGACTGTCGGCCTATCTTTTCCGGTCACGACGAGATACCCATCGGTGGCTGCTTGCCTAAAGCAGCAATAGCCAAACGCCGTACACGTATCGCAAGACGAGGCGCATGGGCAGCCAACCAACGATAAATCCGATGACCTTCTTCTGGCCCTTTTGCATGTAAGCTTGAGGCTAGTACAACACTGGCATCGGCCACCGACCAATCCTTCCACGCTGCGGCTGACGATCCAATCTGCCATAACCGACGTGCGATCAGGGGATGGTAAATGGGGTCACTCTTGCAGGCGGCTTCAGCCATCACCTCATACTGAGCCTGAACGCAGGCCAACTGCGCTGCCCCAGACATCGACCCTTGGACTCGATAATTGATGACTGGGCAATGGGCTATGGCAGCAAAACTCAGGCCTGCCCGAGCGAGTCGACAATGAAACGCCTGGTCCTCGTTGAATAGTTGGTTTTTCGGTATCTGATAGCCACCGGACGAGCGCAGTGCGGCGCATCGATATACCCCGCAGATAGCGTTGATTGGCTGACTGAGAGAATAGGCTATCGGATCTTCGCTTATCCGAGCGTGGTCGTAATAGTGTTCCGCCAACAACTCGTCGGATGCCATATCTCGATACTCAAAACCTACCAGCAACACATCGATATCACGCTCGGCGTTGCTTAGAAAATCCGCAGTGGTCGCTACGAAATCCGGTTTTAAGCCGTCGTCGGCATCATGGAAATGCACCCGATCACACGATGTCTCCATCAACAGCCGATGTTTTCCCAGCGAACACCCCACATTGGTGTCACTGCGAATGACTTGAGCGCCAAGACTTCGCGCAACCTCACTAGTGTGGTCGGTGCTAGCATCGTCATGCACCCATATCTCATCAAATGGCTGAGTTTGGCTGGCTGCGTCCGACAAGATCCGGGGAAGAAATGTCTCCGCATTGTAAGCTGGTATGCAAAGCGCCATCGTCATCGGTGAAAGCCCAGCCGTTGACGGCCACGACTGACCAACGCCCTAAGCAAATCCTTGCCTGCAAGATTACGCGCGACATCAAGGGTTCCCGAAGCAATGGACAGACTGTCGTTCAGCGTTTTCCACAGTGAGGGCGGACGGTTTAGAGGCGACTGGGACAAGGTATTTTGATAATGCTCGATATGCCGAAACGCTTGACTCGCAGGGTCGAGCTCACGAGCAATACTCTCTCGTCCGGCCTCGCCCATAGCTGTTCGCCGATCTATCCCCATTGCCATGAGCTCCTGCAAACAGCCCACCAACTGTTGCTGATCATTGGGCTCAAAAACCAAACCGTTTTCACCATGGGATATCAGTTCAGCCGCGCCGGCCCCCCGACTACAGACGACCGGTATACCCCCAGCCATTGCCTCCACCACAGTAAAATTGAACACATCCCATGATGACGGCACGATGACGAATGCTGCCCGTTTACGGCAACGCAAAAGTTCAGCAGGTGTGACCATTCCTTTAGGTTTGAGTTGGCTGCCCCAAACACTGGGATAGCGTTGTTGCATCAAAGCCGACATCGAGGTGGTTTTGCCCTCATGTTGGGTTGGCATATCGCGCCCATACCAATTGATGCAAAGCTCCGGGCAGGATGCTAGGGCCTGACAAAGCACCTCAACACCTTTCCAACTCTGGATCTTTCCGCTCACCAATCCGTCACCGTCAAAATCCGTGCGAATGGGCTCGGTCGGATAAGGGGGTCGAATAACGGAAACCCGCTTTCCCAGTCGTTGCTCCCAACGTTCGGCGTTAGCATCCGAATAGGTCACCAACGCGTCGGCCCAGTGCAACCCTAGTTGTTCGATCAGACCACTAATGCTCTGAAACACTGCCTGGCCTGATAACCGCTCCCTGGCAGCGATCTGACCAAGACTTGCGTGCAGCCGAACTGAAACCTTTGTGTTGTCAGTCAACCAGGGCACAAAACCCAAACCCCAGTCACAGCACTCCACAAGATCCCAAGGTTGGTTTTCAGCCACTGCCTGGGCCTGAGCCCAAAGCGCCCACGCGGCAGCCAGATGGGCATCCAATC
>CAZLJY010000082.1:0-17933 GCA_964559945.1 uncultured Gammaproteobacteria bacterium | reverse complement strand
CGTCAATGTCATCGAGTAAGTTATCAGACTCTCCCTGAGGTTCTGGGAATGCCGTTGGCAGTTGCTCGGCGTGAGGCACGCTGGGCTCGCCGGAGCTATCTCGATAGTACAAACTTAGCACCAGCGCTGCGTTTTCCAGCGCCCGCTTAGCTCCAACTACAAGTGCCCGACGGGCAAACAGCCGCTGTTGGTTTTCCACTAGCGCGATACCTGCCAGATCACCTTCGGCAACGCGGCTATTGAGGGCGTTGATTCGATTCATCGCCAGCCCTTGTAGGTTTTCATACACTTTCAATCGCTGGCCCGCAGCAACCCAATTCCAGTAAGCAATCATTGCGTCATGCTGTACTTCAATGCTGGCCAGCACATAGTCCAACTCGGCCATTTCCACTTCGATGGAACGATCCCTCAGTTTCATCCTTCGCTGATCGATCTGGCGATCGCGCAGCAGCGATATGCTGGCGCCGAAATTGAACTCACCGGCACCGAGGGTGACGTATTCGTCTTCATAGACCGGGAAGTCTCCATCGCTGATGCGATAACCGGCATACAGGTCGCCACCAAAATTTCGCAGGGGTGCAATGAACCGATTGTCGACGTATGTAAGGCCGTAAAAACCTGCGGCACGGGATCGGCCGACGCTGGACAGTTGACGGTCAAATGCGCCCTCAGCGGCGAACGCCTCTGCTTGCTGGGCGCTAATTTTCTCTTTGGCCGACAATATTTTTGGGACGCTTTTAGATGACCTCGTCAACACCTCATCAAGGGACAGCGTTTGTGCACCTGATGTTACGGCAACGGCACACAGACATAGCATAAGGAAAATTGGGCGAACGACCATGAAACTAATCAACCGCCATCGCTTTCGGTACGCACTGGCGGAAAACCGTTCAGCCGACGCCAAAGCTCAAAGCCAACACTGACTTCCTCCAGCAGCACCCAACCGCGGGCCTGAGCACCAAATCGCAGATATCTCCCAGAAGGCCAAGGCTCGGCATCAGCGTCGGGGCCGACCAGCAGCCGGAATTGTCCATTGGCCGACACCACCGGATCGATGGTCTGAACGACACCTCGGAACGTGCCGACTGCAACCGACGGCCAGCCACCAGTCTGCACCGCAGGCCAACCCTCAAATTGCAGCATAACGGCGCGACCCGGACTTACCAGGGCTGCATCCAACCCGGAGACATAGAGCTCCACCACAAGCTCATCGGTATCCGGGACAAACGTCGCTATTCGCTGCCCGGCCTGCACTAAGGTTGCGCTGAAGCCGGCAACAATCTGAACAATGGTGCCGTCTCTTGGTGCCCGCACAATCTGCGTTGATTGCCTGGACAAGTTGATATCCAACTGATTAATTTCCGCCTTGATGGAAAACTCTCTGGACAGCAATTCCTGATATTTGATCTGTGCGGTTTCCAGCGCACTGCGGGCGGTTAAACCCTGATCGTAAAGTCGCCGCTGTCGTTCAAGATCAATCTTGGCAGTTGCGGTGGCCGATTCGGCAGCCCGCAGCCGGCTCACGCCGGCAGCTCGCTCACCTTTCAGCTTGTCCAGCAGCTCGGGATCCACATCGATAATTTCTACAATGGGATCGCCGGCATCAATATGCTGACCGTCCCTCACGTGCCATTGTTTTATGCGACCACTCGTCAATGCGGCGATGCCCTGGGTTCGATCCGCAGGTGACAGCGTAGTCACTGTCCCAATACCGTTGGCCGTCTGCACCCAGGGGGTCAGAAACAGCAGCGAAAACGACGCAGCTACTGCGAAAATCAGGACAATCGCCACAGCCCAGATGGGTTTGGGAACGGCGATCGCCGAAGCCGAAGTGAACGCGCCAATGTGTTTCGGACTGGCAAACGCTTCTACCTGGATGGGCGCTGCGGTTGTGGGTGTGGGTTGTGCCATCAGAAAATCACCCTTCCCCTGGACGGCGTTGCTGGCGCAAAACCGCTTCGGCCTCGGTCAATTCTTCAATCGAACTATGCGTTGAGGTATGTCCGTCGTTGAGGAGCATGTAGCGATCAAAGTGATCTAGGTCGCGGCGGTTAGAAAAAACGATCAACGTGGTACCAGGCATATCCTCGAGCTTTTGTAAAATCCTTCGCCGCCGATGCAGTCTCAGCAGGTCACAGGCTGGTGTAAAAATTAACAACTTTGGTTCAGCCGCGATGGCTTGGGCAATTTTTAGTCGCAATATCTCGCTGCCAGACAACGGCATGCCAGCCTCATTCAGATGACTTTCCAGACCGTCTTCCAGTTGATCAACCACCGATGACAAACCCACAATATCGAGCAACTCGCGCATCCGTGCTCGGCTCAAATCAGGTTTGGCAATTTGCAGATAGCCCGCAATGCTGGATTCAAAGATCAGCGCATCGTCAACCACAATCACCTGATCGCGCAACTCCTGGGGTGCAAAGTCCCTCACTTCGTGATCATCAAGAGTGACGCTGCCAGACTCTGGCCGCCTAGCGCCCCAAAGCAGGTCTCGGACGGCCAGAACAATACCGGCATTTTCGCCGGCCACCAACGTTTGTGAACCTGCTGGAAAACTTGCGGAAAGATGATAAATTCGCCCGCGCAGATCCACCGTCACCTGATCAAATTCAGCCTGAGGCTGCCAGCCCTCTATATGCTGGTCGCCACCATTGTCTTCTAGCGGCACCTGGTAAAAACGAGACAATTTTTCCAGCGACCCACGGATGCCGTAATACAGTTCAAGGTAATAACTGGCGCGAGACAGCCCCGCAAAGATCGCTCCAAGAATCAGTTCGGCTGCCACCAGCTGACCAAGACTGAGCTGGCCCTGAATAACCAGCCAGCCAGCCACGCCCAGCACGATGGCGCTGCCTGCAGCGTACAGAACAAGCAGACCAATGTGCTGGGAAAAGAAGTAGCCGAAGTGTTTTTTGTGCTTGACGATATAGTCGTCAATCATGAGGTTAGTGCGTTTAATTGCGTAATCAGAGCCTCGCCCCGATTTAAACTGCCGATGGTTTCGGGCCATAGATTCCAGCCACCGTGCCGTATCGTGTTTGGCGCTGGAAAGATCAATCACTGAACGAACAGCGCCAGCGTCCGCCTGTCGCCAGATCAGGTAAACCAGCAGCGCATGCACGACGCAAAATAGCAGGAATACAGGGTGATAAAACGATACGACGATGTAACCAACCAGTGTTTGCAGGACTAGCGCCAAGCCGTTGGATAGCAACGAAGGTAGGCTTTTCAGGATTAGATCAATTTCGAAATAGTGGTTGATCAATCCTTCACGATTGATTCGTTCAAATCCTGTGGTCTGGGAATATACGGTCCGCAGCGCAATTTCTGATGTCATTCGACCGTAAAATCGACGTTGGAAGAGCTCCAAGACGTAGGTTTGCATGCTCACCAGAATCCCCGACAGCGCCAGCAGCAAAAATAGGACGACCGCCAAAACCACCACCGACCGCACTACGGCAGTGTTAGCCACTGCGCCAATCAACACCTGCACTGAGATCGGCAGCGCGAGCGTCAACAAACTGACAACGATGCCGTAGATCAGAGTGACCGTCAGGAAACCCCGGTCAGCGAATATTCCGCTCAGCACCTGACTGGTCAGAGCAGCCTTGGGCAACGCCGAACCGTTGATACTGGCCGAGGCTTTTCGAATTGAATCTTCCATGACGTGGACTGTATCGAGAGGTAGGTGAAGCCGGCGTAACTATATAGCAAGACCTGGAAGCGGCCCAGGCGGCCCACAGTCCCCGGCAAGCTCATTTACCGGTGAGACCGAGCAGCTGACGGAAAGGGAAATAAGCGCCCTACCCTTGCCGCTGTCCGACCTCAAGACCCATCACTCGTTACCGAGCAAGATCGCCCGAGTTATTGGCATATAGCATTGGCGCGCATCGCCCAAGTCATCGGCATCGCACATAACTGGTTATGGAAAAAACGCGCTACAGAGCTTTTATCAGCTACAGCCATGATAAAGAGCAGTCTGCAAGCTGGATTCAACGGGCACTGGAGCGCTACCGCGCCCCGGCCAAACTGGTGCGCAGGCATACTTTGGCCAGTAACAAGTTGGGACGGATCTTTCGTGACCGGAACAAACTATCGTCATCATGGCGTACTCAACTTCCTCTTTGCTTTTCCATGACGACCTTCGATCGATCAGTTTCGTTTAGTAAAGGCCAACGATCGTTTCGGCCAGAGCGTTGTCGTAAGAGTCTCCAACGCTGCCCACAGAGCTCACGAGACCTTCTTCTGTCAATCGCTCGATGTAACGAATGGATCAATACTGACTACCGTGGTCGCTCTGGTGGATCAGGCCATCATCGGCTTCGCGGGCATAGATCGTCTGCTCCAGGGCATCCAGAACGAAGTCAGTTTTCATGTTTTTTGACACGCCAGCCGACGAGCTTGCGGCTGAAAACGTCGATGACGAAGGCGGTAAAGATCACGCCCCGCCAAGTGCTGATAAAGGCAAAGTCAGCGACCCTGCGGCGGTTGGGTTGATCGGCCACGAACTGACGTTGAACCAGGTCGGTCGGACGGTCAGCAGACTCGTCAGGCACAGTAGTCTTCCGCCGTTTGGCCCGGCGTACACCAAGGTCTTTCATCAACCGGGCCACCGTACAAGGCAAGATCGCTTCAGAGCCAGACAATCGTCTCGCTTTTTTGGCCGAATTTTTTAATCGACCCTTACTCGTCGGGAAAAACTACGGTAACATCATTAATCCCATGTAATGGAACCTAAACCAGCCGGATCTCACAGCCTCACTGTAAGATTTCGCTAGCCGCCACTGCCATGAGCAATACCCTGTGGGTCGTCATCGTACTGCTGTTGCTCTGGGTGTACTCCTGGGTTCAGCGACTCTTATTGGTGCTGTCTGAACCCCTTCGCCATCCCAAAGCCAGCGTTTGCGACAAGCAACACATCCCAAAACAGTTGCTGGCCTTTCTTGAGCAGCAATCAGCAGAGTTAATCAATCTGGGGTTTTACTACTCCCATGCCCTGACGATGGAAGACGTTGATGGGCGGATGATGAAACCTAACTACACCTTAGTGTTTTGTCACCCTGAACACCTTTGTTTCGCTGAAGTGAGCAACTTTGATTTGCCTGACCACAGCGCACCCGCCAGTCGCAGCTACCGCTCGGTGTTTACCCAGGGCAAATGCCTTGTGACTCACAACTTGACCATAGGCACCCTGTTGCCCTCAGCTCCAGATCGCACCGAGCTGGACACTGGAAAAATAAAGCCCAAAGCGCAACTTGAAGCCCACCTTAAGGCCCGCTCGGAGCTGACTGGTGAGCCCAAAGACTTGCGGCCTACTCTGCTGGCGCCAGCAGCCCATGTTCAGCATATGGCCCAATCCCAGAAAAATTCTCTGGACCATATGCTTGAAATCGGCGCCGTGAAGCGACGGGGCAACGACCTAAAACTCGCGTTGACCGAAAGTCTGACAGTCATCGGACGTCTCAACAAGACCATTAAACAGCGAAAGAGCGCGGTGAATCGACTGATTGATGCCAGTGGAACGAGCACCCTGCCTGACATCAGCGCAGCCGAGACCTATGCCTACGAAAAACTCTCAGAGGGGTTAAACAACCACCGGCTGGACGCAATGCTAAAGCTCGTCCTATTTGTTGCCAGCGTGGCGGCTTTCGGTCTGTTTTTCGGACTGTTCACCTCATTTTGGTTTTTACCGGTGCTGTTTGCAGTGCTGCTTTTTCACGAACTGGGTCACCTGCTAGCAATGAAGGTCTTTGGCTACAAAGACCTGCAAATTCTGTTTCTTCCAATAGGCGCAGCAGCGCTGGGCACCAACAACCAGGCAACGGGTCTCCAGCGTACCCTGGTCTATCTGGCAGGCCCTGTACCGGGACTCGTGTTGGCATGGGTGATGGCCTCTATGGGGCTGTTTACACAAACGCCCTGGATGGCGGAACTGATCATCATGTTGCTCCTGATTAACTACATCAATCTGCTACCGGTGATGCCCCTGGATGGCGGACAGATTGTGAATTTGGTGCTGTTTGAGCGCAGCCCCAAAGCCCATATGGCGTTTCTGCTGATCAGCGCTATTGTCTTCGGCGCCAGCGCATGGCTCCTTGGGTTTGATCCGCTGTTGGTGGTGTTGGCGATTATCACCGCTCTGATGGCATTCGGAAAACTGGGCGAAATCAAGATCATTGCCAAGGTGAAAAACGTTCAATCCAGCGAAGATGTCAGCGCGCAAACTCTGTTCGGCGCGCTGGACGATACAGACCACGTACGTCTCAGTTTTGCTGAGCGCATGGCGCTGGTGAAAAACGTCATTACTGAATACAAGATGCCAGCCGTGGGCTTACCCCATAAACTGATCAGTGCTGCGTTATATCTGGGCGCCCTGCTGTTGCCTTTAGGCCTTGCCTATAAGACTTATGAGTCCATCTTCTCGCCTACGGATTGGGAGCAAGAAATCGCTGACGCGGCGCCCGAGGAACGAAACGCTAGGTTAATCCAGGCAGGGCGTAGCGAAATGTATCGCGGTGAAAAAGACGTCGGCCAGGGCTATCTGTTGGCAGTGCTGGCAGCCAGCGACCCCAAAGCAACAACTGAGGAACGTCGACAGGCACTTGCCGAACTCATTGCGGGAACGGCCTATCTAGCAGAAGATTTTGACGTGCAGTCAGTGGCTCATTGGCTCCGCGAGTTGGAACAGGACGGCGCCAGCCAACAGCTGGCGGAAACCTACATAACCCTCCACACAAGTCTGCCAGTCGCGTCTCCTACAGCCAGGCAATACACCGTCAAAGCAAGGCAAACCTATACCTTGCTTAACGATGAAACCGGCCAGTTACGATCGACCCTAGCGCTTGCACAGCACGATGCCAGGGCGGAAGACTTTAGAGCTGCTGATGAAGCTTTGGACTCCGCGTGGCAAATGCGCGAAGTCGAACAGGGCTGGTACTTGAGCTGGGTGGCCACCGCCATTCTGGACCGCCATGCCCTATCCGGCGATATCCAAATGACTCAACCTAGGCTAGATCAATTGGCGCAGGAAGCGAAGCAACTAGGCCAAGAACAAGACCCAGACCCGGAATTGTTCGACGCGCATCGAGAAAATCTGGTTTGGGTGTGCCTGCTGGGCGAAGATTTCGCCTGCGCTCGACAACGCCTGAGCAGCCTGCGCTCTAAGGTCGAGTCAAACTGGGCCGAAACAGAGCGCGAGCACCTGGCTTATCAAAAGGAGTATGACGAAGACCCTGATAACGAATATATGGCTGAACTTCGCACTGACCATTTTCGCCAGGTCAGTCTTTTGCAAACCCTACTAGTCAGTCAGCAGGCAGATCAGTCCGACTCAACAGCTGCCTGGCGACAGTTTGAAAAGGACTATATGAATAACTGGTACAACCTGGAATATTTCCAGGAATTAGCAAAGGACCCGGCATTCGAGGGCATGAAAGCACGCCTAGTCATTGCGCAATTGCGCCGCTCTTCCCGTTAATACCCGATCACCTCAAGACACCAAGCCCCCCTTATTTTCGTCCAAAGCCTGAGATTCCAGCATCACATCTTATCGCCAGTAAACGGGGGGTGAAAATCCACCGTGGGAATGACTGTCGAAGGGCCATGGCCGACACATATTTTCGCTGCCTGTCCTGATTTAATTTTGCGCATTTGCAAGCTGTAGTTAGGCCTTTGTACCGCTGGCTTTTTGAAGCGTTCTAAAATTTTCGCCTCCCCTACGTCCCTTTTTTCGAATCAACGTCGTATGTGTGATTAGATCGCCGGGATGCGCTGCTCTCGGCTAAAACGATTAGCAGGGAGAAAATGGTAATGGCTCGGCTTTGGCTTTTGTTTGGGTTAACGATACTTTCGAGCGTGAGTTTGGCGGCGGCGCTGGGCTCGAGCATCACCTACCAGGGTAGCCTTGGGGTAGCCGGGATGCCAGCCGAGGGTAATTTCGATTTCTATTTTGAACTATTTGACACGCCAGACGGCCTTGTCTCCATCGGTGCGCCGGTTGCGCTGGACAACGTCACGGTTAATGGGGGTGTTTTTTCCGCTCAGCTGGACTTCGGCAACATGGCCTTCGCTGGTGACCAGCTCTGGGTAGCTGTGTCTGTGCGTAACGGCGGGGGCACTGGAAATTACACAGACCTGCTGCCACGGCAGGAGTTAACGGCCACGCCCTACGCGTTGCACGCAGAAATGGTCGCCGCCGGTGCCGTGGGCAGTGCGGAGATTGCCGCGGGTAGTGTGGGTTCCGGGCAAATCAATGCGGCGCAGGTACAGCGCCGAATCGCGGCCTCCTGTCCTGTGGGCTCGTCGATCCGGGTGATTGCGGCCGATGGCGCGGTGAGCTGCGAATCCGATGACGCTGGCAGTCCCTTTTTTACCGTGGGAGACACCGGCGCCATCGAGCCTGATCGCAGTATTCGAGTACAGCCCGGCACCGCCTTTCCCATGGTCGTCCGACATGCCAGCGCCCTGGGCAATCCTCATTTAGCGCTGCTAGATTCTACCGACTCTGAATTCGCCCGGCTGAGCTTCTTCAATGATCAACAAAGTTTTGTGAACCCTGGCAGTCCGGATATGTGGACCATTGCGGCCAGCATTACACCAAGCGCCGAAAACGACCGCATGAACTTTTTTAACCGCCGTTTCGGCAATGTGATGTCGCTCACCGGCGACGGACTGGTGGGCGTCAACACTACCTCGCCGCTGGCCGCCATGGACCTTCGATCCAACGGCCAATGGCGCTGGGATATTGGCAACGGCCGAGGAGACTTTTACCTGGGCGACGGCCTTGTGGGCATGTCGATTGGTCTGGCCCTGGGGGGTGCCGGTCGAGGGGCTACCAGAATCTGGACCAGCGGTGGCCAAGAACAGCTGTTCTTAGGCTCCCCTAGTCAGGGGGACATGCTGTCAATTCGAGAGAGCCGCGTCGGGATTGGTACCACAAACCCCGGCGCAGCAATGGACATCGTCGGCCAGGTCAGAGTCAGAGACCTGGCCCATGGCGATGGGTTTAACCGAGTGCTGGAAGTTGAACCTAACGGCGACTTGGCTTTGGGTGGACCTGTCACACGGACGATTCGGGTTGGCGCAATGGAATTTCAACCCGCTGAGCAAAACGACCCGTTTGAACGCTTCTTTGGCCTTTACTTCCCCAGGGCCGATGACGCTGTAGCCCCAATTAATTTACCTGATGGCGCCCAGCTGTTGTCCATGACAGCCTGGCTGTTTGACGTCAGTGCCAGTGGGAATTTGACCGCGTCTTTAGTCAATCGACCGCTGACATCCGTAGACCTAAATTCTTCGGCTGTTGCAAGTGTTACAACCAGCGGTTCGACTAACGCCATTCAGGCCTTATCAACGACATCGTTTGCCACTACGACGGTTAACAATGACAACCTCTACTGGCTGCAACTGAGTTGTTCAAGTTGCACCGATTCGTTGGCGGTGGTTGCGGTAGAGCTGGTTTACCAATAAATCCCCGGCTCTGCTGCGCGCACCCAGGTTTCCCTCGCACCACCCTCAAGCCTTCCAACAGTCCAGTCAGCAATGCCAAGGTATCCGTTGGGCGCCGCAGCTGACGCAGGCTCGCAACGTCAATGGGCGTAGGACGCCGATCATCGTTACCTTTGTCGAGAAGTCGCACAGGCCGATTATGGGGCAGTTAATAGTCATGGCGATTGGTGGATCTTCGTGGCTTTCAGATGGCGGGGCTTTAATGACATAATGATATAACAAAATAACGTTTGTGGATGAAAGACGAACCAGGGTCTCATCCATGACCAGGCGCTATTATTGACGAAAGCTCAAGCACCCACCGCCGGACTGACCCGCACCGACCAATCAGGATCTGACATGTCACAAAATCCCTATCTGCGATTTCAGCGGGCGAACTACTTGGTAAAAAACATTGACCGGGCACTGACCTTCTATCAAGACGTCCTGGGATTTGAAATAGCCTTCACCAAAGACTCGCCAGAGGACTCTTACTCTTATCCAGTTTTCGAAATCGATCGAACGCAGCCCATGCGTTTTGCGGTACTTAGCACCAAACAGCAGGTTCGGGTAATGGCGCTCACCGAAGTCCCATCAAACCTGCCGCCAGTCCCCTTGCCACGACGCGCCGCCATCGTGCTGGAGGTCGGTGATGTTGAAGCGGTGTGTGCTGGCGCTGCGGCTCTAGGCTTAAAAGTCTATGAAGAAGAAGAACTGCATACTCATGACGGGCGCATTGGGCAGGAGGTGGGGATCGTCGATTTTGACGGCAACCTGGTGGTGATCTACAAAATCCCTGGGACAGATTGATTACATGACTGAAAAACCCCAACGACTGTACCCCAGCCCGGCTTACGCTTGGTACATGGTGATATTACTGACCTTGGCCTACGTATTGTCGTTCGTCGATCGGTACATCCTAGGGCTGCTGATCGAGCCAATTAAGGCAGACCTGCAACTGACCGACACGCAAATTGGTTATCTATTAGGTTTGGCGTTTTCCCTATTTTACGCCACTATGGGACTGCCTCTGGGCTATCTAGCGGATCGCAAACGGCGCACGGTTTTAGTGGCGGCCGGAATCGCGGTTTGGTCCGCCGCCACCGTTGCCTCGGGCATGGCGAAAAATTTTGTGCACATGTTTATCGCCCGTATGTCGGTGGGTGCTGGTGAGGCCACGCTAAGCCCCTGTGCAATGTCGATGATCTCCGACAGCTTTCCCCGGGAAAAACGCGGGCGACCGATTGCTTTTTATACCGCAGCACTATCAGTGGGTGCGGGTATTGCCTCTTTGTTAAGTGCCGGCATTTTGAACTGGGCGAAAACCGTCGAAAACATCTCAGTGCCATTACTCGGCCAAGTTGCCCCCTGGCAATTGACCTTCATTGTTGTGGGTATTCCCGGACTATTGTTGGCTCCATTGGTCTTAACCCTAAGGGAACCCCCTAGACAGCGAACAGCGGGCAATGACGTTGCACCAAAATTCTCTGTCATGCTGGCCCATGTGGGGGCACGCTGGAAAACCTACGCCAGTGTCGTTTACTTCGTATGTGTCATGACGATTGTTGCTTACAGCCAAGGTTGGTACGCCCCAATGTTTTCCCGCACCTGGGGCTGGGATGCGCAAATCTATGCCACCGTTAACGCCATCGTCCTGCTCGCAGTGGGACCGCTAACCGTCAATATCGCTGGCTGGCTGAACGACAAATTTTATGCCAGGGGTCGCAAGGACGCGCCAATACTAATCATCATGATCGGTGCATGCATTTTAGTTCCTACGGGCATTATGGCGCCCCTGATGCCCTCACCTTTCATCGCTTTTGGAGTCATTGCGGTGAATACCTGTGGTATCGCATTGGCCTCTGCCACCGGCGTCACCGCACTGCTAAATATCACACCTAGCGAAATACGCGGGCAGACCGTTGCCCTTTACTATATGGCGATCAGCATGGCTGGTCTGTTGCTGGGACCCGGCACTGTGGGGTTTTTATCAGACAACCTTTTCGGCAATGAGAACCTAAACTATGCGGTCGCCGCGGTACCGGCTATTTTCGGCATTCCGGCCTTACTACTAATACCTTATGCCCGAAAAAGTTACCTAGCCGAAGTGGCCTATCAGGAAAGCGCAGGCGCGGCATAAGTTGCGCGTTCAGTGCACAGACACAGTAATGACTGACCTAACGCTTTCATCGGTCACGGCCCCATGACCAACGCCAAGCAGAAAATTCCATCGGTATGGCTACTTGGCATAGCCTGCGGTCTGTCGCCCTTTGGCATGGCCATTGTCGTGCCGGCCCTGGCCAGTATCGCCGATCATTTTTCCGCAGATTTACTGTCAGTACAGTTTGTTATTTCTGTTTATTTGATCGGTCTAGCGCTATCACAGCCAGCCTGTGGTTTTCTGTGTGACCGCTATGGACGTCGACCCGTCATGTTGACGGGATTTGTGGTTTTCATTGTGGCCAGCGCCCTGTGTGCCTTGGCGCCCTCACTGGAGATATTGATCCTCGCGCGCTTTTTCCAAGCAACCGGGGTTAGCGTTGGCACCGTGGCCAGCCGCGCGATTTTGCGCGATACCCGCAGTGGCGACCAGATTGCGGTGGGGATGTCGCTGATCGCCGCCATTACCGGTGTGGCGCCGGTGATCGCCCCAATCATTGGCGGCCTGCTTGATTCTACACTCGGTTTTCGGTGGATTTTTGGCGGCACCACCGTGATGGGTCTAGCGGTGTTTTGCGGCATGATGTTGCGGATTTCTGAAACGTTGAACCGGGAGCAAAAGACGCCAGGCTGGCGCGATGGACTGCGCAGCTACGCCCGGCTATTGCGGTCGCCAGGTTTTATGGGCAATACGATGGTCTTTGGTTTCGTTAAGGGCTCGTTCTTTGCATTCCTGGCCATTGGTGCTCCTTACCTTGCCAGTCAGTACGCCATCAACTCATCTACATTCGGCACTCTTTGGGGAACTATGGCGATCGCCTATGTGGTTGGCGCTTCGATCGGCGCACGCCTGACTCGGATCTTTGGAGCCCAGCGGGTGATTGGTTACGGCGTTTGTATCGGCTTAGTGGTTGGAATGGCTTTCCCACTGGCTAGCGCCACGAGCGAACCGACACTGCTACAACTGCTAGTGCCGATGGGGGTGCTGATGGTAATTTCCGGCTTCGTCACTCCTGCCGCCATGGCAGGAGCCATCGCACCTCACCCGGACATTGCTGGCAGGGCATCGGGCTTGTCCAGCGCATTAGGACTGTTAACCGCTGGACTATTTACCGTGTTGGCTGGCGCCGTTTTTTCGGGTGAGTTTTTTCCTGTAGCGCTCATCATGTTCGGCGCCTGCGTTGCTACTGGGTTGAGTTGCTTGTTGGCTCGACGCTCTGACAATGCCTAACCTTTGGCAGTCTGCGCAACCGACGGCATGGACTCACCAACAAACTGATACTCAAGGGTTTAAATACCAGCCCCTAAATCCTCTCGTTGATAAAAGTAACATTGATATACTAATAGGACTTTTGGCACAGACTCTTCACCATGGCGCAAACGCTGTTCGATAAAATTTGGGACCAACATGTCGTCAGCCATCTAGACGATGGATCCTCATTGGTTTACGTCGATCGGATCTTTCTCCACGAACGCACTGGCGGTGTGGCCCTCACCAGCCTTGCCGAAGCGGGAAGAAAGGTTCGAAACCCCGCACAGGTTTTTGCCACCATGGATCACATTCTCGACACCTACCCGGGACGTGGCGATGCCACGGAAGTGCCAGGAGGTGAGGCGTTCGTGAAAACCATGCGCAAAACCGCCACCGATGCGGGCATTACCTTATTTGATATTCACGACCCTCGTCATGGCATCACTCACCTGATATCCGCCGAGCAAGCGATCACGTTGCCGGGGCTGGTTGTGGTCTGTCCCGATAGCCACACGTGTACGCTGGGCGCCTTGGGTGCTATTGGATGGGGCATTGGTACTAGCAACTGTGAACACGCTCTGGCAACGGAAACACTCCGTGCTCGAAAGCCAAAGCAGATGAGAGTGCAATTCAACGGCCAGCTAGCCAATGGCGTCACCGCCAAAGATATGATCTTGCATTTGATTGGGAAATACACCGCATCGGGCGCTGCCGCTCATGCGGTGGAATTTAGTGGTGACGCGATTAAAAACCTGGACATGGCATCACGCTTTACCCTGTGCAACATGGCGGTAGAATTCTCGGCCTTTACCGGGCTAGTTGCCCCGGACGAAAAAACCTACGCCTACCTGAAAGATCGCCCCTACGCCCCCAAAGACACCGAATGGGAGGCTGCTCGATCGGCCTGGGACCAACTAAAAACCGATTCCGATGCCAGCTTCGACAAAGTGATAGAAATCGACTGCACTGAAATTGCCCCCACCATTACCTGGGGTATTAGCCCCCAGCACGCAGTTGCCATCAACGGCAGCGTCCCGGATCTAAACCATGCAAGCAATGAGGAAGACCGGGCGGAACTGCTCCAAGCTATGGACTATATGGGCCTAGAGTCAGGCCAAGAGCTGCAGGGACTTACCATTGACGGCGCGTTTATCGGTTCATGCACCAATGCGAGACTAAGCGACTTGGAATCGGCTGCAGCTGTTCTCAAGGGTCGAAAGGTGGCTGATGGCGTGCGGGCTATCTGCACGCCGGCCTCGCAACCTATAAAACAGGCAGCTGAAGCCGCAGGGATTGACCAAATATTTTTGGATGCCGGTTTTGAATGGCGCGAACCAGGCTGCTCGTTGTGTTTTAACGCCGGCGGCGAAGGTTTTTTACCTCGCCAAAGAGTGATCTCCAGCACCAATCGAAATTTTCGTGGCCGACAGGGGCGCCAAGTTCGCAGCCACCTGGCCAGCCCAGCATCCGTCGCCGCGGCGGCTGTGGCAGGCGCCATCGCAGATGTCAGAGACTTACAGGAAACCCCTCGTTGAAGCCTTTTACTCAGCACCAAGGTGTCGCCGCCCCCATCATGCAGGACAACGTCGATACCGACCAGATCATTCCGTCCAGGGAGATGACTCGAGTTAGTAAAACGGGACTTGGCGATGGCCTTTTCGCCGGTTGGCGCTATATCTATGATGGCGCCGAAAAAACTGGACTTGCGGACGATTTTGTCTTGAACCAAAACCATTTTGCCGATGCGTCAATTCTCTTGAGCGGACGCAATTTTGGCTGTGGATCTTCCCGGGAGCACGCTGTCTGGGCCCTAAAAGACTTTGGTGTTCGAGCCATTATCGCTGAGAGTTTTGGCGCAATTTTCCGCATGAACTGTGCCCGCAACGGACTGCTGGCCATTGAGTTAGCGCCATCAGCCATTGCTGATTTACAAGATTACTGTGAACAAGACCCGCAACGGCATCTACTGAAAATAGATCTGGAACAAAACACCGTTTCCGGTGCGTCTACCAAAACGTTTGATTTTTCCATTGATGAAGCTGACCGACACATGCTGATTAATGGTCTGGATTTTATCGATTACACATTGCAGTTCGAATCCGAAATAACCACGTTCAGCCGGCGATACCGAAGCGCAAATCAGTGGGCAACTCTGTCTAGGATTGATTAGCCGCCAAAAATAAAACGTCAGTCTAGACTGAGCTCCATGGCATAGGTGTATCGCTGCGGGTTGTAAAGGCAGTGCAATACATCAACCACGCTACCACCTTCTATGGAGGCATAGCGGCGAACGGAAAGAAGCGCCGTGCCAGGTTTAACGTTCAGTTCGTTGGCAACGGCCGGTGAAGCGTTCTCAGCGCTCAAGAATTGGTTCACTTTAACCACCTGCAAGCCATTGTCGCGAAATATCTCTAGCCGCGGGGTTTTTTCCAATTTTTTATGGATATAGCCCTTGCGAATCCCCGCGGTCCAGCTGACGTAGTAGGCAAAAGGTTCGCCATCTTCGTTGCTGCGCACCCGGATCAATTCGTGGACCTTTTGGCCCGCCGGCAATGCCAGCTGTTGACCAATTTCTGGCGGCGGCAAAGTCTTTTCCAAACGCAAAACTCGGACGCTGGAGTGTTTGCCCATTTCGATCAAATTTTCCAGCATGCCCACAAGCGGCGCCTTAACGGGTTGCGGCACATATTGATAAATAACGTGGGAACCCCGGCCGCGAAAACGGGCGATCAACCCTTCTTCTGCGAGCTCGTCCATGGCGCGCTTTGCGGTTATCCGGGAGATATCGAAGGCTTCAGCCAGTTTTTGCTCACTGGGCATTTGACATTCAAAGGCCAGTTTTCCGTCGACAATAGCGCTGCGCAGGACCGTGTAAAGCTGATAATACAGCGGCGCCTTTGACATCACCCCATTACTAATCAGGTCCCAACCGGGCTTCAGCAGGGCTAGAGAATCTTCACCAGAACTTTTTTTCATTGCCCTTTAACTCGTTGAGACACGCACAATTGAGATTACCACGACGCCAGATCGATAGGACAATCCAGGCCTACGACCAACCCCAAACACACTCATCAGAGTTGCGCCGCCCATTTGCCGCAAGGGCGAAATCTCTCGACACCGAAACTGGCTAGCATGTGGATGCATGAAGGCTAATGGGGTGCCTTTTGTGCGTCAACAACGGCCAACGCGGTAACGTTGACCACCCGCCTGACTGTCGCCGTTGGCGTCAGCACGTGGGCCGGCTTTGCGCAGCCCAATAGCAATGGGCCCACAGCAACCGCATCGGCCAGAACCTTTGTCATAAAAAATGCGATATGAGCTGATGCCTGATCTGGCATGACCAGCAAGTTAGGCATGCCTTTCAGCGGCGAGTGCGGTGCAATACGGTCCCGCAATTCGGGTACCAGCGCCGTATCAACCTTCATCTCACCGTCCACTTCTAGCTTAGGGTCCAAGCTTCGAATCAATCCCAGTGCCTGGCGCATTTTTTCGCTGGAGGCATCATTGTGACTGCCAAAATCTGAGTGACTGACCAAAGCCACTTTTGGCTCAAGTCCAAATTCCCGGACCCGCTCAGCCGCTAGCAAGGTGGCGTCGGCAATGTCCTCAGGGCTGGGGTTGGCGTTAACGTGGGTATCGCAGACAAACACCTTGTGCTGCGCGGTTCCCATTACCGACAGGGACGAGGCCTGTCGAACGCCCTCGCGTAGGCCTAAGACACCCAGCACGTGAGCGAGCTTTTTATCATAACGACCAACAACCCCAGCAATCATAGCGTCCGCCTCACCCCGTTCGACCATCAATGCAGCAATGACTGTATTGCGGGTGCGAACCACATATTTGGCGGTAGCTGGCGTTATTCCACGGCGCTGCATTTTTTCGTAGTAAAGCGTCCAGTAATCGCGAAACCGAGGATCATCTTCCGGATTCACCACTTCAAGATCGGTCTGTGGATTTATTCGCAGCCCTAGCTTTTCGATTCGCATGGCCAGCACACTGGGTCTGGCAACCAAGATCGGCACTGCCAAACCATCGTCCAGCACATTTTGTACCGCCCGCAGCACAACCTCCTCTTCCCCTTCGGCAAATACCACCCGCTTTGGATCGGCCTTTGCTCGCTCAAAGATCGGCTTCATCAACATGGTGCTCTTAAACACCATCTGATTGAGTTTGGCCTGATACTCGTCTCGATCACTCAAGGGGCGGGTCGCAACCCCAGACTCCATCGCTGCCAGAGCCACTGCCGGCGCAACATGGACAATTAGCCTTGGGTCAAAAGGCTGTGGAATAAGATAGTCTCGACCAAACTGAGGCAATTCCCCGCCGTAGGCTTGTGCGCTGATGTCACTGGCTTCGATTCGGGCAAGGCCCGCAATGGCCTTAACCGCTGCCATCTTCATTTCGTCAGTGATGCCCGTAGCCCCGACATCTAACGCACCGCGGAATATATAGGGAAAACACAGAACGTTGTTGACCTGGTTGGGGTAATCCGACCGACCAGTGGCCATGATCACATCGTCACGGGCCCCATGAGCCAGCTCCGGCATAATCTCAGGAACTGGATTGGCCAGGGCCAGAATAATCGGGTTTTCGGCCATCGCTCGGACCATATCTTGATCCACCACACCCGGGGCGGAAACCCCTAAAAAGACGTCCGCGCCTTGCATCGCCTGCGCCAGTGTTCGGACTTTTTTGGTGGTTGCATAACGCGTCTTTGGATCGCTCTGCGTTAGATCTTCGCGACCCTGATACACGATCCCTGAGCGGTCAGCCACCAGCACGTTCTCTGGCTTTAGCCCCAGATTCACCAGCAAGTCCAGACAGGCAACACCCGCAGCGCCCGCGCCGGATGCCGTAAGGCGGATATCAGCGATGGATTTGCCCACGATTTCTAAGCCATTGATCAATGCCGCGGCAGTGATCATAGCGTTGGTTGTGTTAGCAGCATTACATATCGGATTTTTTAATACCTTCCTCTTTTTTTGATTTAGATTATACTTCACGTTATCTTTGATATCTTCAGTTTTCATAC
>CAZLJY010000081.1:0-18241 GCA_964559945.1 uncultured Gammaproteobacteria bacterium | reverse complement strand
TATGGGGCAGCAACTAGTATTGGCGCTAACCGTGTAGCTGCCAGGAGCCCCATAGGTATGACTGAATGACCCCCGAAAGGAACGCGCTGCAATACCATTAACCACTGTTGAGGTCGCAACCAGCGGTATGCCGGTGCTCGGGCCATAACCATAGCGGGGGGTTGTTGAACCGTCTCCCCAATCCACAGCGGGCACCTGGTTGTAGTAAGTGCCCAGGTTCATTGAAGATTCGGTTGAGCCAGTGGTGTAAAAACCCGTGACATCCACATTGAGCTCAAGACCAGTATTGCCAGTTTGAGTGATGCGAATTCCCGCGATATGGGATGCTTGGACAGGCGCAATTATCGCAAGCCCCAACAAAACAACAAAAATTCCACGACGATCAAACATGAACCACCCCAAGTTATACCCCAGACCGCGATAGTCTAAAGCAATTGCCACATCTTTTAAACACAAGGACTTAAGACAATATGATAATAATGACGTTCAATATTGACCATCAAAGGGACGCCATCGCACCGCGAACTTCAGCCGCCTGGGGGTGATTAGGCGCATATTTCAAGAACGCATTGAAATGCACTCGCGCTTTCGCGGCATCTTCCAACGATTCTGCGTACAAGAAGCCTAGCCCCAAATGCGTTTCAGCATGGTTTGGCGATCGCAGTAACACCTGCTGATAGTTTTGCTCAGCATCGCTCGGTGATTGGGTTTTTCTCTGGAGCTCGGCCAAATTGAAATATCCCGGCCAGTATTCTGTGTCCAACAGGACTGCCTGACGATACGCATCCATCGCTTCATTAATTCGTTGGGTTTCGGCTAAGCCCACACCTAAATTATTCCACGCCTCCGGTAGCTGGTCATTGAGCGCCAAAGTTTGTTGACTATGCATCACCGCGGCCTGCCAATTTTGAGTATCGACCGCAATTGCGGCCAGGTTGTTGTGGGCGTCGGGATGCTTCGGGAAATCTTCCACCAGAGCAGCAAGCGCCTTGCGAGCGCCACTCAGATCGCCCATCCGATAAAGCGCTACTGCGGCGTTATTTCGGGCGCCGGCGTGATCGGGGTCCAGGGACAACACGCGCTCGTACTGCTGGCGCGCTTCCTGCAGACGATTATTGTCCGCCAGCACAGCGCCGAGGCTAAGGTGCAGCTCAGTGCGGGTTTCGGGCGAAAGGCGGATCGCTTCGCGCAATCGAATCATGGCCTCGTCGGGTCGGCCAGTCCGCGCTAACAAATGCCCCAGCGCTCCATGTAACTCCGGGTCGTCAGGTCGAATTGATAAGCCCTGGCGGTAGTTTCGCTCCGCGTCCTCAAGGCGCCGAGTGCGTTCCATCACCCGGCCTAACATCAGCCAGCCGGTCTCCAGGTAAGGGTCGGTGGCTAGCGCCGCCCGGAGGCGAGTTTCCGCGGAGCTCAGTTGTCCGCTACGCATTTCTACCACCTGGGCATACATGACTTGGGTGCGAGGATCCTCGGGATTGGCATCTAAGGCCACTTTCAACTCCCTGCCGGCCTCCGCGGTCCGGCCCATCCGACTGAGAAAATTGGCCTTTAAGATACGAGTATCTGGGCTGCTGGGATCCAGCCCAATGGCCAAATCCATCAGCTCAAGGGCCCGGTCAGGTCGGTCGCGCTGCATTTCGATGCGAGCCAGAGCACCGTAGCTTTGCACGTAGTCAGGGTCCAATTCGAGTGCGCGCTCAGCAAACTTTGCGGCGTCCTCTAACTGGCCTTGCCCCTCCCGCGCCCGAACCAAATCAATCAAGGCTGACAAGTTGTTGGGATCCGATCGCAGCACCTTCTCCAGCTGACTTGCTGCTTGATCGAAAAGGCGATCTGCAAGGAAGGACCTGGCCCGCTCCAGCCCTACATGATAGAAAATCATTTCCATCGGATTGGGTCGATCAGCGCCCTGATCATTTTTTCGTGTCCCGACGGACAAATATCCCAGTGAGCGAAGTCGAGCCAACTCGGATTCATCTAACGATAACGTGGACTCCTGGTCGGCTTCAAAATCGTCAAGCCATTCGCCTAAGTCGCGTCCCATATCATGAGCCAGACCAGGTTCTTCCTCTGCGAGGTTGGTCAGCTCTCTGGGGTCGCGCTGCAAATCAAACAACTCCGGAACCGGTGCATCAATCCATTTCCAACGCCCCTGCCTGAGCACCTTGAGCTTTGCCCAACCATAGGTGTAATAGGGCAGATAGGTTTCGCTGTAATAGGGCCTTGGCTGACGCTGCCTTACCCCCTGAATGACAGACACCAGATCTCTGGCCACCTGTCCGGGTTCGGGCTGCCAATCCACTCCCGCAACTTTTAACAGGGTTGGCATCAGGTCAACTTGCCCCACAGACTCACTGACCCGCAAACCGGCTGGCCCCCCAGGCACGTATAGAATCCAGGGGATGTGCAGCGTTGAATCGTAGGCCAAGATAGCGTGAGTCCGCTCACCATGTTCACCGAGACTTTCGCCATGATCCGCAATGACGCTCACTACAGGTGCTTGGTCTCCGGCACCAAGTATTTTGCCGTGCCCTAACAATCGACCAATTTCAGCATCCATGAAGGCGACTTCGCCATCGTAAAGACGTTCGCGGTAATCGTCCCGATAGGGAGCTGGAGGCGAATAACTGGCATGAGGGTCATACAGATGGACCCAGAGAAAATAATTTTCGCCAACAGGCACGTTGTTGAGCCACTGAACCGCCTCGTCCACAGTGACATCCGCTGGGCGATCAGCCACCATTCTCGGACTACGATTGCGACGTTCTGAAAAATCGTCACTGTAGACGTCAAACCCTTGATCTAAACCGTAGCGGCGATCGAGCACCGCGGCTGAGACAAAAGCGGCCGTATGGTAGCCGGCAGATTTAAAGCGTTCGGCAAGGGTATCGGCACTAAGTTCCACGTGGTGAATACCGTTGTTGCGCACGCCATGTTCAAAGGGATAGCGCGCGGTCATTATGCTTGTATGGGAAACCAAGGTAATCGGCGACACCGCTGAGGCGTTCTCGAACAGCACCCCTCTTCTGGCTAAGTTATCTAACGTATCGGTCTGTACATTGGTGGCGCCATAGGCACCAATTCGATCTGGCCGAGTCGTATCTATGGTGACCAAAACCACCGAACGCTGTCCCTGTTCTGGAATCAACTCAGATTGCAGCTGTATTGCATCGCGAGGTTCACCTAACTCAGAGTCCGTTGCGGGCCGAGTCAACAGAAACACGCCCGCTATTGCGGCTATGAGGGCGATGATTACAAGGTTTTTATTACTCATTATTTATTGAATGGCTCTAGATCAGGTAAAATCGGTACTATTCGCTGCGGGCGATGGTAGCGCCCCGCACAACCGCAGCACAACCTAATAAGGACTCAAACTGATGGCTCGAAGCGTTTTTGTGTTTTTCGCGATCCTATTACTCTGCAGCAACGCTCAGGGACATGAAGCCGATTCGCTAAAAAGTGCTCGAGGTGCGGCTATCGAACGAATCTGGTGGAACAACGAAACTAAAATCCGCGAACTGCGCTTGACGCCCGAACAGCGACACGAAATGGACCACCTATTGGTCAATTTTTTTTCCCAACGCTCCGAAATGATTGTCGGCAAAACCCAAGGTCTTGGAGAATTGGGCGAGTTACTGCTAACAGGGGACCTTGGCAAGGCCGAATCTACTCGCGACAATATCGTTGGCAATACAGCCAAAGGTTTGACACTGCAATTGGATCTTATGATTTCCGTCACCAAATTGCTGGAACCGGAGCAGCGTAGCGCCGCTAAAAAAAGGTTCCCCAGGCTGTTTTCACGGGTATGGATTAAGAATGCGCCACTGACCCGGGAAAAACGGAACGAGCGATAATCCTATCGCCCCACTCCAGGTCTGAGCGCAGTGCGCATGGGAATTGCACTCTCGTTATTTCGTCAGACGACAGCCGCCCTCAAGCCCCTTTTGCTATGTGCTTCTGCCGATAGACTATCTCAAAGCAATCGCTGTAAAACGGCGAAATAATCTTTACCCCGATTGATTCTCAGGTCGTTATCCAGATAGGTCACTGTCGAGGTGGAAGGCGGGCGGCCAGTGTTACGGGGCAGTTGAAGTTCGAGCGGAGAGTCCTCACTCAGCCCCAGTGCGCTTCGCAGTTGCCCCAAGGTCACATCCGCCCTGCCGGGAACAAACGCGATGGTGTGGAACTGCACCTCCAGATCGTTAGCCTTGGTCTTTGAGATCCCAAGATCGGCGGTCGCTATATAAAGGAATGGCACATCGCCGGTGATCATCGTCATCATGTTGCGATAGAAACGCTGCTCAGGATGTAACTCCTGCAGCACAGTCAGTGCCGTTGCCTTGCCGCCGGATTGGCCGCCGCCCGGCAGCGCCCGCGTCATGAAGCTCACGTCGATGTCGCCCAGAATGCCTTGGCTACTAAACATGTTGATCCAGATACCATCGGCCCCGCTGGCATCAGCTTGTAGGTTCGGCGCTTCAGTGCTGTTTTCCAGCGCCGAGGTGGCTGCATCAATTTTAGCGGTCAGCGCCTCGGTAACGGGCATACCGGGTTGGTATTCCTTGATCACTTCCAACAACGCCGCTTTCGCAGCGTCCGTTGACACCTGGGCCTGGGCCGCCGCACTGAAAACAAGCAATAGCAGTAGCAAATATCGAGCACTCGGGTGTCGAATAATCATCAGGGCATTCCAGTGTGGTGATTTCGCCCTACGGTAGGCCAGCGCTTATGGGTCGTCAATCAACGTAGTGGATTTTTGCAATGTAACTCACCGCCGTAAGACATACGCCAATAACGACATCTAACAGCGTAATTTGCTTCAACCACAATCTATTTTTTATCGATTATGTATGGTAATTTCTTTTATTAACGATTTTTTATTTTTAGAAGGAATAACAGCATGGCAAAGGTTCTGGTTGCCGGTTACGGCGTTATTGGGCAACGCCTGGCAGATGGTGTCGCACTGCAGGACGATATGGAGCTGGTGGGCGTGGTTGACGCTGCACCGACATTGCCAGTGCGCGCATTGCGCGACAAAGGGATGCCTTACAAGCTATTTACTGCCTTCGATGGCGCCAAGGCAGATCTTGAAGCGGCTGGAATCAAGGTCTCGGGAACCATGGAAGAAATCCTGCCGGAGGTTGATATTGTGCTGGATGCCGCGCCCGGCGGCGTTGGCGCAAAAAATAAAGTTCTGTATGAAAAACACGGCGTGAAAGCGGTGTTCCAGGGCGGCGAATCCAACGATGTTGCCAATGTGTTTTTTCACGGTTATGCCAACTACGAACAGGGGCTCAATCAGGATTACCTGAAGTTGACCTCCTGTAACACCACTGGATTAATCCGCACCATCGACTGCTTAGACCGGGCTGTGGGCGTCGAGCGGGTCGCCATAACCATTGTGCGACGGGTGGCAGATCCGGGTGATTATCATCGCGGCATCGTCAATGCGCTACAGGTGGACAAAGCCCCCAACCACCAGGCTGTCGACCTTATGACGATCATGCCCCACGTCGATGCGACCGGTCTTTTGGTCCACACACCGGTTACCCACGGTCACTTTATTTCTGTCTTAGCGACCCCGAAACAAGACCTTTCCATCGACCAGGCCGCCGAAGCGTTCGCCGCTCATGATCGCCTGCGCATGGTGTCCTTGGACGAGGGCTTCCTGGGCAACGCGTCGATCTTTAAATACGCGCGTGACATGGGACACCCCCGAGGTGATATCTATGAGGTACCGATCTGGAAAGACACCTTAGTAAAATCAGGTCGCGACCTCATGTTTGGAATCCATATCCCCCAAGAGTCAGTGACCATCCCAGAAACCCTGGACGCGGCGCGGGCTGCCTGTGGCTTACAGGAAGATCGACTGGAAGCGGTGGGCGCAACCAACAAGTACCTCGGCCTGCCCTACTGGAAATAATGAAATCCGTCGACCAGTTAAACCTCGCGGGCAAGACGGTCTTGCTGCGTGTGGATATCAATTCACCCATCGATCCCAACACCCGGAAGATTGTCAATACCAATCGGCTGGAAAAGAGCATTCCAACCATTTCAAAAATTCTGGAGCAAGGCGCAAAACTGGCCATGATCGCCCACCAGGGAGATACGCTGGATTACCAAAACCTGATGTCAATGCAGGAACATACGGAGAAACTCAGCGCATTGCTTGGCCGCAAGGTTGACTACATCGACGATGTTTGTGGCCCAGCTGCACAGAACAAAGTGAAATCCTTAAAGCCGGGTGAGTCGGTGCTGCTGGGCAATCTGCGCTATCTCAGCGAGGAGATCTCCACCTTTGAAAATGCCGTTAAGCTCGACCCGCCGCAGATGCTGGATACCTGGCTGGTCAGAGGTCTTGCCCCGTTAGTTGACGTGTATGTCAACGACGCTTTTGCCGCAGCCCACCGCAATGCCCCCTCCATGGTCGCGTTCCAGGAGATCAAACCCACCGCGGCGGGAGACTTATTATTCGATGAGGTAGCGGCCCTCAATCGGGTGATGTCAGAGCCCGAGCACCCTTCGGTTTTTGTTCTTGGCGGCGCCAAAATATCCGATGCCTTTGGCGTGATGAAGCAGGTACTTGAAGCCGGAACTGCAGACAAAATTTTGGCCTGCGGCATTACCGGTGAAATCATGTTGCTGGCCGCCGGTTATTCTTTGGGGGCGGTTAAGGAACTGTTCTTAAAAGATCGCGGTTTGGACGTTTTCGTGGAGCAAGCAAAATCCTATTTGCACGACTTCAACGACAAAATTTTATACCCCTTAGATCTGGCTTACCAAGAGGACGGCCAGCGCAAAGAAATACCGGTTGGCGACCTTCCGGCCGAGCACATGTACATGGACATTGGGTCGATGACTATCGCGGCTTTTGAGAAAACCATTGCCGAGGCGAAAACGTTGTTTGTAAACGGTCCGCCCGGGGTCTACGAAGAGGCGTTGTTTGACCATGGCACCAAGGCTGTATGGAACGCCATTGCAGCCTCCAAGGGTTATTCGGTGATTGGGGGTGGCGATACGGTCACCGCCGCGACCCGATTCGTTGACCTGGCTCACATTAACTACGTCTGTACCGCCGGCGGCGCCATGGTGCGCTACCTATCGGGTAAAAAACTGCCGTTAATCGCGGCGATGGAAAACGCCAGCGTTCGCTGAGTCTCAAATAGACAGTAAGTAGTTCTTCATTTTGGTTTGCATCGCGCCATCGGGCAAACGACCGTAAGCTGCCCCCATGTTGTCCACAATGTGTTTGACCTTGTTGGTTTCGGTCACCACACAGGTCATCGCCGGATGGCTCAAAATGTACTTAAGGGAAAACTGCGCCCAGGAATCGCAATCAAATTCTGAGGCCCATTCAGGCAGCGCTGTTTCCCGCACCAGGCTAAAAAGATTGCCATCGCGGTTGGTCTTAAAGGCCTCAATTCCAATGACAGCAATCCCAAGTTCCTGGGCCAACGGCAAGATGCGCTCAGCGGTTTGTGGATGATGGATGGAATAGCGAATCATGATGAAATCCGGCTTCTCTTTCTTCATGAATTGCTCAAGCCCATCATAGGACCGGGCCCGACTGAGACTGACCCCGATGTAACGAGCTCGACCCGAGGCTTTCCAATCCTTTAGTGTCGGCCAGTGGTTTTTCATCTCCAGCATGTTGTGAACCATCAGGACATCCACCGGATTTCTGTCCAGGTTAGACACCGACTTTTCCAGATGCGCAATGCCGGCTTGTTTGCCCCGCACGGTAATCTTGGCGGTCAAAAAGAGATCATTTTGCACCCCCATCTGGCGAATGATTGGGCCGACCACGGGAGGGTCTGGGCGGAAAAAAGGCGGTGTATCGATCACGCATCCCCCTTTGTCCATCATGGCCTGGATCAGCGCTTTTGCCGGGCCATTACCCTCCTCAGGCGTTGTATAGAAAAAATTGGGTGCGCCCAGTCCAACAACAGGCAAAGCTTCGCTGGTGCCTGGAATCAGGCGCTTTCGAATCGGCTCATCAGCCAGCGCCCATTGCGGCAGTGAGAGCCCAGAGGCCGCCAATGCCGCGCTGCCGGCGAGGAACCGACGGCGACTAAGGGGGTTGTTATCGATCATAGATTAGCCTCATATTTCTTTCGACCAGTCCGTCTCCTCAATCAACGTCTTGACCTTTTGCAGATAGGCCGCTGAATACGCGCCATCGATCGCGCGGTGATCAAAGGATTGTGCCATCACCCCAACGGGCCGAATGGCAATGGAGTCGCCAGCGGCAGATTCAATCACCACTGGCCGCTTCTTGACCGCATCCATTGACATAATCCCCACTTGAGGCTGATTAATAATCGGCGCAGTGAACAGCGTGCCAAACGGCCCTGGGTTTGACAGAGTATAAGTGCCGCCGCTGAGGTCATCAGCGGATAACTTGCGAGATTTTGCCCGCACCACCAAATCATTAAACGCTTCAGCCAGTCCCCGTACGTTAAGGGTTTGAGCCTTACTCACCACTGGCGCCACAAGCCCCTCGTGGTTTAAGTCAATGGCAATGGCCAAGTTGATATCGCCATGCAGGTGTAAAGCGTCACCAACAACACTGGCATTGAGGCGAGGGAATTCCGCCAACGCCTGACACACGGCCCGGGCCACAAACGGCAGGTAGGTCAACGAATACCCTTTGTCTTTTTTCCATTGGCCTTTCTTGACCAGCCTTACGGCGTCTACTGCGCTGAAATCCACATCAGTGGCCTGCAAGACATGGGGTGAGGTGGCTTTGGACTTCACCATGTGCTCCGCGGTTACCCGGCGAAAGCGATCAAATGGAATGACGTTGTTGGACTGAGCCGCAGCTATAACCGGAGCCGGTGCAGACATCGAGGCGCTAGTTGGCGTGGCGCCTCTTGCAGCCCCTCCACCCTTGAGGTGAGTCTCAACATCTCGCTTGGTGAGTCGGCCATTTCGGCCAGTACCCGTCAGCTGATCGGGGTCCAGGTTATGTTCGGACACCAATCTTCTGACAGCCGGCGACAATTTGTTTGTGTGGGTTCTGGCTGGCAGACCTTTTGCTGGCGTTTTGAGCTCTGATACCCCATTGCCTGTTGGCGATGCTGCCTGGCCTCCACCTTGAACGTCAGCTTGGGATTCACCCTCAACCGCAATCACGGCGATAACCGTTCCCACATCCACCGTGTCCCCTGCGGGCACGTTGATATGGCTAACCACGCCATCGGCTGGCGCTTCGATTTCGGTGGCGGCCTTATCGGTTTCCACATCTAACAATAGATCGCCCTTGGCGACCGTGTCGCCAACCTTTTTGTACCAGGACCCAACGGTTCCTTCGAGAACCGTTTCGCCCAGTTGTGGCATCAGCACATCCATGACCTATTCCTTAATCTGCTTCAATCCGCGAGGGCGATAACTGCATCAACAACTTTCGCTGCACTGGGTAAAACCGCATCTTCCAGCGCGTCAGCCGAGGGCAGTGGAATGTGCGGTGTTGTCACACGAACCACCGGTCCGTCCAGATTCCAAAATAGTTCTTCTGACACCAATGAGGATACTTCTGCACCCCAACCACAAAGCCGTGGGTTTTCCTCAACGGTCACCAGCCGACCGGTCTTGGTCACTGACTCAAATACCGTTGTCACATCCAACGGCACCAACGACCGCAGGTCAATCACCTCAGCGTTAATGCCATGCTCGCTGGCCAAGGTTTCTGCTGCCTTGGTGGCATGGCGCACCATCGCAGCCAGCGCCACTATGGTCACATCACTGCCTTCCCGAAGCACATTGGCTTTACCCAGCGGTTCAATATGCTCGCCAGTGGGGGCATCGCCTTTGGTTCCGTAAAGGGATTTCTGCTCAAAAAACAGCACTGGGTCGGGATCCCGAATGGACGCCGCCAAAAGCCCCCAAACATCGGCAGGGCTAGATGGCGCTACCACTTTCAATCCAGGAACTGCCATGGCCCAGTTCTCGATACTCTGGGAATGCTGGGCACCAAATCGGGCACCGCCACCGTTGGCTGAACGAATCACCAAGGGAAAACTGCATTGGCCGTCGGTCATGTAGCGGGTCTTGGCAATCTGATTGACCACAATATCCCAACACACCGCAAAGAAGTCCGAGAACATGATTTCGGCAATGGGCTTAAGGCCAGTCATCGCCGCACCGGCAGCCGCGCCAAGAATGGCCTGTTCGGAAATCGGCGTATCGCGGACCCGTAACTCGCCAAACTCTTCCAACAATCCGCCAGTGGTCTTAAACACACCGCCCGCAGCGGCAATGTCCTCACCCAGGAAAACCACGGATTCGTCCCGCCGCATCTCCTGGGCAATGGCGGCATTGACCGCATCGCGATAACTTAATTGCGCCATGATGAACCTCCATCAGCCCACACTTCGGTGGTGGCAATATCCAAAGATGGTGGACCGCTGTCCCGTGCAACCTGCTCGGCCTTATCGACCCGCGCCGCTTGCTCAGCTTCCACCGCTTCGATCTGTGCCACATCGATTCCTTCATCAATGAGGCGCTGCCGGTAAATGATTAGAGGGTCACGCTTTTTCCAGGCCGCAACCTCTTCATCGGGACGGTATTTTCCTGGATCGGCTCGCGAGTGCCCGCCATGTCGATAGGTCTGGGCTTCGATTAGCGTTGGCCCACCGCCTTTGCGCGCCTTATTCAGCGCAGCGGAAGCCGCTGCGTACATCACGTCGGCGTCATTGCCATCAACAATGATGGACTCAAGGCCGTAAGCGGATGCTCGATCTGCCGCCGGGTTGGCTACAGCGGTGACCTCGCTAATGGGTGTGTACTCCATATAAAGGTTATTTTCGCAGACATAGACCACCGGCAAGTTCCAAATAGCCGCGAAATTCAGCGACTCATGAAAGGCGCCAATATTGGTTGTTCCATCGCCAAAGAAACACACCGCCACCTGACCGGATTTTCGGTACTGGGCAGACCAGGCAGCGCCGGCTGCCATCGGCATGTGCGCACCGATGATTGCGTAGGAACCCAGCACCCCTTTATCCATGTCCATCAGGTGCATGGACCCGCCCTTGCCGTGCAGAAGGCCGCATTCGCGCCCCATCAACTCACCAAGAATCGCCGTCATCCCAACACCGCGAACCAGTGTGTGGTTATGCCCGCGATAGGTACAAAACGTGTAATCGTCGTCGCGCATCGCCACCCCAAAGCCTGCGGCGATGGCTTCTTGGCCCAAGGCCAGGTGCGAGGTGCCTTTGATCAGGTTTTGCATGAATAGGTCATAGGCACGTTGTTCCATGCCGCGACAGGCCTGCATCTGTCGATACAGGTCGAGGCGAACGTCAGGCTTGGGTGCCTTTGCCTTCTTAATCGCAGCGGAGAGCTGCCCGGTTTTGCTAGCCAATGGAGTAATCCCGATAATTTATCGACAGTTTTGAAATTTTATGGCATTTATCGATTATATGGTAGCCCTATTTCGGCTTTTTGCAGACTCGCGTCAGTCGGCCTAGGGCCCTACCCGACATTCAGCAAGACCGGCTAAAACCCGACCAAAACGCCGGGGATGGGCATGACAAAAACAGTTTCCAAACCCCCAACACTCGGCCCCTGAAAATCCCATTGCTGACCGTCAATTTAATCGATTATCTATCCATACTATAAATTTTAGCGATACAATATTGGCTTCGCAATTTCACTGGATGAGAATCAACCATGATCAATGCCGCCATTGTTGGGCTTGGCTGGTGGGGCCAAACGCTGGTCGAATCCGTCGCCGGGGTGAGTGACGAAATTCGCTTTGTGGCTGCAACCACACGATCCAAAACCGATGCCGACATCGCTTTTTGTAAAACCCATAACTTGGACTTGCGTGAGTCCTTCGAAACCATAATCGAAGATGATGACATTGATGCGGTCGTCCTTGTTACACCCAATTCAATGCACGCCGACCAGGTGGTTGCCGCAGCTCGGCAGGGTAAACATGTGTTTTGCGAAAAGCCGCTGGCATTAACCGGCGCCTCCGCCCAGGCCGCAGTGGATGCCTGTGAACAAGCCGGAGTCCAGCTTGCCGTTGGCTACAGCCGGCGCTTCCACCCGGAAATGGGTAAATTGCGCGATATGATCCGATCCGGCGAATTGGGCACGATCTTGCATTGCGAGGCAACGATGACATTTCCTAACGGATTGTTTTTGAAGCCCGATGCGTGGCGCGCAAGCAAAGACGAGACCCCTTGCGGCGGATTAACGCCCATGGGTGTACACGCCATCGATGGGTTCATCGATGTTTGCGGTGAAATCGATGAAGTCTATGCCCAGAGCTTTCGTCGGGCAGTGGAAGTTGATGCTGATGACACCACATCCATCCTGTTTCGGATGAAAGAAGGGATGTCGGGTTATCTTGCCACCATGACCGCCACCGGTGGCGGCTTTAACTTCCAAATTTACGGCTCCAAAGGCTTCGTTAAGCTGGAAGGCATGACCCATATCGCCGGCGCACCTTCGGAGGAGCGGCGTTTCCAATTGTTCAGCGACTGCACCTTTAAACCCACCAAAGGGCCAGCGCAGAAATGGGAAGCGGCAAAGTTCGACGTGGCGCGGGCGGCGCTGGATGCATTTGGCGCTGCCATTGGGGGCGGCGAACCTTATCTGATTTCCAATGCTGAGCATGTGCATTGTGCCGCGGTAACAGAAGCGATAGTCAGATCGGCAGGTAACCACCAGGCCGAAAAAGTCTGAGCTAACCGTCTGATGAGATTATTTGTCCTGCGCCACGGCATGACATCCAACGCCGATGTTGATGCTGATCGCACCCTTACCGATGTTGGCATCACCGAAGTGGAAGATGTCATCAAGCTGCGCCGCGATGAGCTGTCGGGGATAACCCAGATATTTTCTAGCCCGTTGCTACGGGTCAAGCAGACGCTGGACATCGCCTCAGAGTTGTTGGGTAAGCAAGGCCAGGTGGTGGAGTCGCCACTGCTAAAAACCGGTTCCCGATTGCCGGAGATCATTCAGTTTCTGCGCAGCCTGGACTACGACGCTGGGGATGTACTTGTCAGCAGCCATCAGTCTTGCACCAGCATTTTGGTGTTATGGATTACCGGCGAAGATATCTTAATTCCCAATGGCAGTTTGCTGGCTATAGATGTTGAGAAAGCCGAACGCGCGATAGGCCAAATTGCCTGGCAGGAAAGCCGCGACGGCAGCAATATCAAACGCAGCGCTAACGTGGTGGATATGTTCTAGCGAACAGCCTTGAGTACGTGGGTTACTAAACCGACCCCGTCCGTGTGTCACCGTGCTCATTGGCCTGCCAGGTTTTTCCTGACTCAACCTCAATGCAGGTTAGCCAGCCATCGTCGGCATAGACTTTGGTATCAATACAAACCGCGTGGTTAACCCGAACCGGCAAACCGGTGCTTTGAGGAGTGTGACCACAGATCATGGTTTTGCCTGATTGGTGAGGCTCTGGATCGCGAAATTTTTGCCAATAGCGCGCCGCATCCGGCTGCTCATCCAAGGGCACATCGGCCCGGGCGTTGGCATGAACAAAGAAGTGTGTATCGGTCTCATAAAACGGCTGCAGAGTATCTCGCAAAAATTTCAGATGGTCTGCCGGTATCTGGTCGAAGGAACCGCCATAAGAATCTAGGGTTGCCTGACCACCGTAGCCCAACCACGGTCCTAACCAGCTTTTGGACTTCAGCGCATCAAGCATCATGATTTCATGATTTCCGCGCAGCGCTACATGCTGACAACGGGCGCCTAAATCCAATAGTTTATTGATAACGCCACGAGAATCGCTCCCGCGGTCTACATAATCACCGAGGGTGACTACTACGTCATCGGCATTGGGATTGACATAACCCACAAGGGTCGCCAGCGCTGTGGCACAGCCGTGAATATCACCAATAGCTAAATGACGCATAGATAGAGCAAACCGTTAATGACGTCGACGGGCCATTCTCTCCCATACATTGATGAAGTAAAGAATCTCACCTTAGTAAAAATAATCGACATTTTTTTATTTTGTTGAAAATTGACGATATAATGATCAAGATAACAAAATTAGTGTTCGCCCTAATCGACAGTTAGAAAACGGCGGGACGCGGGAACGAAGGAGAGCAGCAGTGGCGTATCGTGTAGGTACACAGGGAATGATGCAAGTTGACTACGAGCAACGCATCAATATGGACCGGATGCGCGAATATCGCGTTGACCGGGTTAAGCAGTACATGGACAAATTCGATATCGAATGCCTCCTGTTATTCGATACCTGCAACAAACGCTATGCCACCTCAACGGCTGTCTGCTCACCGGAGATCGACAACATGGGTCGGTACTCCATTATCCCGCGCAACGGCCCACCGCACATTTTTGGTTTTGGCTCCGAGGTTGCTGCAGAAAAACTCAATTGCCCATGGATTGCTGATTACACCTACCCGGCCCACGGCACCATGTATGGCGCATTGCCACCCGGCTGGGGCGCCACCGATGGCTTTTTGAAAGACCTGGATATGGTGCTGGGAAACTTTGGCCTGGATAAAAGTAAGATCCGAATCGGTGTTGATGTCATCGAGTCTCAAACCTTACTTGCCATGCAGGGTGCTGGCTACACAATCGCTGATGGCATGGTGGTAATGCAGCATGCTCGAGCGATCAAAAACGAAGACGAAATTGCACTGCTGAAACATGCCTGCGCGATTGTGGATGCTGCCTTCCACCGCATCGCGCGAGAAATTCGCCCAGGCGCCAAGGAAAATGACTTACAAGCGGTTGCATCTCACGAAATGCACCGGCTGGGCGCTCAGTGGGTGCACAATGTTCAGGTCACATCGGGCAATCGCACCTTCCCCCACCCTCACTTAAGCTCGGATCGTCTTTTGCAACCTGGGGACATTATTTTCATGGACGTGGTGTGCCTGTTTAACGGCTATCACACCTGCGTTTATCGATGTTTTACCGTGGGCCCACCCTCCCAGAAACAAATCGATACCCACGCCCGATGCTACGAAATTCAAATGGGTGGTATCGAAGCGGTGAGGCCCGGCGCGACGACTGCGGATGTGGTCACCCGCTGGCCAGATTACCGCGAAATGGGCGCTTTGAACGAACACGAAATTTTCGGTTTGCAGTATGGCCACGGCGTAGGCGTAGGGCTTTGGGAATTCCCCATCATGTCGCGAGCCTATAGCATCGAACATCCGGTGGAAATCCAACCGGGAATGGTATTTGCGCTGGAAACCTATGCGGGTAACGAAGATGGCACTGACGGTGTGCGCCTCGAAGACGAGGTAGTGGTAACTGACACCGGCATTGAAGTGATCACCAAATTCCCCAACGACAGGATCATCGGCTGCGGAATGAGTTACTAAACGAATTTAGCATTGGACAAGGGCCCTTTTCAGGGCCCTTTTTGTTAGGGGAAAAAGTGATGACGACAACAATAAAAGTAGCTGTCATTCCAGGTGATGGAATCGGCAAAGAAGTCATGCCTGAAGGCGTGCGCGTGCTGGAAAAAGCCGGCGGTAAGCACGGTATCAATTTCCAATGGCAGGAATTTGATTGGTCCTGCGAAACCTATTTGAAAACCGGCCATATGATGCCCGAAGACGGCATCGAACAATTAAGGGCGTTTGACGCCATTTACCTGGGCGCAGCGGGCTTTCCAACAGTACCCGATCACATCTCGTTGTGGGGCCTGCTGATTCCGATTCGGCGAGAGTTTGACCAACACATCAACTTACGCCCCGTGCGCCTTTTTGATGGCGTACCCTGCCCCCTGGCTGGCCGTAAACCTGGCGACATCGATTTCTATGTGGTTCGCGAAAATGTTGAAGGCGAGTATTCCAATATCGGTGGCGTTCAGTACGCTGGCACCGAGCACGAAGTTGTGGTGCAACAAAGTGTGTTTACCCGCCGAGGTGTGGACCGCGTGTTGAAATACGCTTTTGACCTGGCCCAGAGCCGGGAGGCCAAACATTTAACCTCAGCCACTAAATCCAATGGCATTATCCATTCCATGCCCTATTGGGATGCCCGGGTTGCCGAAATGGCTAAGGGTTACCCGGACATCGCCGTTGACCAATACCACATCGATATTCTGACGGCGAACTTTGTGCGTATGCCCGATCGATTTGATGTGGTGGTCGGCAGTAATCTGTTTGGCGATATTTTGTCGGATCTGGGTCCAGCATGCACTGGCACCATTGCCATCGCGCCGTCGGCCAACCTCAATCCATCCAATGAGCATCCATCCATGTTTGAACCGGTTCACGGATCGGCGCCCGATATTTACGGCCAAAAAATCTCCAACCCCATTGGCACCATTTGGGCCGGAGCGATGATGTTGCAACACCTTGGCCATCGCGATGCTCACGACACCATCATGACCGCCATTGAGGACACACTAAGAGATAACGCTAACCTCACCCCTGATATGGGCGGCAAATCCAACACCGAAGGCTTAGGCAAAGCGATTGAAGCCGCAATAGGATGACCGAACAGAGCTGGCATTCAATCATCGTACTGGCTGCACGTTTTCTCATGGCGGCTGTATTCCTGGTTAGTGGCATTGAAAAGGCACTGAATTTCCAGCGGGCGTTAAACGAATTTTCCAGCGCCAAAATTCCATTGCGACCGGTATCGGTGGTGTTCACCATCGCCTTACACCTGGTTGCGCCCATCTGCTTGATGGCCGGTTGGTTGGTAACGGAAATGGCCATCGCATTGGCGGTGTTCACAGTAACCGCCACTGTGTTGGTTCACCATTTCTGGACCATGGAAGGTGAACAACGGTTGGCACGCACTCGCATCGCGCTAGCGAACCTGGGATTAGTTGGAGGGCTGTTGTTGCTGGCCGTGACAGGGCCCGGCACGCTGGTGTTGTAGACCAAAGGTCCACACGGGGATACCGTCCTAGCCCAACCCTAACCGGCCAGGCAGCCTTCAAGGGATTGGCGAATAAAGGGTTTATCGAGATTCTTGCCGATGAATACCAGTCGATTCAGCGGCGTCTCATCACCCCATTCACCGGCAGCCTGACTACCGAAAATCATGTGTACGCCCTGGAAGACAAAACGATAGTCCTGACCTTCGATGCCCACCACACCCTTCATGCGATAGACGTCGGGACCGTTGTCTTGCAAAAACATCTCCAACCAGGCATTTAACTGGTCACCGTTAAATTTACCCGGCAGCTCAATGGAGGTAGACGACACGGCGGAGTTGTGGGAATGCTCTGCGTGAAAATTATGCTCGGCCGTTGGCTTCACAATATGATCATCTGAACCCAGCAGAACCAAATGGCGACCTTCCGGTGGGTGCCCGGTGAAAAGGGCCACGGTGGACGCGGTCTCCAGGGATAACTCGAAATCACCATCGGCTTGGTCTTCAAGCAACAGTTCATAGTGTTTACCGGGGGTAGTTAGTGCCTCCCCCTGAGACAGTGGTGTGGGCACAGCGGAAAATTCTACGAAAACCGTCTCCGCTAGCGCCGGCAAATCACTCCCATCGTTTTCATCAACGATGGCGCTGACAATTGACATCCCTGCCCCATCACCTGAATGATGGTGATGATGGTCATGGTCATGGTCATGGTCGTGGTGGTGGTGGTGGTGGTCATCATCGGACAACCGCAGTCGGTAACGCCCGGCAGACAGCGTCCACAAGCCGCCCCACTCAAAGGGGTATTCAGGCTCAAGAAAATTCGGTTTGATATCCACCGCCCGTTCCACATTGAATCCGCCGATATCTAGCAACTCGGCTATCGGCGCATCCGCCATGGTCGCCTCATAGATACCCGCCATGGTATTCATGGCTTGCAGGCGTTGCTTGACGGCCCGTTTTTCGTCCTCATCGATCAAATCAACTTTATTGATAATAATTCGATCGGCGAATGCCACCTGGGCAAGGACCTCATCGGTCTCATCATCTAAGTGCTGGCCCACATGTTTGCCATCAACTAGCGTGATAATGCCGTCAAGTTGATAGAAGTCTTGAATGTCTTCTTGGACCAAAAATGTCTGGGCTACGGGACCCGGATCAGCAAGACCGGTGGTTTCCAAAATCACTCGATCAAACTGTTCCAGGCGACCGGACAACTCGCCAAGAATCCGGATCAAGTCGCCGCGCACGTTGCAACAGATGCAACCGTTGTTCATTTCGAACACTTCTTCGTCGGCGTTGATGACCAGATCCTGGTCGATACCAATTTCGCCATATTCATTTTCGATCACGGCGATACGCAGGCCATGATTTTCCGAGAGGATTCGATTGA
>CAZLJY010000080.1:0-18297 GCA_964559945.1 uncultured Gammaproteobacteria bacterium | reverse complement strand
GGCGGTGACCGGCGCCGACAAATCGGTAAGAAAGGGCTTTATCGGTTGGCCGCGGCTTTTCAACATGAGGGTTTCAAATAGCAGGGCGCAGGTCACTGCAATGGTGATTTGAATCAGCATCGCTGGGCCAAAGAAAAACACGTACGCAAAGGTGCCAGGGAGCAGTGCCAGCAATACCTTCAGCATCACCCGTTGGACTGATGTGGGTGCGGGAATATGGGGGGCGCCAGAGACTGGAAATTTCATGACTCGGTATCACCGCCCGGATTGACCGCACCTTTTTTGCGAGCCAAAATTGCCGCTAGGGCCTGGCTTGGGTCGGCTTGAGCAAGGTTTGCCTGACTGTCCGCCAGGGCTGATTGGCGAGCCCGCTCTTGGGCTTCAAGGCGGCGCTCGTGGGCATTGAAGCGAACTTTGGCACTGTCGGCTGCTGCGGCCTGCTGGTGCTTAACTGCCAGTTCGTGTTTGCCGTAGCGGTAGTAGTCCACCAGGGGGATCTGGCTCGGGCACACGTAGGAACAGCAGCCACATTCGATACAGTCGCTCAGGTGAAGGTTGGCCGCTCCTTGCAAATCGCCGTTTTCGATGTGACACATCAGCAACTGGGGCATTAGCTGGGCCGGGCA
Organism: uncultured Gammaproteobacteria bacterium; assembly: GCA_964559945.1. Classification (GTDB taxonomy): domain Bacteria; phylum Pseudomonadota; class Gammaproteobacteria; order Xanthomonadales; family SZUA-38; genus JANQOZ01. Next base: position 17,671 of record CAZLJY010000080.1, on the reverse strand, counting down.
CACCCGCTGGCAATCTCCGCAGCGTATGCAAGGCAGCTGAGGGTGGGCTTGGTGTGTGTCAGTCTCGCTGAGCACCAACACGCAGTTGGTGCCTTTGGTGGTGGGTGCGCCGTCGTCAGCTTTGGCCTGGCCCATCATCGGACCACCCACCACAAGCCGGCTGGCATCGGGGCAATAGCCGCCAGCGAGGCTGACAAGCTCCGATAGCGGGGTGCCCACTCGGACATGAAAGTTGGCCGGTTTTTCCACTCCATGGCCGGTCACGGTGATCACCCGAGAAATTAGCGGCTTGCCATCGATCACCGCATCGCGGCAGGCAACGGCAGTGGCAACGTTCTGCATCACAATGCCAATTTCCTGGGGGTAACACTCAGCGGGAACTTCCAATCCGGTTAACACTTGAATCAGCTGGTTTTCGCCGCCCTCGGGGTAAATCGTGGGTACCTTAACTATACGAACGTCGGGACAGTCCATATCAATGGCCGCCTGATTGAGCATGGCTTCCACTTCGCCCATTTGGTCTTCGATGGCAATCAGACACTGCTCAGCGCCCACCATGGCGGCTAATATCTGGGTGCCTTCCAATAAGGCTTGAGGCCAGCAGCGCATCACCATTTCATCGCAGCTGATATAAGGCTCACACTCAGCGCCGTTGATAATGAGCACGCGGACCCGGTCAGGGTCTTTCAGTTTCTCGTGAGTCGGGAACAGGGCACCGCCAAGACCCACCACGCCTGCCTCAAATATTCGCTGGCGCAATGCCTCGGCAGATTGCTCGCGCCATTGATCCAACCCGGGCAGCGAATTTCCGGCATCGCGGCCATCGGCTGTTAGTGTCAAACGTAGTCCCGATGGGGTCTCCTCAAGGGCGGTTATGGTGCCTGAGGTGGGTGCATGAAGGTGCGCGCCTAAGGCATCAAAATCGCCCGTTAGGCGCTGGTATTTCTCCACCGCATCACCCACCGCCACAGCGGCGGCGCCAGGGCTGCCAATACTTTGATCCAGCGGCAGCAGCAGTTCATTGGGCACCGGCGCATCAGCGATGGTGTCGCCAATGGACATGTTTTTGTGGTGGCGCAGCTTAACGCCGCCGGGGAAATGCCACAGCCGCTGGCCCAAGGTGTGCTCAATGCCTTTGATCATCGATTACTCATCCGCTGGCGCTCAGCGGCAAGGGTCGCTGGGGTGGGGTGAGCACCGGGACTTTCACCGGCAACAGGTCGATGCAGTCCACTGGGCACGGCGGCAGGCACAACTCGCAGCCGGTGCATTGCTCAGCGATCACCGTATGGCTGAAGCCGTGCCCGCCGACAATGGCATCCACCGGGCATGCCGGCAAACATAAGGCGCAGCCAATGCAGCGGCTTTCATCGATGATTGCCAGTAAAGCACCCGGTTGGGGTAGGTCTTCGGCCAGGGCTTGGGGTTCGCGCCCCAGCAGGGCCGCCAGAGCGGCAATGGTTGCCTCGCCACCCGGCGGACAGCGGTTAATTGGCGCCTGGTCATTGGCAATCGCCTGGGCGTAAGGCTTGCAGCCCGGATAGCTGCATTGGGCACACTGGGTCTGTGGCAGCAGCGCATCAATTTGGGCCACCAACGGGTCGGTGTTTTCTGGCCAGCGGCGCCGGGCTGCGCCTAAGGCCAATCCAATGCCCGCTGCCAGCAGCAAAATCAATGCAAGGCCTGTGAGCAGACTTCCGGTCACAGCCGTCCCAACCCGCGAAAACCCATAAACGCCAGCGCCATCAGCCCGGCGGTAATCAACCCAATGGCTGGTCCCTGGAAGGGCGTTGGTATTGGCGCTGCGGCCAATCGTTCGCGAATGCCGGCAAAGGCAACCAACACCAAACCAAACCCCAACGCTGCGCCAAAACCAAACACCGCGGCCTGCAGCAGGTTTTCACTTTGCTGAATGTTGAGAAGGGCAACCCCCAGTACGGCGCAGTTGGTGGTGATCAGGGGCAGGTAAATGCCCAGTAGTTGATGCAGTCGTGGCGTGTTGGCTCGCACCACCAGTTCGGTGAGCTGAACCGCCGCGGCAATGACCAAAATAAACACTAAGGTGCGCAGGTATTCCAGCTCAAAAGGCACGAGTAACCAGCTGTAACTTAAATAGCTGAGGCAAGAGGCCACGGTTAGTACGAAGGCGGTGGCCCAGGCCATACCCAGGGCGCTGTCAATTTGAGTGGATGCACCCAGAAAGGGGCACAGGCCAAGGAATTTCACCAGCACAAAATTGTTGACCAGTGCGGCGCTGATTACCAGGAGTATGTATTCGGTCATTTCACCCGCATGCCGGGGCTGGCGCCGCTGTCTGGGGACAGTACGAACAAGTCCTCACCACCGGGGCCGGCAGCCAGCACCATGCCTTCAGAGACGCCAAAGCGCATTTTTCGCGGCGCAAGATTTGCCACCACAACCACCAGTCGCCCAACCAAATCGTCCGGTTGATAGGCTGATTTGATCCCGGCAAAGACCTGTCGCGATGAGGCCTTTGGACCCAGATCCAGTTCCAGCCTTAGCAACTTGTCGGCGCCCTCCACATGTTCGGCGAGGGTGACTTTGGCAACCTGTAACTCAATCTTGTTGAAATCGTCGATGCTGATGAAATCAGATTGCGCCGGGGCGGTATTTGCTGCGGCCGTGGGGGTGCTTTCACTCACTTTTAGGTCTTCCTTTGACGCCTCTACAATAGCGGCAACCTGGCGCTCATCAACTCGGGTCATCAGCGGCACAAAGGTGGCGATTTGATGAGATAACAGCGGCTGATCAATGTCGGCGAACATCAGGGGTTCAACGTTCAGAAACGCTTCGGCTTTGGCAGCGGTATCGGGGATGATGGGTTTTAGGTAGGTGATCAAAACCCGAAAAAGGTTAATGCCTTGGGTGCAAACGGCCTGAACCTGCGCTTCGCGATTAGGCTCTTTGATCATCTGCCAAGGCTTGTGCTCATCAATGTAACGGTTGGCCTCGTCGGCCAAAGCCATAATCTGGCGTACCGCGCGGTTGTAGTCGCGAGCCTCGAAATGGGCAATGATTTCCGGGCCAGCATCGGTCAGCTTCTGCAACAACTGCGGGTCGTCCAAGCGGTCGCCCAGCTGGCCGTCGAAGCGTTTGCTGATAAACCCCGCACAGCGGCTGGCAATGTTGACTACTTTACCCACTAGGTCGGAATTGACCTTAGCCACAAAATCTTCCAGGTTTAAGTCAAGGTCGGCCAGGCCAGGCCCGAGCTTGGTGGCGTAGTAATACCGCAGGTAATCCGGCGCCAAGTGTTCAAGGTAGGTTTTGGCCATGATGAACGTGCCGCGGGATTTGGACATTTTTTGTCCATCAACGGTGAGAAACCCGTGGACATAGACGGCGCTAGGCAGGCGATAGCCCGCCGCATTGAGCATGGTGGGCCAGAACAGGGTGTGGAAATAGACAATGTCCTTGCCAATAAAGTGGTAAAGCTCGGTGTTATTGCCAGGGCGCCAAAATTCATCGAAGTTTAACCCCCGCTCCTCGCACAGGCGCTCAAAGCTGGCCATGTAACCCACCGGTGCATCCATCCAGACATAAAAGAATTTGTCATCGGTGCCAGGAATGGTAAAGCCGAAATAGGGCTGGTCCCGGGAGATGTCCCAGTCGCTGAGACCGGTCTCGAACCACTCGCCCAGTTTGTTCACTACCTCCGGTTGCAAATGGCCCGCCCGCACCCACTGCTCAAGAAAGTCTTGGCATTGAGACAAGCGAACAAAATAGTGGTCTGATTCTTTTAGTACGGGTTTCTCACCAGTCACCGCAGAGTGGGGATCAATGAGGTCTGTGGGGTTGTAGGTGGCGCTGCAGTTTTCGCAAGCATCACCATACTGATCCGGAGTTTTGCATTTAGGACAGGTGCCCTTGATAAATCGATCGGGCAAGAACATGCCCGCCTTTGGATCGAAATACTGCTCAATGGTGCGAATTTCGATTAGATCTTTGTTTTTAAGTTCAGCAAAAATCTCTTCCACCCGCAGGCGGTTTTCCTCAGAGTGAGTGGAATGGTAGTAGTCATAGCTGATGGAAAACGCCTGCAGATCTGCCTCGTGGGCCTGCCGGCTTTCAGCAATCAGCTGCTCGGGGGTAATGCCTCGGCGCTCGGCATTGATCATGATCGGCGTGCCATGGGCATCGTCGGCGCAAACAAACCAGCACTGGTGACCGCTCATGCGCATAGCGCGCACCCAGATGTCGCCCTGGACGTGCTCAACCATATGACCCAGATGGATAGCCCCGTTGGCGTAGGGCAGGGCACAGGTAGCGAGGATCTTGCGCTGGTTGGTCATGAACTTAAAGCAATGGCTGATGAAGTGCCCCATTATCCGGCAAATTGATCACTGTGGCACGATCTATCTGGTCTTGATGAACCCAAAGCGATGAAGCCAGGGCCGTTGGATGGTCGTAGGCCAAAAGCGGTTATAATCCCGCGCCCCAGAAAATTGGATTGTGTCCGTGGCTGATCGCTCCACAGTTGAAAACCTGCTCAGTACCTTTATTGACCCACTCACTGGCGAGAATTTGCAGGATGCCGGCGCGCTTTCCGGTGTCGCCCTGGACGGCAAAAAATTGGCGCTGGAAATCCGCCTGGGTTATCCCGCGGCGGGCATCAGCGATCAATTGGCCACCGCCATAGAGCAGCACCTCATGGCCGCTGGCGACTATGATGCGGTAACGGTCAATCTCAGTAGCAACGTTGTGGCCCATAAGGTTCAGGGGGAACTGACCCCGTTGCCGGAGGTGAAAAACGTGATTGCGGTGGCTTCTGGCAAAGGTGGGGTGGGAAAATCGACCACGTCGGTCAATCTGGCCCTGGCCCTGGCTGCCGAAGGGGCAAATGTGGGTCTGTTGGATGCCGATATTTATGGGCCCAGCCAGCCACGCATGGTGGGGGCATCGGGTAAACCCGACAGTGAGGATGGACATACCATTGAGCCGAAAGTGAGCCATGGTCTGCAAACCATGTCCATCGGCTATCTCATTGAAGAAGACACGCCAATGGTGTGGCGCGGTCCGATGGTGACCCAGGCATTGCAGCAGTTGATTACCGATACCCGTTGGCAGGGACTGGACTATTTGATCATCGATATGCCCCCTGGAACCGGCGATATTCAGCTCACGCTGGCCCAGCAGGTGCCTGTTTCCGGCGCAGTCATTGTGACGACCCCCCAAGATATTGCCCTGCTGGATGCGCGTAAGGGGCTGCGAATGTTCGAAAAAGTTTCGGTGCCAGTGTTAGGCATTGTTGAGAATATGAGTACACACGTGTGTTCTAAGTGTGGGTTTGAAGAGCCTATTTTTGGCCAGGGCGGCGGCGCTACCATGGCACAGGATTACGACGTCCAATTACTCGGCCAGCTGCCACTGGATATTCGTATCCGTGAACAAACCGATTCTGGCAACCCAACAGTGGTTGCCGATCCTGATGGGGCGCTGGCCGCCGCTTATCGGGATATCGCCAGACGCACCGCGGCGCGCTTGTCAGTGCAGGCGCGCAACAAAAAGATTCAGTTTCCCAATATCGTCATCAAGGATTGAAGCATGAGCATTAAGGCTGACCACTGGATTCGCCAGATGGCGCAGGATCACGGCATGATTGAGCCCTTTGAACCGGGCCAGGTGCGCCACGCTGGAGATCAGCGCATTGTGTCCTATGGCACCTCAAGCTATGGCTATGACGTGCGCTGCGCGGGTGAATTTAAGATTTTCACCAATATTAATGCGGCGGTGGTTGATCCTAAGAACTTTGATCAAGGCAGCTTTGTCGACTTCCATGGCGATTGCTGCATTATCCCGCCCAATTCTTTTGCCTTAGCGCGAACCGTTGAGTTCTTTCGCATTCCGCGCAGTGTGTTGACGGTCTGTTTGGGTAAGTCCACATACGCCCGCTGCGGCATTATCGTCAATGTCACGCCGCTGGAGCCGGAGTGGGAGGGCCATGTCACGCTGGAGTTTTCCAACACCACGCCGCTGCCTGCGAAAATTTATGCCAATGAAGGGGTGGCTCAAATGCTGTTTTTTGAGTCCGATGAACCCTGCGAAACCTCCTATCGGGATCGGGGTGGGAAATACCAGGGACAGCGCGGCGTGACTTTGCCTAAAACGTAAGTGGGACGCGGCGATGGCGCTTAGAAACGGCTCGCCTCGTTTGTCGGTGGGGGAAATGACACCGGCATCGACTTCTTAGAATTCCCACTGGTTGGCTACAGGCTGGCGCAGCACTACATCAACGTCAGTGACAAACTTCTCGCCACCGCGCCAGAACTCCACCGACATTTTTCCGCCAGGTTCCGTGTCGGCGATCAACCGATAAGCGCTGACCCGGTCGCTGACCTGTACACCGCCCATCTTAGTGATGTAGTCGCCGGCCAACAGACCAGCGGCTGGAGCGGGTTGGTCGTTGTAGATAGCGGCAACCACAACACCCCTCTCGCCACCAGCGCGGCGGGCTAAGTTCCCGCCCCCATCGGCGAGCACTGTGCCGATCCAACCGCGGGTGACGCTGCCTTCTTCGATTAAGGTGTTGACCACCGCGCGTACCGTATCAATGGGGATCGCAAAACTGATGCCTTCCGCTTTTTGGCTGGCGTTACCATTACCGCCGTTACTGGTGGCCACCGCAGCATTCAGGCCAACGATATGACCATCGATGTTGACTAATGCACCACCGGAGTTGCCCTGGTTGATGGCGGCATCGGTTTGAATAAGGGTTTCATAAACACTGACATTGACATCCGACCGGCCAGTTGCGCTCACAATGCCCATGGTGACGGTTTTACCTAAGCCCAAAGGGTTACCAATGGCCAGAACCACATCGCCTACCAATAGCGGGGTTGGCGGACTGGGTAGAGTCGGCAAACCGGAGTAATCGATCTTCAGCACCGCCAAGTCTGACTCTTCGTCTGCGCCGATCACCCGGGCTTGGGTGACTCGACCGTCCCACAGCGCAACGTTGATGTTGTCAGCCTCGTAAATCACATGGAAGTTGGTCACGATGATGCCGTCTTGGCGCAAAATGACGCCGGACCCCAATACCTGCCGGTTGATCAGTCGCGGTTGTGTTAACAGAGCGCCACCAGCAAACCGCCGAAATTGGGGGTCGGTTGGAATGATGGCCTGCTGTTGTACGGTGAGACGGTCAACGTAAATATTAACTACCGCTGGCGCAGCGGTGGCCACAGCGGTGGCAAATGAGCGCTGCTCAATGGCTGTGGGCGGCACTTCAACGGGCTCTGCGGGCGGCGGGTCCGACCATTGTTGGCGTACAATCATGGCCACGGCAGCCATGGCCAAGCCAGCAACGATGGCCTTTCCAATGAACAGAAAAAATTTGGCTGTGGGTCCCATGGGGGGATTTTACGTCATTTTGATGGGCGGATCGCCCTAATGCCGTGGACGAATCCTGTCCGAAGTAGATAGAATAGGCGGTTGGGATGCTGCGGCCTCCCGTTTTTTTTATCCGATTTTGCTGGAGATCACATGTCTAACGAAGACGTGAGTCAGGGAAGGCGCCGGTTCCTGACTGGCACCGTAGCGGTTGTAGGGGGCTTGGGAGCTGCTGGAGCAGCAGTCCCATTCATTAAAATGTGGCAACCCAGTGCAAGGGCCAAAGCGGCTGGTGCACCGGTGGAGGTCACTATCGATAAGCTGGAAGCAGGACAACTGCTGCAAGTTGAGTGGCGAGGTCAACCGGTTTGGATTGTGAATCGAACCAAATCCATGTTGGATGTCTTGCCACAGGTGCGGGGACGTCTGCAGGATCCTGATTCGGAAAACGCCGAACAGCAGCCGGAATACGCCAATAACGAATATCGTTCGGTGAAACCTGAGATGCTAGTGCTTTTGGGGATCTGCACTCACTTGGGTTGCTCACCGAAGTTCATTCCGGAAATGGGCCCACAACCATTTGACTCTAATTGGCAGGGTGGATTTTTCTGTCCCTGTCACAACAGTCGGTTTGACCTTGCAGGCCGCGTTTACCAAGGGGTGCCGGCGCCGGCTAATTTGAAAGTGCCGCCCCATACCTATCTTGATGCGTCTCGCCTGCTGATTGGTGTTAACCCGGAAGGAGCCGCCTGATGAAAGAGCCTAACGGTCCAGTTCAAAGAGCGCTGAACGATGGTCTTGGCTGGCTAGATCAACGATTGCCAGTGGTGGATTTCTGGAATAACCACATGGCGCAGTATTACGCGCCAAAGAACTTCAACATTTGGTACTACTTCGGGTCCCTGGCAATTTTGGTGTTTGCGAACCAAATCATTACCGGCATTTGGCTCACCATGCATTACAAAACCAGTGCCGCCGAAGCGTTTGCCTCGGTTGAGTACATCATGCGGGATGTGCCCTGGGGTTGGCTGGTTCGCTATATGCACTCCACCGGCGCATCGCTGTTTTTTGTGGTGGTCTACTTGCACATGTTCCGTGGCCTGATGTATGGCTCATACCGCAAACCCCGAGAACTGATTTGGGTCTTTGGTATGGCCATTTTCCTGCTGCTGATGGCCGAAGCCTTTATGGGCTACGTGCTGCCCTGGGGGCAAATGTCCTACTGGGGTGCCCAGGTCATTATTTCTCTGTTTGGCGCCATACCGGTCGTTGGTGAAGGTTTGTCGGAGTGGATACGGGGTGACTACCTGGTTTCCGACGCCACACTTAACCGCTTCTTTGCCCTGCATGTGATTGCTTTACCGCTGGCGCTGGTTGCTCTGGTAGTGATGCACATCGCTGCGCTGCACGAAGTGGGATCCAACAATCCCGACGGCGTGGACATCAAGAAGCATAAAGACGAAAACGGCAAGCCGTTGGACGGCATAGCCTTTCACCCCTATTACACGGTGAAAGATCTGGTCGGTGTGGGCTTTTTCATGCTTATCTTCGCCTTTGTGATCTTTTTTGCACCGGAGATGGGCGGCTGGTTCTTAGAGCATGACAACTTTGTTCCTGCCAACCCGTTGGTGACACCCGAGCACATTAAGCCGGTGTGGTACTTCACGCCTTATTACGCGATGCTGCGGGCGATACCCGATAAGCTGTTTGGTGTGATGGTAATGGGGGGCGCCGTCATGATCTTATTCCTGGTGCCCTGGCTTGATCGCAGCCCAGTGCGGTCTATTCGGTACAAGCCAATGCTGACAAAAATCTTGTTTGCCATTTTTGCCGTGACCTTCATCTGGTTGGGATGGTTGGGTGCGCAAACGGGCAGCACGTTGCAAACACTGTTGGCGCGTATATTCACAATCTTTTATTTCGGCTTTTTCATAACGATGCCGTGGTGGAGTCGGCTAGGAACAACCAAGCCTGTGCCGGATAGGGTGACAAAATGACGCACTGGATTGCTAAAAGTAAAGCACGCCTCGGTGGCGTTCTGATTGCCTTGACCTTCAGCGGTGCCGCGGTGTCTGCTAGCGGTGGAGCGGTCGACCAAGCCCAGACCGATATGGGCAACGTTGCCGCAATTCAACGGGGCGCCAAGCTCTTCGTGAATTACTGCCAGGGCTGTCACAGCGCTCAGTACATGCGCTACAGCCGCTTGTCTGAAGATCTAGATATGACCGCCGAACAGGTTGAGCAAAATCTGATTTTCAACGATGCAAAAATTGGCGAGGTGATGCTCACCTCGATGGACAACGCTGATCAGCAGGCTTGGCTGGGTGCCAAAGCCCCTGATCTGTCTCTGATCTCCCGTTCGCGAGGTGTTGACTGGCTGTACACCTACATGCGGCAGTTTTACATCGACCCTTCAAGACCCTTGGGGTGGAATAACAAGTTGTTCGCCAACGTCAGCATGCCCAACGTTCTATGGGAATTGCAGGGCGTTCAAAAACCCATTTATGAAACTCATACCGATGAAAACGGTAACGAAATCCAGGTCCTGACCGGATTGGAGCCGGTGTCTGAGGGAGCGCTTAGCCCAGCAGAGTTTGATCAAACGGTGCTGGACCTGGTGACTTACCTTGAATACCTGGGTGAGCCTGCGAAGTTACACCGGGAATCATTGGGTGTGTGGGTGCTGTTATACCTGTCGCTGTTCACATTCCTGGCGTACCTTTTGAAGGTCGAGTTCTGGCGCGACGTTAAGTAATAACGCGGATATCCCGCGCTGATAAGGCTACCTTTAGGAGTGGTCGGCGCTGATTTATTCAGAAAGGTAACCTGTCGCGACAATTGCGTTCGCGTCACAACTGAGGGGTTAGAAAAAGAATGAATGTGTCTGTTGCGGCCAGAGGCCGTTCCGTCATGGCGCTATTCTCGTCACCGACGTCATTGCAAAGTCACCGGGTTCGTTGTGTTTTGGCGGAAAAGGGCATCAACGTTGAGGTTGTGGATGTTGATCCCGCTCAGCCGCCGGAAGATCTGATTGATTTAAACCCCTATCAGACCATTCCCACCCTATTGGATCGCGATCTGGTGCTATACGACGCTGGAGTGATTACCGAATATTTGGACGAGCGCTATCCCCATCCTCCGCTGATGCCAGTGGATCCGGTGTCTCGGGCTAGGCTGCGCTTGGCGATGCACCGTATCATGAAGGATTGGTACACCCTGGCCACTAAACTGGAAGGCAGTGATCGGCGTAAGCATGAGTCAGCGCGAAAGCACCTGTCCGAAGAATTGGTTGCGTCCAACGAAGTGTTTAAAGCGGCAACCTTTTTTCTACACGAAGAGTTGACCCTAGTGGATTGTGCGGTGGCACCGCTGTTGTGGCGGTTAGAACACTTCGGGATCAAACTGCCCCGTCAGGCCGCATCGGTGAAGAAATACGCTGATCAGCTGTTTGATCGCGAATCTTTTCGCGCTAGCCTCTCGGAAGAAGAAATCCAGATGCGCGAATGATCTCTTCTCGTCCCTACCTTATCCGGGCGTTGTATGACTGGATTGTTGACAGCGATCTAACGCCTTATTTGCTGGCGGATGCGACGGTAAACGGTGTGGACGTGCCCCCACAGGGCGTGAAAGACGATCGAATTGTGCTTAATCTTGCCCCTCATGCGGTGCAAAACATCGTGCTGGGCAATGACGCTGTATCTTTCTCAGCCCGCTTCAGCGGTGCATCTCGCGAAATTTACTTACCAGTGTCAGCGGTCCTTGCGGTTTATGCGAAGGAAAACGGTCACGGCATGATGTTTGCGGCTGATGACGATGATCCGCTGGCTGCCGGGTCGGAAAGTCTGGCCGCTGAAGAAGATCATAATCATAACGGTCCTGGCAACGGGCCTGACACCGGCCCCGGTCGCGGCAAAAGTCATTTAAAAGTGGTTAAGTAAGTAGTAAGGCGGTTTATTGCCTCCGCCTAAGGTTGCTAGGTCGGCTTAGGCGAGTGCTCTAACCGGCCATCGGTATGACCACGGTGCCGCTGGCAGTTCCCTCCAAAACCACTTGCTGGGCCCGGCCCGAACCGATAACCACGCTACCGCTGTGTCGGTCAGCGCCCCCTTCGCTAAATTCAAATCGGTAATGTCGGCGTAAACCCAGGTTGCCCGATTCACTGCGCGCAATGTTCATTCCTGAGAGGCGCACCGTTTGATCCAAAAACTGTACCTGACACTGCTGGCAGGCGCGTTTGCTCGCCGACGTTGCCACTTCTCTGGCGCGAACGATATCGAACCAAAGGAATCCAGCTGCAGCCAGAAATACCAGTAGCATCGGGGTCAGGCTGTCCAATTGCGTAAAATCCTCATCGCGGATGCGCTAAACTCTATTAACGGTTATATCGACAATAATAAACCTATCGTCCATCCATGGAAGCAAAGGGCATGGGTCATTTTTCGAATTTGTGGGCGTCATGGTGAAAATCCCTGGATATACGCTAAAAGAAACGCTAGGAACCGGCGGGATGGCGACGGTATTTCTAGCGACACAGGATTCGCTACAGCGAGAGGTGGCGCTGAAAGTCATGGCTCCCGCACTGGCGGCCGATCGTACTTTTGCCCAACGGTTCGTTGGCGAAGCGAGAACCATCGGCGAGCTCAACCATCCCAATATTGTCTCCATTCACGATGTAGGGGTGACAGAGGACAAGCTTCACTATTTTTCCATGCAGTTGCTGTCCGGCGGCGATCTGGAACAACGGATTGCAGGCGGTATTACCGAGCGGGAATTGTTACGCATTATCCAACCCATATGCAGTGCTCTAGGCCATGCCCATGAACGGGGATTCGTTCACCGTGATGTGACTCCGGGCAACATCATGTTTGACCCTGCAGATCAGCCGGTGCTGACCGACTTTGGCATCGCTAGGGTGGTTAGCGAAGCCACGCGAATGACGGCCACCGGTTTAAGTATGGGGACGAGTTATTACATGAGCCCTGAGCAGGCCAGAGGTCGCAATGTGGATGCGCGCTCTGACATTTATAGTCTGGGCGCGGTCATCGTTGAGGTGCTGACCGGCAAACCACCCTACGAGGGTGATGATAGTTTTGCTGTTGCCTACGCCCATGTTTACGAACCAGTACCAAAACTACCGCCCCGTTTCCTTCGATGGCAAGAATTCGTTGCCCGTTGTATGGCGAAATCCCCATCGGATCGCTACGACTCGATGGCTCAGGTCTTGGAGGTATTGGAGGAGTTTGCACGCAAGACCACCGGTGAGGGACGTCGTTTTGACATCTCAAAGGCGGACAAACCCGCTGCGGATATGGGTGCGACCCTACAGCTGCCGGTGCCGGAAATATCACCGGCTAAATCGGGACGTTTACGTTGGGCTGGCCTGGCTTTGGGCAAAGGCCCTGTCGAATGGTGGTCTGGCCTTAGGCCGGCTTGGCGCCGGGCCTGGGCCTGGTTTGGGGGCAAACTGGAGCGGTTGCCGCCATTGTTATGGGTGGGTGTTATCGCCGGAGTCTCATTGCTCGCATCGGCGCTATTTTTAGTGCTGCGCGGTTCACCGGAGCCACCACTGCCAGCAGTGTCTGTCACTCAACCCACAGAAACTCCGGATCTCAGCGATGGTTTGGCAGATCCCACGAACGATGCCGTGTTGGAACCTGTGGCTGACCTAGAGCCTGAGCCCGAACCGGAACCTGCTCCTCTGCCAACGGTAGAGTCTATCCAGCCCTCAAGGCCGGTTTTGGTTGACCTGGATGAGACCGATGAGGCCTTATTGGTTGAGAGTTTGCTCAATACACCTCAAGGGCAAGCCCGCCTGCAGTCCCTGTTGGAAGATGCCAGCACTGCGCTGGCGGAAAATCGTTTAACAACGCCGGCCGATGACAATGCCTTCGATCTGTTTCAGTCGGCCTTGTCGTTAGATCCGGATAATTCCGTGGCTCAAGGTGGCATGGAGCAAATTATTCGCCGCTACGTTGCGTTAGCACGAAGTGCAGTGGATCGCGGCCGCTACCAGGGCGCAATTACCTTAGGCCTTCGGGCGCGCCAGGTCGCCCGTCAGATTACCTTATCCTCATCGGTGGCCGAGGCCCTGGACAGCGTTGAGGAGTATGGCTATTCGCAGAGTATGACTCGCGCCCAAGAAGCTCAGCGAGTTGGCGACCTTGAATGGGCGTCTGAACAGCTGCGTGCTGCCTTGTTATTCAAACCCAACGACGCGGCCGTGTTTCAAGCGATGGACCAATTGTCGGTGCCGCCGGAACCAGAGGGACCTCAAGTCGTGCGTGACGTGTTGGCGAACGGTGATTTTGGACCGGAGTTGCTGGTCACCGATGGGAGTGATGGGATCGGTTTGGGTCTGGGCGAAATTACCGTGGACCAATTCGCCGCCTACGTCAGTGATACCGGTGCTGACCCTGAAGGCACCGCTTGCCGCAATTTGGAGTCATGGATGCGTGCTAGTCGGAAGCGGCATTGGCGGGCACCCGGTTTTGACCAGGACGGGGATCACCCTGTGGTCTGTGTAAGTTGGGGCGACGCCACCGCCTACGCTGACTGGCTAAGTGATCAAACCGGTAAACCTTATCGGCTAATCCGCGTCAACGACTGGGCGCAGGCGGCACAACAGCCGGCAGACGACTGTCAGGACAACCTGGGAGATCAGCGTTTACTGACGGTGATGAAACGCCGTGAAGTGCTGGATTGTGACGATGGATTTGCTTATACCGCGCCGATCACCGCATTCGCCCCATCAGCGACCAGCGTGACCGGATTGCTTGGCAACGTCAGAGAATGGACCGCCGATTGTGTGCGAGAGCGCAGCGGCGTTTGCCGACAATATGCCGTCGTCGGAATGTCTTGGTTGGAGGGTGATCGGTCCGATTTTGGTACAACGTCTAAAGGGTATGATCCCGAGCAACGCTATAACACCATCGGCTTTAGAGTGGTTCGTGAACCCTGACCGGCGCGAAGGCGGCAAATCAGCTAGAATCGGCGGCGAAATGGGTCGAAATTGAAGGCGGGCAGCTGAATGAAACTGGTTTTTCCCAACGGCGAGAGTGATCAAGTCACTCTTAAGCAAGGCGAAAATGTCGTCGGAAGCGATGACAGCTGTGACGTGATTTTGAAGCTCGATGGCATTGCTGCAGATCACGCATTGATTACGATTTCGGGCGATAGCGGCATAATCGCCGTGAAAGACGCCACCAATATTACCCGGGTTAACGGCACACTGGTGGTCGCAAGAACGCCAGTAAAGGCTGGAGATGCTCTCCTGTTTTCAGCGGTACAGTGCCAGGTGGTCGGCGCCGAAGGGCAAGTTGCCGCCCCTGCTGCGGCCGCGCCACTAGCGGAACCTGCGGCACAGCCTGAAAACGATGCCAGTCAGACCATCATTCGTGCAGCCATTCCGAAATTCCTCCTGCGCGGGGTATCCGGATCAACCTTTGGTAAGAATTATGCTCTGCAAGGCGAGCAGGTCATTGGCAGGCATTCAGATTGTGATATTTGTCTGCACGGTGACGAGGTGTCCCGGCGGCATGCAAAAATTACCGCCACTCCGGTAGGTATGATGATAGAGGATTTGGGCTCATCCAACGGCACGTTCATCAACGGTGAGCGGGTGGAGAAGGCTGAGCTGAAGCCCGGCGATGAACTACGTTTAGATATGGTGCGGTTCTTGGTTCAATCGCCCGGCATGGAGACGCCATCGGCAACCCCCAAACCTGCATCGGAGAGCACCGCGCCACCTGAACAGCCCACCAAGCCTTCGTCGGCCAAATGGGCGATCATTTTGGTGTTGCTCATCGCCGCGGCGGTGTTGGGACTAAAGCTCAGCGGCAACCTTTAGTTCGCCCTTTAGTTCGCAAAAATGGAGCGCCGCTGGGACTTCCAGGGGCGCCCTAAATTCGATTACCGGCAGGTCAGGTTAACGCTGTCACCTTCCTCGGCGCGCTGCTCTGCCAGATCGCCGTCACACCAATAACCCACTACTAAACCCTTTGGTGTACCTCGAGCTGGATCCCCGCACAGGTCGTTATTTACCGGTACCGAGCAGCGTGCCTGTTCATCGCAGGAATAGGCTAGGGTGGGCTGAGCGTCACAGGTTCTATCCCGCGAGCCATAGTCGGCAAAAGCAATATAGAGCGAACCGCGTCGCCAGTCCTGAGGTGGTCGGCGCCTGTTATCCACTACCGGTTGGGCAGCTGATTCGGCGCGGTCACTCCGGCAGTAAATTCTGGCAACTTCGCCTTCGCTAACAGTGATTGATCGCCGCCCGTCGCCGCAATCGTAGCCAACAAAAAGTTCTTTTTTGACATTGGAATAGGGGTTTCCGCATAAACGGTCATCAGCGGTTACCTCACAATAACCCCGACGGTCGCAACTACGGGAAACGGCATCCCGGGCTCGGCAAATTCGTTCGTCCTGACCGTACACTGCGTCAAGAATTCGAATACGTTCGCCTGAGTCTGATCGTCGCAAAAGTTTGTTGTCACTTTGGGCCGTCACGCCGGTACACAACAACAGCGCTGTGACCCAAACAGTGGTTTTAATCGTTAGCGAGATTTTTTTCATGAGGGGTTTCTCCGTGTTGGTGACAGCCCGTTTTAATAGCCTGCTGCCTGGCCGTCTTTGCGAGATTCTGAGGCACCGTAATAGACCTGGCTTTGCTGAGTATGTCCATGGCGTGCGATGGCTTGATATCCACCGTAACCGCCGACGTCGAATTTCACATCATGGCCCCGACGCATCAGTTCCCGCACGGTGGCGTAGTCAAACCCAGATTCCAAATTGACGATGCCGCCTCGGCGCATACGACCGCCGGTAGGTTGGGACGATCCTGTGTGTCTAATGCGAGGGGCGTCGCCAGCCTCCTGCAGATTCATTCCAAAATCTACCAAATTCACGACGATTTGTGCGTGGCCTTGGGGTTGCATGGCCCCGCCCATCAGACCAAAACTGACCCAGGGTTTTCCGTCTTTGGTAATGAAGGCCGGGATAATTGTATGGAAGGGACGTTTGCCGGGTGCAAACCCATTGGGGTGGCTGGTATCGAGGTTGAATAATTCTCCTCGGTTTTGCAGGATAAAGCCCAGTCCAGGCGGCGTCATGCCTGAGCCCATACCCCGAAAATTACTTTGAATGAGCGACACCATATTGCCTTTGCTGTCAGCAACGGTGAGATAAATGGTGTCACCGTTTTCCAACAATGGCTGCCCCGCGCGGTAGCTATCAGCGGCATGATCGCGCTTGATCAATTTTCGTCGTTGGGCGGCGTAGGGTTTAGAGATCAGACCCGTGACCGGGACGGCGCTGAATTGCGGGTCTGCATAAAAACGCGCGCGATCCTCGAAGGCCAGTTTTTTTGCTTCAACAAAATAATGCAGATGATCGGCGGACCCAAAGCCGGCGGCTTTCAAATCGAAGCCTTCGAGAATGTTCAGTATCTGCAGCGCAGCGATACCCTGACCACTGGGGGGCAGCTCCCAAACGTCATAACCTCGGTAGTTGCTGGATACGGGCGTTACCCAGTTACCCTGATGGTCGGACAAATCATCGGCGGACAGGAACCCGCCTTGCTGGCCAATATAGCGGACGATGGTTTCCCCGATAGGACCTGAATAAAATCCGTCACGCCCGTCCTGGGCAATGATTTCCAGAGTGTTGGCAAGATTGGGGTTGCGCCAAATCTGCCCTTTGCTGGGTGCGTTGCCGTCAAAGGTGAATTGGTCTAGAAATCCGGGGTAAATTTTTAGTTTTGGTACCGCTTTAGCCCAGCTGTCAGCAATCACCTCGCTGACCGGGAAACCATCCCTAGCGTAACTGATAGCCGGAGCGAGCAATGTCGCCATGGGTTTGCTGCCGTAGCGTTCATGCAGTTTGAACCAACCATCCACCGCGCCTGGCACCGACACCGATAGTGGACCGTAGGCGGGGATCGTTTTGTACCCATTACGCTTGAACCAACCGGCAGTTAGGCTTTTGGGGGATCGTCCACTGCCGTTAAAACCGATCAATTGTTCGCGCTCTGCGTCCCACACCATGGCGAAAAGGTCGCCGCCGATGCCGTTGCCGGTGGGTTCCATCAGCCCCAGCACTGCGTTGGCCGCGATGGCCGCGTCAATGGCGTTGCCGCCACTTTTTAAAATGTCCAATGCGACTTGGGTTGCCAGAGGTTGGGAGGTGGCCGCCATCCCATTTCGGGCAATCACTTCTGAGCGGCTGGCAAACCCTAGCCCGGTGACCCGATCAGCCCCTTGCACGGGATACATCGCCAATAGCAACAGCAATAGTAGGATTTTTGCCAAAACAGGGATCCGGGGGG
>CAZLJY010000079.1:0-18367 GCA_964559945.1 uncultured Gammaproteobacteria bacterium | reverse complement strand
GATTGTCCCCGCCCGCATTGCGGTGAAACAGATAACCTGCGCCAGCGTCCCGTGCGACCTCGTCATCACGGCGCGCGCCTACGGCTAACAAGTCGCCATCCAGATCAATGCTCCAGCCGAAGTTAATCGTGCTGTTTGTATCCTCAGGGGCGATTTTAGTCACGAAACCCCAGTTGTTATCGCCGCCCATGTTGCGCTCAAAAATTCTCACCGCGCCGGTGCGATCGCCGGCATCGTTGGCCGCATTCCATTCACCAAAGACGATGGTATCGCCGTCGATTTCTATGCTGTTTTGCCGGTTGTTGCTCTCTGTCTCCAGGATGGCTTGTTCGCCCCAGTTGTTGGGGCCTCCTTCGTCTCTCCCGAACACGAAGGCTTTTCTCGGGATGCCGTTGCCTTCCAGCAGCACAACACAGTGTTCGTTGCTGATGTCGACCATGTAGCCAAATTCATCACGACTGTCCACATCGCTGGGCTCAAGGGCTTTTAGAAACTGCCAAATTCCGTCGGTGCGTTCATACAAGAACACCGCGCCAGACGTTTCGCCCAGTTCACGGGCATTGGGTGCGCCAATCAACAAGTAGCGGCCAGATACGGCGACACTATTGCCGAAAAACGTTTCTGAGCCGCTAGCACCCAGGGTGACTTTGGCCGTTTCCGAAAAGGCGAGGGCGCCGGCGCCCGCAGAATCAAAGACGAACACAGCGCCAGAGCCGCTGATACCGCCATTTACGGAGTGCTCGTTATCCCCCGGTGCGCCGCCCACCACAGTATCGCCATCAATACTGACGTCGATGCCGAACTCTAGCCCTCGCAATGGGTCCGAGGCGAATAGGTCGGTGACAAATCCCCACTGATTGCTACCCCCCTGGTCCCGTTGAAACACCGCAACCGCGCCGTTTCGGTCCGGCAGGCTCAGCCCATCACCCACCACAATAAGGTCGTCGCTGATGGCAACAGATTCTCCGTAGCGAGTCTCGCCACCCTGAAACTCATTGGGAAGTTCCTTTAACAGCGCCCAGCTACTTCCAGATTTTTGATAAAGATACGCCGTATCCCGACCTTGGGCACCGGCAATTAACCAATCGCCGTCCAGTGCCACAGCACTGCCGATGTTTGCCGATAGTTGAACGCTAGTGTCGCCGTCAAGCAGGGCAATTCTGCCCCAGGCATCAGCGCCGCCCTCGTTGCGCTCAAACACGTACACAGCGCCGGTGTTAGCGCCTTGCTCGTCGTCACCTGGGGCACCGATGGCAATCTCGTCTTCGGAAACTGCGACCGACTGGCCGAAGTTATAAAGAACCTCGGTGGCCCGGGTCGGATCAGGTAGTAGTTTGACCACCTCACCCCAATTGCTTTGGCCGCCAAGGTCACGCTGGAATACATAGACGGCACCCGCTGAACTATTAATTTCGTCTTCCGTCGGGGCGCCCACCACGATGGTGTCGCCGGAAATTTGCACCGATTCGCCAAAGCGGTCTGACGCCTCAGCATCGGAGGCGAATAGGATCTTCACCTGACCCCACAAATCCGGTCCGCCAGCATTACGTTCAAAGACGTAAACTGCACCTGCTTGACTGGCGGCATCACTATTGGATCGCGCCCCCACTACTGCCACATCGCCATCAAGGGCCACGTCGAATGCGAAGGCCTGACTGGTGGTCTCAGGTAGCAGTTTGGTGACCCGCTCCCATTGATTGGGATCGGCTGCGCTGCGCTGAAAAATCACCGCAGAGCCAGCACCGGTCTCAGAGAAGGTGCTGGCGTTAGCATTTTGTCGATCATCGTCATTGGGCACGCTGGCGATCAAAAAATCGCCGCTGATATCTACCGATAGCCCCATACGATCAGCTGGTGCGCCATCGCCGCTGACCGGTGCCGTGAGTTTCTGAATTTGCGCCAGTATCTCTTCGCTGTCGTTAACACCGGCCATAGCCGAACTTGTCATCGCGCATAGTGAGAAGGTCAAGATGTATTGAGAAAATCTATTCATTGGTAAGGTCTTTAAGATTCCAGATTTAAATATAGTCGCAAACCATCCATAAAACCGGTCGTGTTTTTGTCGGTCAGCCAGGATTTGGGGGAATCGTCCTGGCTCTGCGTTGCACCATTATGAAAGCTCTTGTTCTGTTGCTTGTTGCATTGTGCCCTCTATGTCATGGCGTGCAGGTAAGTCCCGATGGTCGCGGCGATGTGCTGATCTTTCCTTTTCTCACCGGTGAAACGCCCTACAACTCGCTAATCTCGGTGAATAACCCGGAACTTAGTACCATGGCAGCGGTGCGGATCACATTCCGTGGGCGCAGCGGCCTAGATTTTTCTCTGAATACCTATCTGCCGCCAGGAGCTGCATGGGTCGGCGCACTGACAGGGGACGGACTGCTCACGGATGTAAACCGCTGTGCCCTGGGTCCAGGTATGCAATTGCTCCCCCAGCGCGTTAGCGATATTGACGTAGAAGGGTATCTGGAGATCTACGAGCTTGGCCGACTGGACGCGGACGACACAGCGTATTCTAGCAATATGCACCCGTGTGACTTGGCAAATTGGGAAGGTTTAGCGTGGCAGCCGCCTCAGTCTTCGATAACCGCCCAGGTCCACCTTGTCGATAACCAGAACGGCATAGGATTTAGCCTCGCGCCTTTGGTGCTGGACCAGTTCAGCGCCACTGAAATGCACTCCGAGCCGGACCCGGCTTTTCCAAGTTTGACCAACGCAAACCCGCTTCAGGCGACCTTTAACGCCGCAACAGAGTTAGTGACGACTACTTGGCACGATCCCCTTCAAATGATGAGTGCTGTGCTGGCGGTGTTTCAGGCGGAATCCGACTTCTCCATAGAGTCCGCCATTGGCGCTGGCCATGAAGTGGTCATGGCATTTCCCTTGTTGGACGCCACTGGCGAGGTCGAACCCCGTGGTCCGGCGTTGCTGTTTTCCGGGCGAGCACGCAGCGGGTTTGTATCTGGAAAAGAACAACTAGGTCGAAAATGTACACCAGGGTTTGGCGTGCCACCGCCCTACGCAAATCAACGCATGGTCCGGGTCCGACTGGGTGAGCAGGCTGTATTCCCCGGCGATACAGCACCGGCACAGAATGTAGACACAGTTGGAAATTTTTGCGGTTTTTCTACCCAGCAGCCGTTTCAAGAGCTGTTTGAAGCCGGTCGATTGCTGATTCAACCTAGCGTGCAATCGTTTCGATCCATCGAGGGGGCCGTTATTCGGGGTCTGCCTATGGTAGCCGCCTCGGTCACGTTATTGGCGAACGAAGATTTTCTTGGGGTTCGTTCCAATTACGCCTTGGTTAACACCGTTGATCGCCGCCTCAACATTGATCCAGCACCACAGACCCTTTGGCCGCTGGCGTGTCGGGACTGGGATATCTCAAGCGATCTGGTTGCCCTATCGCCGGATGGGCGTTTCAGTGTGATTGTCGAGCAGTCTGGGCGCCTGGATGCTGGTCTTACCCTCGTCGACGAACGGTTGAATGACTCTTTTGTCCTCAATGGGCCCATCCAAAACTCCCAAATCATTTCCCCTGGTGGTACACGGGTGATTGCTCGGGTCGACGATCGCCTATTTGAACTGGATCTGTTAATGCCGCAACTGGGTTTTGTCGAAGCCACGGATTTCCCAGAAGATTTTGAGCTCAACCAGTATGGCTCGATCAGCGACGACGGACGTTTCTTTTTTACCCACGGGTTTCAGGGTGCTGTGAGTCGGTTTGACAGAACAACGCATACTATCGAACCGCTACCTTCGGCTTCTCGCAATTCAGGTCGCCACCTGGCAATTTCGGATGACGGCCAATGGATCGTTACCCAATCCCTTGAACCATTGACGTTGAATCTGATCCGTTTCGACAGCGGAGAGGTGATCGACCTTTTGGCGGACTTTCCGGTCAACGGCCGCTTGGCTCCGAATGCCTTCATCACGCTGTTAGATGTTGACGCGTCTGTAAACCATCTGGTTTTCGAAGTGCGCGAATCGATACGGCGACGGGTGTTCCAGATGAATCGCGCCGAACAACAAGTGACCGCGCTAAACCCACAGGATCTGACGACTCCTTTCGCCGACTCAATTCAACTAAGAGATAGTGTCGCCCAGGTTAGCCAAAATGGCTCAGGGATCATAAAAACCCCGGTTCAGTTGGGCCCTGGGAGTGCACGCACCACTCGCGAGCGTCTATGGCAACTAACCGGCGCCAGTCCAGCGGCGCAACGTCTGGATCTGAGAATTGCCGATGGTCGCGTGCTTGAGGTTGTTGACGAGTTTATGGTCAGTCAAGATGGATCCACGGTGTTGGCTGCGCTAAGGGGCGGTGGAAATCAGCCTGACCAACTGTGTCGCTATTCCGCCCTCAGCTTGCGCTGAGAGTGACAGCAACACCCTTGGCTCAATAGCCAGGAATGGGTCGACGCTTGTAGCTAATTTTGGTTGCAACGACTGCGGAGCATTTGCTGGTGCTTTCCCTTTGCCGCGAAGCTCAGGCATGATCCCATTTTTACGGATGAATAGGATGGATCACGCGATGCTGCGATTCCTTCCACTTTTGCTGGCTTTGCTGTCTTCGGCGCTGGGGTTTAAACAGGGAGCTGAGGGGGCGCTAGGAATGGCAGCTCTCAATGTGATCGCATTGATCTTTATATACGTGCCGGGTTGGGTAACCTTCTGGATGCCTTTGGGGTTTTGGGAGCAGCGGGCCAGTGACAGCGGCAGGGCTGACCAGATGGGGCCAGTCGTCTCATTCATCGGGTGGATCATTCTGGGCGTGGTGTTGTTGTTAGCCTTTAGGCTCTAGCGGGGTGCGGAAAAACGCCATCCTTGGCTGTTTCACCATCGATTGCCGATTTTTTTCAAGAGGCTGCTAATCCCTTCGTCAATCCGGAAATTTCACCGACGTTTGCCCGCACAAACGGTCTGTTTCTGGGCTGAGCTTGGGTATGATCCGAAATCCAATTGTTTGAGGCGTTTATGCACACGATCTTAATTACCGGCTGCAACCGGGGCATCGGGCTGGAATTTGTTAATCAGTACGCAAAAGCGGGTTGTCAGGTGCACGCCACCTGTCGCAACCCAGCCACCGCTTCGGAACTGACATCCCTGGCATCTGCCCACCCAAACGTTCGAGTTCACCGATTGGACGTGACGAACCAGTCCAACATTGGGCAACTGAAATCCGATATTGATGGGACTGAATTGAATGGGATCATTCACAATGCCGGCGTGTACCCTTCCCAGGGTCTCCAACTGGCCAGTATCGATCCGGAAAGATGGCTGGACGCCTTTCGGGTCAATACCATTGCGCCGGCAATGCTCACTCAAGCATTGCTACCGAACTTGGAAACGGCGGCGCAGGCGGGGTTACCGGGGCAAGTTGCCATCATCAGTAGCAAGGTGGGTAGCATTGATGATAACCAGTCAGGCGGAAGCTACCCCTATCGATCCTCCAAGACCGCTGCCAACCAGGTCATGAAAAGTCTCTCTATTGATCTGGCGCCCAAAGGGATCCGGGTTGTCTCCCTGCATCCGGGTTGGGTACAAACCGACATGGGTGGCCCTAGTGCACTGATATCCGCTGAGACCAGTGTGAGTGGGATGCGTCAGGTGTTGAGCAATCTCACCAAGGAGCAGTCAGGGCAGTTTTTTAACTACGATGGCACGACGATTGCGTGGTGATAAAATTGTGGCCCTTCAGATTTGGCCAATGAGTAATGTCGGGAAAATTCCAGAGCGCACGACGGTCACCTCGTTGTTTGGCTATTTTTGCCTTGGGCATGTTGCTAAGCGCCTGCAGTGGCGCAAACACCCCAAAGGATCAGACTCCACCGCTTAATATTCTGTTTGTCGGCAACAGCTTCACCTATTACAACAACAGTCTTCATTACCATTTGGGCCAATTGCTTAAGGCCGCTAACGATGGAAAAGCCGATGGCACGATGCGCGCACTGACGCTTTCTGGCACTCGTTTGGCAGAACATTTACCCGGTTTTTCTGGCCGTTTAGAAGGCACTCAATGGGACTGGGTGGTGTTACAGGGGCACAGCCGCGAAGCCTACGATGGAGACGTTTCCAGCTTTAGACAGACGGTCTCAGAAATGGTCAGCGTTATTGATGGCCAGGGCGCCAAAGCAGCGTTGTTCATGACCTGGGCCTACACCGAAGAGCCCCAGATGACTGGCGTGATCAGCACCAACTACCTGCTGGCTGGCCGCCAATCCGGTGCATCGGTGGTGCCCGTGGGATTGGCTTTTGATAGAGCCGGGACGCAAGCGCCAGAAATTGCGCTGCGAACAGCGGACCGACTTCACCCAACCCTTGCGGGCACTTATTTGGCCGCCTGCGTTTTTTACAGCTGGTTTTACGCTATGCCAGCGACGGGGCTGGAATACACGGCAGGTTTAGATCAACAGGTTGCCGCCACTTTGCAACGTGTGGCCACCGAGACGGTGACTACCTTTACCGCATCCCATGCCCGCCGCTGATGGTGTGAAAATTCTAGCGTTCACCATTTCAGGCTTTGTCCAATGATTGCCGATCTTGCAGTCATGGCCATTGGTGCGTCGCTTTTTTCTGCCGTAGTACTGATCGTTGCCCATTTATTTAGTGGGTCCTATGAGCACCTTAAACCCGCTCGATGGCTAGGTTCCGCGCTAATGGTGAACCTGATGGTTTTGCAACTATTGCACTATCAAGCCATCAACCATGATCTGCTGTTGTGGAGTTCGCGGCTTTATGTCGGAAACCTTTTTTGTACTGGGCCGCTGTTTTATTTTTTCTGTCGGGCGGTGCTTTATCCGGATCTGCGAGAGGCGCGGTGGAAATGGATCGCCGCCGTCCCCGCCATCATCGCCGCTTTTGCTCCGTCTGCAGCGATGTTTTTTGCCGCATTTGTTCTTGGCTCCGGATATTTTGCCCTGCTGGCCCATGAACTGATCAATTTGCGTAGCCAGCGACAACGGTTTGCTCAGGAATTGACGGCACTCATCAGTGTGTTTTTGGTGGCGGGAATGACCCTAGTCTTGGGCATGTTGATGCCGCTACTGTCTGATGTTCATTTTGCGGCGGTGTTTGCACTGCTCAACTCCATTAGTTTCTTGCCGGCAATGTTGATGGTTGTGCGCTACCCGGATGTGCTGAGCCGGGTGGAGGAGGCGGTGCAGATGGCCAGAGCCAGTACTACCCTGGCCACCATTGATGTCCCAAGTAAACTCGATCAGCTGCGCCAGTTGATGCAGGTGGATCATCTGTTTATGGATGAAAATTTGAGCCTTGCCAGTTTGTCGTCTCAGCTGGACTTAAGTACCCACCAAACCTCTGAGCTTCTCAATCATCATTTGGGGCTTGGCTTTACCGCCTATTTGCGTCGATTGCGGGTGGACGAAGCCTGCCGACAGCTGATAGACGAACCATCGGCCTCGGTGCTATCGGTGGGCTTGAGTGTGGGGTTTTCTTCCCAGTCTACATTTTATACCGCGTTCAAGACCGAGCAGGGGATGTCCCCTGGCAGGTACCGGCAGCGCAAAAGCAACCAAAGCGCGCCAACCTAGCTCCCGAGAAGCAGCGCTATTGGCTTCCCACCTCTCCGGTTTGATCATTTCGGAACCCTTCAACTTACGGATTTATAAGGCTAATGATGATTTTTTAGTCTTTTCGGACCAATCCGGAGGTGGTCTTCTGCCTGGCTCGTTGAAATAGCGGAAATTCAACGATTGGAGCGGGTTCATGACCGTCAGGACATTTTTTTCTCAAATGACGCAGCGCTTTGTTACAGGGTTGCGCCACCCAGCCACGTTCAAATTTCTTCTGCTAGTGGCGGTAGCCTGCGGGTTTGTGTCGCTGTTGTTTTGGACGCGCTGGTCAGAAAGCGCCTTGCTTTATGTGGGGCTGCCCTACCTAGTTGCGGTGGCGCTGTTAGTGTTTGGGCGCAGTTACAGGCCCCCGGGTCTAGGCAGTACCTATTGGTGGGTGATGAGAAATTCGCTGTGGGTTTTTCTAGCCAGCTCGCTGGTACTCAGAGAAGGATTTCTCTGTGTGTTGTTCTTCATTCCTATCTACGTTGTATTGGTGAGTTTAGTGTTTTTAGCGGTCCTGGCATTTGAGTCCGCGAAAGGTGGGTGGGGCAAATCTCGCGCCTCCTTATTGCCGTTGTTATTACTGGCCAGTTCCATGGAAGGGGTCGTGCCTGAATTGAATTTCCCTACCCATTTCCAAGTGTCCGCCAGTCGAACGGTGCAAATGACGCCAACCCAGATTCGTGCCCAGTTGCTTCAGCCCATGGACATTGGCGTTGCCCGCATGCCGTTACTGGCCTTGTTTCCCATGCCTTACCGGGTCGAAACAGGGAGTTTGGAGGAAGGGGCGGTGCATCGAGCATGGTTTCGGTATCGGCGCTGGGTTTTTATCAACAACCATGAAGGGATGGTTGAGATCCAAATTACCCAGTCCGATGACCAGACCATTAGTGCCCGTGTAGTAAGTGACGCGACCTACCTGTCCAATTACCTGAACGCCCGCAGCCTGAGTCTGGCAATGGACCCGGTCGACGCTTCAAACACCCAGGTGACGATGACCTTTGAATACGACCGAACCTTAAGCCCAGCTTGGTATTTCGGACCCCTGCAACGCAGGGTGGTTGAAGCCATGGCTGACCATCTAATCAGTGAGGTGATTGAGCATGGATAATCCCCGTTTCGTTGCCAACGACAAACAAAACGCCTTGCATGGAAAAGTGGTGTGGTCACCACAGGTTTCATTGTGGGTTTTCGGGATGGCGACCACTGCGATTATTGGAGGCGCACTCACGGTATCGCTGACCCATGTCGCGGTGTTTCTAGCGACCAGCGCGGTGACATTGTGCTTAGGGCATTCCCTCGGTATGCATCGGCTGCTGATTCATCGCAGTTACCGAACATTCAAACCCCTGGAGTATGTGCTGGTTTGGTTGGGCGTGCTGATTGGTCTGGCGGGCCCAGGAGGATTGATGTTCACCCACGACCTGCGGGATTGGGCCCAGCGCCAGAATCAGTGCCACGACTATTTTTCCCACCGCAGCCGATGGTTCATCGATTGCTGGTGGCAGCTCCATTGCCGTATCGAGCTCAACGACCCACCGACATTTGTCCCAGAGTCGGCGTTTGAAGCCGATCCGGTCTATCGATGGATGGAGCGGCATTGGATGGCCCAACAACTGATTCCTGCCCTAGCACTATTTTTGATCGGCGGTCTGGGCTGGGTGATTTGGGGGGTGTGTATGCGAGTGACAGTGTCGATTTTTGGCCACTGGCTTGTTGGCTACTTTGCCCATAATCAGGGTCACCGTGATTGGCATGTGCAAGGCGCCGGCGTGCAGGGCTACAACCTGAAATTCCTGAGTTTGTTGACCATGGGTGAAAGCTGGCACAACAACCACCACGCGTTTCCCGGTTCCGCGCAGCTAGGACTGAAAAAAGGTCAATTGGACCCAGGCTGGTGGGTACTGCTGGCGCTGGAAAAGCTTGGTCTGGTGTGGGCCGTTAAGCGTCCAGAGGATTTGAGTCATCGAAAAGAGCTGGCGCCAGTCTACAGTGCAAAGGGGCTAACACCGGAGGTTCATTGATCAATGTAACCCGATGGCGATGATCCTGACACTACAGTTCGCCGGGCTGTAGTTCGGGCCTGGTATCGATATCAGGATCCCACTCAATAAGGTTGATCAGATGTCCGTCAGGGTCACGCAGGCACATCTCTCGTTGTTTCGTTCGACCTTCGTGCACTAGATTGATTGGTGCAGCGGTGATGGTTCCGCCGAAGTTCTCGGCGTTGGCGGTAACGTGGTCCAGGTCAGAGCAGTAAAATACCACCACACCTTCGCCTATCCGCGCCGCCGCGCCACCTGCCGGCAGCGCCAGCGGTGCGGGGTTGGTGAGTTCGAACAGGCCAACCATGCCGTAGGCGGGCGTTGCTGGTGCTTTGAGGATCACAGCTCGGCAATGGGAGTCCTCGGGGGTGCCCAGTAAATGCCAAACGGTGAGGTCGTCGAGCTGCCCCTGCCAATAAATTTCGGTCAAACCCAAGACTTTTTCGTAAAAGGCGCGGGACTGTTCAAGGTTGCCAGTGATGATCGCTGTGCGAACCGATTGACTGATTTTCATGGCCTTGGCTTCCTTGAGGTGGGCGGCAGACGTCCCAGGTTAGCGAGTTTTGATCCGAACAGCAGATCTGCTTTTAACTTCGTCGGCGGAAACACTTGGGCGTTCGCTCTAGCCGATCACCAATTATTCGATGATTGATCCGGTTTCTGGCAGGAATGCGCTCCTAGTACTTTACCCCTTTTAAGGATGAATCATGTTCAGAGCATTAGTCGTCTGCTGCCTAGTGATGGGAATATCTGAGTCAGCGTTCGCGGGCTCTGTGACTTCCATTGACACGGACTTCAGCACATTGCCCAGCAATATCCAGCTGGTAGATTTTGCGTCGGACAACGCAACGGCTATGTTATCCATCGACGATGTTGCAGGCTCGATGGGCCTAGTTTATCGAGGCACATGGACGTTAGTTGAGGGTGGCGCTGAAGACTCGCTGGGTATCTATCGGCCCGAGTTAGCTGACAACTCGGAGTTGATTTTCGCGCCGGCTGACAACGATGGAATTGTCAGTGTGGGTTTTACCTTGGATGCCCAGTTGGCCGATTTTCCTGGCAATAACGTGACTCGACTGTTTGCCCAGTTGATCATTTATCAACAGCTGCCTAGCGGTTTTATCCGATCCTATACCCAGCTTCGCCAGGCCGTCGTCCTGACTCCCGGTCCGATAGCGAACTATGTGGTCGAGAATTTGGTTCCGGCGGATTTTGATGATGGCAGCGGTGGCCAGCCGGATTTTAGACCGGACGCCAGACCGATGGCCTTTGGACTTCAGCTAGGTGGCCGCCTGCAAACACCCACAACCGTGCCAGGCGACTTCCAGGGCGGGATTGATGCAGACAACTGGACCGTCACCATCGACAATGGAGTCACCATTTTTGCCGACAGTTTTGAGTAACGGTCCAGCCTGTGTGACTGTCAAACGGAGCAAGGGCGGGTAACATTGGACGATTAAGCCGCCTGCCAAGGATTGTCCTATGAGTCTGGACGCGTTGCTCAAGCAGATCCGCACCTGCACGTTATGTGCGGAAACGCTGGAGCACGGGGTAAGGCCGGTGATTCAGGCATCCACAACGGCGACTATCTTAGTTGCCGGTCAAGCGCCGGGGGCTAAAGTCCACGCCAGCGGTTTACCCTTTGATGATCCCAGTGGCGACCGCTTGCGTCAGTGGATGGGCATCGATCACAAGACGTTTTACGATCCGGCCGCGGTGGCTCTTTTGCCCATGGCATTTTGTTATCCGGGGCGAGGAAAGTCCGGCGATCTGCCGCCGATGCCCTTGTGCGCTAGCACCTGGCGCAAGCACTTGCTCGCCGCTGTTCCTCGAATAAGGCTGACGCTGGTGATCGGCCAATATGCCCATCAATGGCATCTTCCTCGGCGAGAAAAGACGCTCACGGAAACCGTCAAACGTTGGTCGTCTTATCCGCCTGATCTGCTGCCGCTGCCTCACCCCAGTCCTCGCAACAATATCTGGTTGGCGAAAAACCACTGGTTTCAAAAAGACTTAGTGCCTGTCATCCGCAAGCGCGTGAAACAGGCTTTGAAAAGTAAACTTTCCGACCACCATGGCGAATAAAGGCTTCGAAAAACTCGGAATTTGGTATTCTGCCTATCCCCCTTTTAACTGACCGAATTGTTGTCCCCCGACCGCCCCCATTTCAGAAATTTCGAGGCACTGATACATTTGGACCCACTTAACACGCCGATTTGGGTGTTTGACGTGGATCGCCATGAGATGTGGTGGGCCAATCGGTCGGGATTAGCTTTCTGGAAAGCCCAGTCATTGGATGAAATGCGGGCGCGTGATTACTCCTCCGATACCGAAACGGTTCGCCTGCGTCTGCGAAAAATCGTTGAAGCCCCGTTGGGTCGAGGAGCCATCCAGGAAGCCTGGACGTTATATCCCCATGAGACACCCACCACCGTCAATCTGGATATGCGTCCAGTGTTGATTGATGAGGGCAGAAACGCGGTGCTGATCGAAGCCTCCGCAGTGCTAGATCTGGATGAAAACTCTGATGTATTGAGAATACTGGAGGCGGTTAGGTCTTCACCCATATTAGTCAGCACGTTTACCTTAAGCGGTGAGCTGCTGTCGCAAAATCCAGCGGCCCATGAGTGTTACGGCGGACTTTCTTACGAGCAACAAGATTCAGATCTTAGCCAGCGGTTTTACGACCCTACGGTGGCTGGGAAAATTCTTCAGGCTGTGACTGACCAAGGCCGTTTTCGCGCGGAATTGGAAGTCACCACCGGTCGCGGTCTGCGGGTTCATTACATTATGGCCAGCCGAGGGCGCGACCCCGTGTCTGGCCAATTGGTTGCGGTGATTAATGAGGAAGATCGCACCGAGCAAGCGGCCTTGCGCAAGCAGCTCAAAACACTCAATGAACAATTAGAACAGCGGGTTCATCAACGAACGCAAGCCTTGCAGCAGGCCGTCGCGAGTTTACGCGAGGAAATTCGTGAGCGTGAGTTGATCGAAGAAAAACTTCGTCGTGCGCAGCGAATGGAGGCGATTGGCAAACTGACTGGCGGCGTGGCCCACGATTTCAACAATATCCTTGCTGTGATCATGGGAAATCTCTATCTGCTGGACAATAAAGATGACCAGGTAGCAGCCGCAGCGGATATTATTGGAAAAGCTGTCACCAGCGGCACAGAGTTAACCCAGCGTTTGCTGGCGTTTTCCCGCAAACAGCCCTTGTCTCCCAGCTGCTTGGCATTGAAACCGCTGATTGACGATGCCGCTGTGTTGCTTAGCCGAGCCTTAGCCTCAACCATAACGATCACCGTTGACGTTTCTGAAGATGTATGGCCGGTGCTGGCCGACCAGGGCCAACTGGAAAACGCCCTGTTGAATATTGCATTGAACTCCAGCGACGCCATGTCATCAACGGGTACGTTGACGGTGACCGGCACAAACTTATCCGTCGGGCCGGATAACGCAGAACGGTATGACGACCTGAAACCTGGGGATTTCGTCGAGCTGGTTGTCCGAGACAACGGCAGCGGCATGTCTGAGGAGGTGCGTCAGCATGCCTTTGAACCGTTTTTTACCACCAAAGAGGTGGGCAAAGGTTCAGGTCTTGGATTGTCGATGGTGTATGGGTTTGTCCGACAGTCAGGCGGGACCGCGCGAATCGAACCCAACCTCCCTAATGGTACGACGGTGCGCCTGATTTTGCCTCGGGCGTAGTTAGGTTGGGCGACCTGGCCAATAGCCGCTCACTAGCCCGCTAGTGTGGAAAGTCGCTCAGCCAGTTGACGTAGTCGGCATGGCACATCGGTCGAGCGATATGAAAACCTTGGGCAACGTCACAGCCCATATCACCCAACAGATTTAACGTTTCCTGGGTCTCTACGCCCTCAGCTACCACACTCATATCGAAGGCGTGTGCCAGGTCGATGACCAAGCCGGCAATTTTCCGATCTGCCGAGTCCTCAACAATTTTTTGCACAAAACTTTTGTCCAGTTTTACCTCGCTGGCGGGAATATGGCGAAAATGTGCCAATGAGGAGTACCCGGTGCCAAAATCATCCAGAGAGATCTTTACGTCAATGTCATTGAGCTGTTCGAAAACGCGAAACGTCTCCTCGGGGGCTGCAAGGGCTGTGCTTTCGGTCACCTCCAAGGTCAGCGAACAGCGCGGAACCTCCCATAGTCCCAGACAGTTTTCGATGTTATCAGCAAGATTGGGGTCGGCCAGTACAGCTGCGCTGAGATTCACGGCAACGCTTTGCTGACCGAACCGGTCTGGCCACTGGATTGACGACTGTAAGGCGGAATTAACCGCCCACTGGGTCATGGTGTTGATCAGTCGGGCGCGTTCGCCGGCGGCGACAAATTCTTCGGGCTCGACGTAGCCACGGATACCGCTGTTCCAGCGCATGAGTGCTTCTGCACCCACGGGCAATCGGCTTGTTAGGGAGATCTTGGGTTGGAAATACATCTCCAGGTCACCGGATGCAAAGGCCGATTCCAATTCAAACTCTAGCTGCAAAGCGTCATCGTTTTCTTGATCTTCCGCGTTGTTGCTGATGGCGTAGGTCACGCCTCGACCTCGAGCATCTCGCATAGCTCGTTCGGCGCTGGCAAACAAGCGGTCAAAGTTAGAGCTATGTTGGGGGCTAAGGGCAATTCCAGTGGACGCGGACAGCGTCACCTCTCGACCCATAAGTTCCAGCGGTTGTTCTAGCACTCTGGCTAATTTCGCCGCCGCCAATACTGCGTGGCCTTCATTCATGACTCCGGGAATGGCAATAGCAAACTGGTTGCTCCCTAGTCTTGCAACCAGGTCCTTCTTGCGAGCAATTCCGGTCAGTATCTGGGCCGCGTTTCTCAATGCCTCATCGCCAACGCCAAATCCGAACCATTCGTTGATCCGATGAAAGCGGTCTAAGTCGATGACCAGTAGCCCCAATTTGTGACCCATGGTGATGGCCCGCTCACAATGCATCTTGAGCCTTGTCATAAAGCTTGCGCGATCTTGAAGACCGGTGAGTTTGTCTTCGATCACAAGAAAAAATCCTCTGGGTCTAGGCCGTAGGCGCTAGGCGGCAAGCCGCGTTTTATCGATATAGAGAAATCCCCAGCGAGGGCGCGTTGCATTAAATCCAATTCAATAAATTCTTTAAGAGGGTCTTTGTTTTCGTCCAATAAAACCATCAGTTTTGGTTGCAATCGTCGAATGCCATTGAGAGAAATCACCACACCGACTTCGCCGGTATTGAGTTCCACTAAGGTGCCCGTAGGGAAGATCCCCACATTCTGGATGAACTGCTCAACCAGTTCGCTTTGATATTCCACCCCACGCCATTCATAGAGTAGGTTTACCGCTGCATGGGGGGACATGGCTTTGGCATAGATGCGCTCGCTGGTGAGCGCATCGTAGGTGTCCACAATGCCGGCAATGCGGCCATAAAGGGGGATCTCGCGTCCTCGCAGCCCTGCCGGATAACCACCGCCATCGAATCGTTCGTGGTGCGTGGCAATCATCTCCAGCACTAAATCATCCGCCTCGCCGGTTTCACGCACGATATCCACGCTGTGCTGGACATGGCTTTGCATCAGTTTCAGCGAATTTTGGGTCAGTCCGGTGGCATCATTGAGCAACTCAACCGGAATCCGGGTTTTACCCACATCGAGCAACAATCCGCCCAGTGCCAGTTGTTTGATTGAATGACGCCCCATTCCTAAGTGACGGCCAAACGTCGCGGCCCACACCGAGGTACCCAGTGAGTGTCGGTAGGAATAGACGTCTTTGCGTTTTAGGTCGGCCAGACAGGCGAAAGCGTCGGGGCAGCGCAATATGGAGTCAATCATTTCGTTGACCCCATCTGACAACCGTTCTAAGTCCAGGTTTTTGCCATCGCGAAGGTCGGTAATAACCTCGCTAATTTGTTCGTTCAGCGATTCATAGGTTGAGGTGGCAACGTCCATCTCTGAACGAAGGTCAATTTGGTATTCATAATCAGTCTGGCGGAGGCTCTCGATTTCGGCCTGAGCCTTCGGGTCGGGAATCCAATCGTCTTCATGAACAATGAACCGAGGATTGGGAGCTTCACCGCGGGTCAGATCGACATAAACGCTGTCACAGTATTTCCTGACCTCTTTTAATTGGTCCGGCCCGCGAACGAGGAACCCTTGGATAGGGAATGGTGTTTCCAGCCAGGGTCTGTCCAGCCGACATACGAACATCCCAATGCTCAGTGAGCTTGCGCGAATTTTGGCTTCCGAGAGACTGGACATAACACAGGCGTAACGTTGAAAGGGCGGGCAGTATACTGGGAATTCCTAGCAGCTGGGGCAACCGGCCAAATTAACAGTGCCATTAAGGGCCTAAGTCGTTGAGCTTGTGAGCTCCATTGGCAGGGGCTTGATTGCTAGCAGCCTGTTGAAAAAATCGGAAATCAGCGTGTCTAAGCTCGGCACATGCATGTGCCGACATTTTCAGTGACTGTAAGTCATTGAACTAGTTACCGTCGCGGCTTCGATTGTGTTGGCCAAATCTTCGGTAATAAGTGGCCTGGGTTTCATCGGCCATGGCTTTGTCTTCGCGGTCTGTATAACAAACCCGTGTGACCATGTGTGAACCGGTAATGCGGATGCGCTTGCAGTAAACCTCGGGTTTTTCGCGAATATCCAGTGTTCCGCCTGCTTCGTCCACCATAGCCAGCACCTGGTCTGATACGACCGTCTTCTCGCTTTCGTTCATTGCACGTTCGTGAGTCGCTACGCAGCCGCTAACGATTAAGGCCATGACGGCCAACAGAACTGTCTTCATTGGATCGACACTCACTCTGAACGGGTTGGTGGTCTAGTTTAAATTCATACGATGATTTTCGTAAAAATGATAAATCATCAGCGCCTATGGATCAATAAATGGCGCTGGTAAGGGCATTGCCTGGTGGCTTGTGGCAAAAAAATATTCCCGTTAGGCTCAACCTTTACTAGCAGTGCTAGAGGAGTCTGGGCGGGTGAATCATAGTGATCGATTTGGTCTAACAATCACGGGCTCATTAGTTGAGTCTGTTTTACTTCTATTGGCCTTGGTAATGACCCTGTCGGCATGCTCCATGGGCCCATCGAGAAGTCGCGCAGAGTTTGGGGCTGATTCTTGGCAAGCGCATCGATGGTTGCCGGGTCACTATTTAGGTGAAAGCCCTACCGGTCCTGTCTATCACCAAATTGTTGCGTTGGACATTCCAGAACTTGGTGGGGCCGTTTTTTACCACCACATCAGTCGGGTAGGATTTGGTCTAGCGTCTTTTCAGCGTAAATTCTATCGTTTTGACCAGTCCGGACAGGTGATGCGTTCGACCGTTGTATTGCCTGCGGGTGAGAATTTGGGCGGCAATGATTCACTCAAAAAATTCTTAAGTCAGCTAAGCGATAAGGATGTCTTGACCTTCTCACCCCAATGCTTGTTTCGCTGGTCAGCGGGCGAGTCGGGTTTGACGGCCCAGCTAGCGGCCGAGCATTGCGCTTACAATAGCCCAGCATTTGGCGGCACCATTTCTCCCCAGATGACCTATCAATTAGATCCCTGTTCGCTATCCATCGATGAGGCCTTGTTTCGAGACAGTGGCGAGCCGGTTTTTCCGCCATCCAGTATCTATAACCGCCGGGTAAGTCCATCAGGGCAACCCGTTGACGGGTGCTGAGTCCTTTTCCCGGGCTTCCCAGTAAGGGCTGAAACCGCCAGAAAATTCAGTCCCGGCTAGCGCTTATCGCCACTCGTTCCGCTGGAGCGGTTCAAAAAACCTATCGTTGGCATCGGAACAATCAATTTCACCCCGTGAGTTCAGCGCCTTAGCATTGCTGCACTTAAGCCATTAGCGCTGTTTAGCTCACGGGAGATTGTTCAATGACCAAAAAATCCATGCCATTACTTGCTGCCCTGACCGTTGCCTTGTCAGCGGCTTTGCCGCTGAATTCAGCTCAGGCCCAGGTGCATAACCCGGAACAACCAAAGGCGAACGAATTTTGGTGGCCTGAACGGCTTAATTTGAGTGCATTGCGTCAGCATGATCCGGCGTCTAACCCCATGGGGGAAGATTTTGATTACGCCAAGGCGTTTAACGCGCTGGATCTAGATGCGCTGAAGGCCGATATCGAAGCGTTGATGACAACCTCTCAAGACTGGTGGCCATCAGACTACGGTCATTATGGGCCGTTCTTTATTCGCATGGCCTGGCATAGTGCCGGCACCTACCGGGTTGCAGATGGCCGGGGCGGTGCTGCCGGTGGGCAGCAGCGATTCGAGCCGCTCAATAGCTGGCCGGACAACGCGAATCTGGATAAAGCGCGCCGTTTGCTCTGGCCCATCAAACAAAAGTATGGCCGCAGTATCTCCTGGGCTGACTTAATGGTCCTCACGGGCAATGTTGCGCTGGAATCTATGGGTTTCAAAACCTTCGGTTTCGCTGGCGGCCGAGAAGATGCCTGGGAACCGGACCTGGTGTTTTGGGGACCGGAAAAGGAATTTTTGGCCGACCAACGTTATAGCGGCGATCGCAAGCTGCAATCGCCATTGGCGGCGGTCCAGATGGGGCTGATCTACGTCAACCCAGAAGGGCCCAATGGCAATCACAATCCGCTAGATGCGGCGCGGGACATTCGAGAGACTTTCGGGCGAATGGCCATGAATGATGAAGAAACGGTGGCCCTTATTGCCGGCGGCCACACCTTTGGAAAAGCTCATGGTGCCCACAAACCCAGTGATTGTGTAGGCCC
>CAZLJY010000078.1:0-18429 GCA_964559945.1 uncultured Gammaproteobacteria bacterium | reverse complement strand
CCCTAACCGTTGTCGTGCCAGTGCTCAACGAGGCGGACAACCTGCGGGATTTTTACGCCAGATTGCACAACGCATTGGCGGCGCTTGAAATCCCCTGGGACTTGCTGTTTGTTGATGATGGCAGTACTGACACCAGTTTAGCCATCATCGCTGAGCTGGCAGAATCCAACAGCAATATCCAGTGGTTATCGTTGAGCCGCAACTTCGGCAAAGAGCTAGCCATGACCGCCGGCCTGGATCACACCGCCAGCGACGCGGTGGTGATCATTGATGCTGACCTGCAAGATCCACCAGAAGTGATCCCCACCTTGGTGGAACGCTGGCGAGAAGGCTTTGATGTGGTTTACGCCCAACGCACGGCGCGGGATGGTGAATCACTGATAAAACGCAGTACCGCTGCCGGTTTTTACCGGGTCATTAACTGGTTGTCTCGAACCCGGGTTCCGCCGGACACCGGTGACTTTAGACTGCTCAGTCGACGCACTGTGGACGCTCTGGGGCGCCTGCGCGAGCGCCATCGGTTTATGAAAGGTCTGTTTGCCTGGGTTGGCTATCGCCAAACGGCGGTACCCTACCGGCGCGAGCCAAGGCAGGGGGGACAGTCCAAATTCAACTACCGCCGGCTCTGGCAGTTTGCCATGGAAGGCATTACCAGCTTCAGTAATATCCCACTGAAGGCGGCCTCCTATTTAGGGCTGCTGGCCGCAGCATCAGCGCTGGGCTACGGGCTTTACATCATTTTCAAAACCCTAATCTATGGCGATCCAGTACCAGGGTATCCCTCGTTAATGGTGGTCATTCTTTTTCTCGGTGGCATCCAGCTTATTGCCCTTGGAGTCATAGGAGAATATCTAGGCCGAGTCTTTGACGAGGCAAAAAACCGCCCCCTGTATTTGGTTGAAAGCGACAACCTGAACACCGACGACAGACAGCGTTGAGCAGCACCGGCGACACTGATGAGGGTGTCATCCAGTTTAATTTGGATTACACACCCAGGCCACTGGACGCCGTCGCTGAGCTGTCCACACTGTGTCATTTTCACCAACTTTTCCAGCGCCTAGGGTGGTTAGGCAAGGCCTCCGATCGTTACGATGGTGCGGCCTATGGCAACCTCAGCAAACGTTGCACCTCTAAATCAGGGTTTGTGATCAGTGCCACCCAGACCGGCAACCTGACACTCAATGCCCAACGCATTTGTCAGGTGTCGAGATTTAATCTTGAAAAAAACTACGTCGTTGCTCACGGGCCACTGAAACCCTCCTCAGAAGCCCTAACCCACGCTGCGGCCTATGCGCTGGCACCTGAAGTGCAGTGGGTATTTCATATCCATGAGCCTATCCTTTGGCGCCATGCAGCAACCATCAAGATGGCTCAGACCAGCGACGGCATTGGTTATGGCACACCGGCAATGGCAAAAGAAATGGGTCGCCTGTTTCCGACGCTACAAGATGGCTGCGGACTGGTTGCTATGACCGGACACCAAGATGGCATCATCAGTTTCGCAGACACCGCAGCCAGAGCGGCCAGTCAATTGTTCAGCGCCTATTGCGCAGCCTGGGAAATTCAGCTGAACTGCTGAGCCCACCGCAGACCCGCATCTATTTGATCCCCATTAGCATTGGCTGAGGCCGCCAATTCCTGGGCCCTGATTTCACCGTTGTAGCCCATGGAGGGGTCTTTGGAATAACCCTTTGCCACCTCACCACTGGCGACTTTTTCGATGTCGACCGGATCAGTCGTTAACCCAAGAAATTCAGCAATGGTTGCAAGGCTCGCCTCGGGCTGGGCAAGGAATTGATCGAAATCCACGTCCAGCGTATGACCGCCACCCATGTCGCCCAAAACCCGACTTACCGACAACCAGCACATGGCGGCCAATTCACCGGCGGACAACTCATAGATCCGTACCTCAGTGGCTAAGTTGATGGCATGCAAATCCGCTAGCCGGGATTGGGCAAAATGCATCAACTCCTGGCGGCGAAGGTCGCTACGTAGCATCGTTTTCAAATACTGCTCAAGACTCAACGAGACCCGCAGCGCCCGATGTTCACTGTGGGTGGCCAGCAGCGCCTTGGCTAATGGAGCGCAATCACTGGTGGCTTTGACAACGGTGGCTAAGTTGGCGTCATAACGGCGCGTCAACAGACTCACCACCACATCTAGCCATTGGTCAAAATCCACTGGATTCATCAGACTCAAGGGATCGTTCAAATCCCGATTGAACGCCGCCAGAGCTCGAAGCGGTAACGGCTCACGCAAGGCAAGTAGCCCACCCAATTGCTCCAACATTCGACTCAGATAGGTGGAACCGCAATGGCCCACGTGAAAAATCCAGGTGGCAGGCAGGACACTGACAGATTCCAATTGCTGTTGGACCTTCGCCAACGAGACTACATGCTGCTGGTTTCCCGCCGCACTGAAGCGATCATCCAGAAACAGCGATTGCTGGTAGGTTTGCCGGGTCATGGGTCGAAACAACAGCTGACGCGATGGCAGATCAAACTGGTGGCAAAGCCAGTCGGCGGAAGTCAAGTCAGGGCTAGGCGACACAGCTATACCCGTCGTTCATAGTCCACTTTCTTTAACTGCTCAGTGTCGGAAAAGAAAAAACTCACCAGCGCATAGCGCACGCCGCTGGATACTCTTCTCGCTTCGTGGGCCAAATTACAGGAAAACACGGCGGCACTGCCCACATCGGGTTTCACACATTGACCGTATTCAGGAAAACACAATTCGCCGTCGGCGTAATCCGGGGTATTGAGGTTCAATGTCATGGCAAACCGCCGATGGGCAGTGTCTTCGCCGTCGTTGTCCCGGTGGGGAGAAAAATGACCACCATCGGAGGCATCATAGGCCACCACCTTAACGCCCTCGAAGCGAGTAACTTGATAATTAAAACTCCAACTGATCTCCGGCAATAGACATAACTGCAAGCGCTGAACGACCTCCTGCCACAGCGGGTGTTGCTGGGCCAAGCGATGCTCTCGCCGAATTTTGACCTCAGGTTGCGGGACGTAGACAGTCTGTCCTCCTTCTGACCGCAACACGCCAGAAACTTCGTTGTCTGCATCATAGGCTGCCATCAGGCGTTTACATAAATCAGCGCTAAATACTCGGGGCACAACTAACACCGGCGCCTGCTGCAAGCCAATGGATGCCTGACCGAAGACCTCGCGAACCTCCCCAAGGTTTAGATCAACCAACGACTGGCGGCGCAATAGGCGAAACTGGGAGTCCAGCAGTAACACTGTCGGTGTGTGGGATTCGGTAAGAAAACCATGCACCTGACCATCATCTGCCAACACCAAACTTTTGTTCGGGCCATCTAGTAAGGACTCGCCCGCTTGCACTACCGGCAGAACCACCAGTATCCACTCAGGGTTGGTCAGCGCCTGGAGATCGGCTGCTGATGGTAAAGGCTGACCGGGCCCCGTAGTGATTAACAGCACCGGTTGAGCGCAGCATTCCTGATAGAAATTTACCACTCGGCCGGTTGGGTCCGGC
Source organism: uncultured Gammaproteobacteria bacterium (assembly GCA_964559945.1). GTDB lineage: Bacteria > Pseudomonadota > Gammaproteobacteria > Xanthomonadales > SZUA-38 > JANQOZ01. The sequence goes on along the minus strand of CAZLJY010000078.1, from coordinate 14,925 downwards.
CGCATGAAGTTAGGCAAGCGCTGGCCAAGCGCTAATGTCGTGACATCCTGATTCACCCGCCGGTCGACAACGCCTGAGCCTGTTCCAGTAACATTTGCTGCTCCTCATCCCAGCACTCACTCGATGCTTCTTTCGCGCGCTCCATCAGCACAAGAGACTGACTGTGACGACCTTCGTGCTGAGCAACCCTCGCTTCCAGAAACAAGGTGCCATGATAATTGGGTTGCCAGGCTTGAGCGGTTCCTAAAAGACTTCCCAGTTGCTGCGGGTCAACCGTCTCGTGATCCAGCAGAGCCAAGCCCAAATCGATTGCGGTCCGTGCCTCAAGACCTCGGTTATTGACTATCGAGGCGTGGGCCAGTGCTTCGGTCAGGAGCTCAACGGGCTCCTGCGCAATCTCACTGCGAGCAGCCAGCACTTGGGCCAATATGCCCGAATCCGCAGTTTCCTGAGCGAGATTCAAAGCGGTTGCCAGATCCGCTCGGGCCGCCTCGGATTCCGCCCCTGCGGCTCGCGAGATCAATGCTCGTACTTTCAGCATTGGGTTATTGATGGAGTCGAAGATCTCGTAGGCAAGATCAGATTGAAGATAGCTTTCTTGATAATCACCTTGCCACTGAGCAATGCTTGCCAACAGTAGCCTGGCAGGCCCTTCGCCTGAGGGATTATTCAGCGCCGTATAGATCTTAAGGGCTTCGTTTAGTGCCGAGCGAGCGGTGTCCAACTGGCATCGCATGATCAGCTGTTCGCTGCGGTTCGACAGGGCTTCGGCATATCCCAATTGGTCGCCTAACTCTTGAGCCAGGTTTTGAGACTTTCTGAGCAGAGATTCCCCTTCTTGCCAGCGGCCGAGGGCAAAAGTCACTTTTCCCAATTGCGAATAGCTAAATACCAATAGTTGACGCAACCCAACGTTTTCTTGAATGCCTACTGCCCGCCTTTGCAATTCCTCGGCTTCGGCATATCGCCCTTGCTTTCTTTCCAGCGTGGCTAGGTTGCTATAAACCACGGACTCGCCAAATCGATCACCCTCGCCTCGAAAAAGAGCCAGTGTGCGACCGTACAACGCCTTGGCCTCACTCATACGCCCTTGATTTTCTGCCAAAATCCCGAGATTGCCCAAGGCACTGGCCAGGTTCGCGTTGTTGCCCACTGTTTCAAACTGTCCCCGGGCATCCAACAGATAATTTTCGGCCTGACCCAGATCACCATTGCGCCAAGCCAACACGCCTAAACCGGTGGCCGCTGCGCCGACTAAATTGAGATCTCCCCGGTCTTTGCCTTGGGTTAAGGCCTGTTCAAAGTACTGCTTGCTAATCTCCCACTGACCCAATAACGACTGCGCATTGGCCAATTCATATCGAGCCCAAGCCATATCCGGGTCACTGGCCAGCGCACTTTCAAAGTACGAGGTGGCTTGCTCGGAATCACCACTGAGCAGGGCCTGCATACCACGAGCAAAGGCTTCGTTAACAAATTCATCCACTGAGATTTTTTTCAGTGGAATTCCCGCGGCGTAGGCCACGTCAAGATCCTCCGCAACCACTTGGGTCATACCGGCGGCCAGCATTTCAATGCTATTGGCGCTAAACGAACCACTCATTGCCACAACACCCGCGCTAGTCAGCTCGTAGTTAACTCGATAACCGTTGGGCCCTCGGGCTACTGCTGCCAGCAGCAAATGGTCCACATCAGAAAGCTCCGACAATGCCACTAGCTGGTCGGCGGCAGAGTCACTGGCTGTAACACCTCGACTGCGCAAGGCGGAACGAACCCGGGACGGACTCATGACTCTTAAGGGTGTACGATCATCCAAGGCTTCACTGAGCAGCGTTGCCAAACCCAATTCGGCCCAGTCTATATCGCTATCTGCCGCAACCGCGAGGGGCGCTACCGCGAGTTTGGCCGGAGCTGATGCGTGCTGTGGTCGAAAACCCAGAAAAAGTCCCGCGGCAGCGAGCAAAGCCAATGTTGCCCAACGCCAGCGGCTGTTGCGAGCCGGCGATAAAGGCCGCGGCGTGTCCGTTGGCATCGCGGGCGACTCTTCAACTATCGGTGCCAGCCAACGATAGCCATGACCGTGGACGGTTTTTATTGGGTCCGGGGTTAACCCAGCGGCACGAAGACTGCGGCGCAGCTTAGCAATGGCCTGAGAAATCGCGGCATCACTGACCACGCGCCCTTCCCAGACCACATCCAGCAACTGATCTTTGGTTACCAGCTCGCCCTCACTGGCAGCGAAGCAAGCCAATAGATCAAACAATTTGGGCTCCAGGCTCAGTATCTCACCAGCAATACTGGCTTCACGTTTTGCCTTGTCTATACTCAGACCCATTGAAGACCCTAGCTTTCTCAAGTAACGGTTAACAAGCAAATTGTAGCAAGTCCGCGCGCCGCTGCCGCTACCCAAGACCGCTAACCGGTTGAGCCCATTGTTGGCCGACAAAAGCCCGATCCGTTGTTAACCCCCCTTAAGATGGCCCCTTCATCACACTTTTCTTCAGCCAAATGTGCCGCTGTGACCAGTTAACATCGCTAACGCGGCGGTCCAAGAATCTCAGTTACCGGGAACCTTAGGTGCCCTACTTACAAATGCCGCCTCGGGGGAATCACCGTATTGCCTAGCAAAAGTCCGCCGACGAGTGCCGCCAGCACGGTGACTACCGATACTGCCGCTGTCAGGCCGTCGTTAACGTTTTCGGAGAACATCAAGGTTAACGAGCGATAACCCAAGGATCCGGGCACCAGCAGGATGACGCCAGGAAGACGCATTACCGATGCCGGCATTCTAAATATTCTTGAATAAAGATTGCTGCTGGCGGCAACCGCCAACGCAGCAAAAAACACGCCTACATCAGCGCCCCAGGCGTGGCCAACGAAGCCGTTAACCGAAAATGCCAACACACCAGCTAGGCCCATGATCGGATAGTCTGGCCTTCGAGCCTTAAACAGCACACCAAAGGCGATCGCGGTGAGTAATATCGATGGCCAGGTGAACCAGTCCGGCGGGATAGCACCGCTGGTTGAATTGTCGTCGGTGAAGCCCGCCGCCGTCATCAACTGAGTGGCCAACACTACGCCCAGGGCCAGCTTCACCAAGCGAATCACTGCCCCTGCGAAACGTGCTGTGCCTGATGCCAGATGACCGGTGGACAACTCAGTGACCGCCATCGTCAACGAAAGACCCGGCATCAGCACAATTAGCGCGCCAACTACGATTAATGGGGCATTCCCGCCACCAAGCAGGGAGGTCAGCAAATGGGCCAGGACCGTAACGACAAACGCGGCGATGGGCTCAAAGCTACCCAGTTCTGCTAGCCTTGAAGAATTCATACTAAAAATGCCGGTTAAGATCGCCAACCCCGCGCCCAGGCCGATATCCGTCCAGTTGCCACCCAGTAGTCCAACCGATGCCATGCCCACCACGGCCCATGCAGTGAGTACCAGTGCGATCGGGTCGCGCTGCTGATGCTCTAAGTTTTGCAGCTGGCTCCATCCCTGTTGCACGGTCATAACGGCGTTCGACACTGCGTCGCCAATCGCATCCACTGTGCACAGGCGGCCAAGATCGTCTTCGCCGGGCTTGAGTCGCAGCAGCTGGGTAGGACTGAGCATGTCATCGCTGCCAGCCCCTTCCCGTCTGAACGACAAAAACATACTGGTTGGAGTGGAGAAAACACCGACCTCCAGCTTGAGGCTTTGGGCGACCGTTTTCACCGCCCCTTCTAGCCGATGGGCACCGGCGCCGTATTCATGCAGACGCTGGGCCAGCAAGCGGACAAAGCGCACCTCAAGCGGGGGTGTTTTCATGACGATGTAATCCGACCTGGACCGAAAAATACCCGCTTTGGATTCGCCAGTGCGAAGGCAGCGGGAGCTGTTTTTCCAAATTGTACCGACCTTTAGACCTAAGACCAGCGCCAACAACCTGTGCACCGCGATCCAGCGGTTTAGCACGCGCTAATCGACAACAAAGCGGTGATGTGATTTGCTGGGCTTATGGCAAGAATACTGGTATTTCAACATGTGGCCGCAGAGCCCTTGGGCACTTTGGACGCACTGATACGACAGCGAGGCCACCGCATTCGGTTCGTGAATTTCGAGCGCGACCCTGGGACCCAGGTGGACGTTGGCCGCTACGATGGATTAATCGTACTGGGCGGTCCAATGATGGTGAGTGATCGAGACCGGCTAGTGCACCTCCAAACCGAAATCAGCGCCCTGCGCGACGCCATGGACGCCAACCTACCTGTGTTGGGAATTTGCCTAGGCGCTCAGTTGCTGGCCCACGCGTTGGGCGCCAAGGTCGGTCCATTGGCACAACCGGAAATTGGATGGTACCCACTTATTCCTACAAGCCATGCATCATCAGACAAGGTGCTGGGCGCGCTTGACCAACCTACCCCAGTATTTCAGTGGCACTCCCACGGTTTTGAGTTACCTGCGGGTGCCATCCCCCTGGCTAGTTCCCAGCGGTGTCCTTGCCAAGCGTTTCGCATGAACCAAGCCTATGGTTTTCAGTTCCACTTGGAAATGGAAAAAAAATTGCTTGACCGGTGGCTACACTTGCCCGCCTACCAATCTGAGCTCATTGCAGCACAGACCTATTCGATAGCGGCGATTGAGCGCGATACTCACCAGCACATGGCGCGACTAAACACGCTCGCAGGGAAGGTCTTTAATCCATTCCTAGACCTCATTGCACCGCCTAGGCAGAGGGTGACCTTACCTTCCAAGTAGCTCAGGCTAAGTTAACTAGTCGACTGGGCGATAATCCAGCAGTGTTTTGACCTGTTCATGGAGTCGACCGTTAGTTGCCAACACCGAGGTGGTATCCACCGTTATGGGTCCACCGGAAAGATCGGTCATGACACCGCCAGCCATCTCAACAACCACTTTTAACGCGGCAATATCCAGAATATTGACGTCTGATTCCACCACCACGTCGATTCGACCTGATGCCAGCAGATGGTAGTGGTAGAAATCACCATAGCCGCGAATTCGATCCGTCGCCCCTATCAGCTGTGCTAACGCCGGCCAGGCATCGCTGGCGGCCAATGACTTGAGGTTGCCGGTAGACACTGTTGCTCGACTCAGATCATCCACTGTACTGACCGCAATGGGTTGATCATTCAACCATGCGCCGCTGCCCTTCAAAGCCCATGCTCGCTCATGAAATATCGGCGCGTTAGACACTCCCATCATCAGCTCGCCGCCTTCCATCAGGGCGATCTGAGTAGAAAGGAAGGGGTACCCTCGGACAAAGCTCTTGGTGCCATCTATGGGATCAATCAACCATAAACTCTGGCTCTCCTGATTACCCCTACGCCCTGTTTCTTCGCCAAAGAAACCGTGTTCAGGGAATGTCTCGTTGATGATGGCGTAGATGGCTTTTTCGCATGCCACATCCGCTTCGGTCACAGGACTGTTGTCCTCTTTATGGCGTACCGCTAGACCCTGCCGATACGAGCTCACAATTATTTTCTCTGCCGCGTCAGCGGCACTCAAGGCGCAGCTCAACCGCTTATCAACGTTACTCATTTACTCATCCTGGTTGAAGTCGATCATCATAGTTTTCATAGGCCACTCAGCGCCACCAGCGGACCGAATATATCCAGCCTGACCTGTCCGGCCCCATCGGAACGTCCGAAAAACTGCAGAGCTTGGCGCAACTTAGGATCACCATTGCGGGCGGCCAGTTGCGCTCGAACCCGATAGGCACGGTTGGCAATACTGACCTCACCCATCATCGACAATGCCCCACCGCCATCATTCAACGTACCTTGGATGGAACCCTCTCCAGTGGTTTGCCAATCTAAGTCCAGGTCGCCTAACCCGATCATTGGATCATTGGCTGAACCACCCCGCACCGCAGCGTCACGCCAGCTAGCTTTGCCAGTCATCGCTACTAGCCAACCTTCGTTATCAAGGCGAGCGTGCTCCAGGGCAATATCAAGCTGGCCGCTCAGTCCCAACGTTGGCTGGTTGAGAATGTGTTGTAGCCAGCTCGCAGGCAACATCAGCTGGCTATCTTTGGCCACCACCGCACCACCCCATTGGCGTCTCAACACGGCATGTCCAGTGATGCTGGCGCCGTTAATCGTCACGCTTAGTTGCGGTCGAAGGGTTAAGAAACTGGCGGCTGACAGCGACCATTTGACGGTGCCCAGGGCGTAACCTTGCCAGGATACTTGCTGGGCGGAGCCGCGCCAGATTGTCCCCTCTAGCTGTTGTAGCGAAAGCCCTGGATTCACAACCGCCAAGCGTTTTTCTACCATCGAGGCGGGCATTTGAACAATCATCGCTGCGGCAATTGCTACCGCAGCCAAGCCAAACCACCACAAGCCTCGTTTCACTGGCTAACCGGTTCGGCCAACAATAGGCGTACGTTAACAATGCCCGGCAATCCCGCCTGATCGATACTAGCCTCAGCAACCGACACACCGTAGCGCTGCTGCAACAGACTTAGCCATCGCATCAAGGTGTCAAAGGAGGCGTTTTCCAACCACACGCGGAGCTCACCTTCGCTACCAGGCTCAGCGCGCCGCCAGGAGTCAGCCATACCCGCGCCGCGGGCTGAACTCTCGGCAAGCGCAAGCAAGGATTGTCCACCGCGGCTAACTGGCGCCCCGCCAGCGTTCAGCCGTTCGATCTGGGCCGCCGCCGCGCGTATCCAGGGCAGTTCGCTGCTGAGTGCTGACACCTGTCGACTGAGTCGCTCATGGCGCTCTGATAAAGGTCTCCATACCGCCAACCAAACGATGAAGATGGCTATGGCAAATCCTGCCAACCCTAACATCGCTCTTTCGCGGGCGCTCACGCCGGATCTCCTGCGCCAATGCGCATTCGAACCCGGGTACCATCAACCACGGTCTCGCTGGACTCTATCACTACAGCCACCGGTGCCTGCTCGCTAATCTGTCGGCGCAGAGTTTCCACCTGCCCAAGAGAGCTGGCGGTCAGATCCAGCATTAGACCGTCTGAACGAAAGGTCACCGATGACAGGTTAACGCCGCCATCTTGCACCAGTGCTGGTCCAACGATTTCCAGCAAATAGAAAAACCCGTTCTGGTTCCCGCCGCCTGCCCCGCGCAGTCGATTGAGAGTGGCAGTTAAGGCCTCACGATAGGTATTACCGGGGGGCATTTGTGGGATCACTCGGGACACCTGTTGGCGGGCCTGCCCATCCAGCGCGCTCATTTGGCGTTTAAGGTCAGAAACCTCAAGATAACGATCAATCAACACCATCAATCCCGCTGCACACAAGGCCACGGCCGCCCAGCGCCAAACCTTGGCAGTGCGAGCAGCACTGTCGCCCCGGGCCTGCCACGGACCCTGTAGTAGGCTCAAAGAGATTTTTCTGGGTGTGACCTCAAAACCCTGGGGCCAAGGAGGCTCAGTCACCGACTGGGCCGGCAGGCTTGTCATCCCTTCTGACCAGCGTCGCTCGGAATCAGCCACCTGCAATTGGGCAATCTGAGGGCTTAGGGACAACAGCAACGCTAAATCGTCCACACTGCACTCAAATCCTTCCTGGGTACCACAGCGAACCTGTGCCACGTCGCCATCGATCCGCACTAAAGCTTGATCGGACCGCTCAGGCAACGCCAGCGCCAGGGGTAGCGGCACCACGGCATCAGGCTCAAGACCCGAATCACTCAATGTTGCCATCCAGCGGCCCATCACCTCGGCGCTCACAGCCGCTGCTATATGTGACCCACCCTGGTCATCTGCACCTTGGGCAAGTTTGAGCTTGGGTCCTAACGCAAAATGATAATGATCTACGTCTTCAACCAGCTGATCTTCCATCGCAAAAGGCAATGCCTGCAGTAACCGTTGCCGATTGCCCGCTGGCAGATTTACCCGGCACACCAACACTTCACGGCCCGGCACAAGCACCACCAGCGGGCAACGGCCCTGATCAGGCATACGGGAAAGCTCACCCTCACCCTGCCCATGCTGGGGATGCCACCAGCGGGGCACCGGCCCTGCCAGAGACAATATTATGTGTTCAGCCGCCAACGATTACGTGTCCTTTGCAAGATCCAACAGACCCTAACAGCTGCCAGTTTAATCCATTGCCCGCCTGCCTGTTGAAAAAGCCGACCAAAACTCAAGGACCAGGGGTCTGAGGCGACGTCCAGAACAGGACTGATAAAGGAAATAAAGCGCACCGCAGGGAGCCATTCCTTTATAAGACCTGTTCTGGGCGTCGCCGGGCCGACTCCGAGTATCTGAAATCGACAGAACTCAACCAGCAGGGTGTTGGAAAAAGGTATCCTTGGCTTTTACAACATCAAGGACGAAAAGTATCACCCCTCGTTCTCTCACATTTTCAATGACTTACAGTCAATGAAAATGTCGGCCCATCCATCTGCCGAGCGCAGAGTCGTTAAATTTCAATTTCGCTACAGGTCGCTAGCCAACTTCGGGTACGTGACGCAAAAGCCTTTGCCGGTGCCTTCATGCCGCTATCCATATTTCAGATTGCGGGGTTAGCAGCGACTGTGTTGCCTGAGGGAAATCGATCGGGACTGCGCCAGCGAACAAAGTAACCCAAATTGGTTTCTTCGATAAAGCTCAAAAAACGGCGTTGACGACCATCAATCTCAATCAGACCTCGGGCCAGAAAGTAGTTACTGTCCAGCGATATTCGATTGGTGCTACTAAGCAGCGACAGTGTTTGAAAGTGAACTCGCAATTCGGAATGATTGAGAAATGCCGTTTCAGACTCGAAATTAGCCCTACCCTCCTGGTAAAGACTTTCAGCAATCGGACGCGTGATCAATGGGTGCAGCGCCATCAGCACTTCAACGGTTGCAGTATTGACGTTCACCGCAGTCGCTTGGGTGGCCACCGGAATAACGCTAACGTGGGGCGCCAATTGATTGAACACCTGGGGTGTCACGCCTTGCACTAGCCTAAGTTCGGACAAATCTACAAAGGGTGCGTTAGCGGCACGGTAGGGTTGGCGTAACCGGCCATAGCTGTCATCCTCAGCCCCATCACTCTCCATAGTCGTGTCCATGTCCATCCAGTCAACACAGCGGTTGGCGAGGTTAGGGTCCAGCTCCAGTGCGGTCAGCAGCCGCTGAAACATGGCCAACTGTTCGGCATCTCGGCGCCCGTTTATCACCAGATTGTTGAGATTGAACCGACCATCCAGGTCTTCCATTCGCCCGCTTAATCGGCCTTCATCCAGTTCCACCACAGGTAGCTCGCTGGCCCAGGGTTCGCGCCGGGAGTCATGATCAGCCGACTCTTGGGCATCCAGCTCCAGCGCAGCAATGGCCCAGAGCTCAAGCCCGCGGGCGTATTGGTAGCCTCGTTCTGTAGCTAACAGGTTGCCGGTGCGCCGTATGTCCATCTGCATGTGGTGGGCCATGGATACCGCCAGCGTTGTTGCCAGCGCCACCACCAGCAGCGCAGTGACCAACGCCACACCTTGCTGTTTACGGTGGCTGCCAGTCATGGCGAGTCCACACTTTCCAGGGAAAAAACCCGGGTGATCTGACCTGCATCTTCATGCACAAGCTCGATGCGAAGTGCCTGGGGTAACGCCGGTGGCTCCTCCACCCCTTGGGGTGGCCAGACATCCAGCCAGCGACCTCGATGATAAAAATCGAGGCTAAAATCGGTGAGCTTGTCCATCAACTGACGATCAATGGCCTGGGTGGCTGGTGAGCGATCAAGGTTTTCCCACTGCAGACGCCGAAGGATGCCTCGTTGCCAACGGTATTCCACCCGCTGAAGATTGGATCGTGGCGCCGCCGAGGGATTAGCCCAACCTCCTCGAGTTAGCGAAATACTGCGCCGAGTGCCCACCACGGCTGGGATGGGGTCGCCGTATTGATCCCGCACAGGCCGGGCAACCGGATAGCGGAAATCCTGCTCAATCAAGCGCACCGCGCGCTGGAGCGTGGCGCGCTTGTCCGCATCATTGCGCAGCAAATTGCTGGCCCTTACGCTGCCGCTAAGACCGCTGTAGGCCAGCACTGACAATGTTGCAAAAATGGCCAGAGCTATCACGAGTTCAAGCAGGGTAAAACCCCTGGAGGACGATGGGTCAGTCACCGATGTCATTGGGCCGGCGCAAACCCGGCTAAACTGACCACAGGCTGAAGGCGAGTTGCATCCGCAAATACGTCAACATCCATTCTCAATATAGAATCTACATCGGTCTGGCTGACGGTCATTTCCCAATACCACCGATCCAACCCCATGGTGGCCTGCCCTTGTCGACGACCAATACTGAGCCGGTTGGTGTCTAGCCTGGCCATCTCAATAGCATTGCTGGCCACCCAACCGGCTAAGGTTAGGTCATCCAGAATTTGCGCTGAGCGGGCCTGTTGCAGTCCAAGGCGGGTTACGGCCGCAAGACCCACCGACACTACAATCAGCGCTACCAGAACTTCCAGCAGGGTAAACCCTCGGCAATAAGACTTAGCGATCATGATCTGGGTCCACAACTGCCAATCGCCCATTGTCATCAACCCGCACCGGGAAGCGGTCTTCGTCGACGACTAAATTGGCCGTAAAGGGCGTGATTTCTCCAGAAGAGTCACACACAATCTGGGGTAAGTCGGCGTCATCGGTGAGCGCTTGGTTCCACTCAAGCTCAATCTCTAGGGGAGGCTCCAACAACCTCGGACCAAACAATTTTTCCTCTCTGGATTGCCATTGTTCGCCGTCCCACCAATAAAACTCGTAGCCGTCAGGCGCTACTCGAACCCCGCCCTCTCGGCCCATCAGCACGGCTTCGTCGCAGTGTTGGTTCACTAGATAGACCATCACCCGTTGTTCGTTGCTGGCTTTCGCCCGAGGACCGGCAAGTCCTGCGGACAACATCAATGTGGATGCTAGGATCGCCAAAATGACGGTAACCACCAGCAATTCCAGTAAGGTGAATCCTGAGTCCCTAGCAGGCAATCAGGAACCCCAATTGCCGATATCGGCGCCAGGACCTTCACCCCCCGGCTGGCCATCTGCGCCCAGGGAATAAACATCTACATCGCTGCGACTGCCAGGATTGGCATACAGATAATCGTTCCCCCAGGGATCCTTGGGTAGACGTTTGATGTAACCGCCAGCGGCATAGCTGCGAGGCTCGGGCTGTCCCGCAGGCCTACTCACCAACGCCTGCAAGCCTTGTTGGGTGCTGGGGTAAAATGCGTTTTGTAGTTTGTAGATTTCCAACGCCTGCTCCAAGGTGGAGATATCGCTTTGCGCCGCTGTTTTGCGGGAGTCTTCGGTGACACCGCCAACATTTAGCACCACCACCGTACTCAGGATGCCGATGATGACCACAACCACCAGAATTTCGATTAGGGTAAACCCCTGGTTTGACTTGACGTTCATGAATGACTCATCGAGATTTTCTACAATCCTAACCATACTTGAGAAGGACCTATCACGACAATGAGGCAGCAACGCCTATATGTAGACGGGGAGCCAATTAATGGTGGTTGGAGCCTGCCGGACAAACGCGCCCATTACTTGCGCCGGGTCCTGCGCCTGCGCGAAGGATATACATTAACCGCTTTTAACGGCAGCGGGGCCGAATGGGAAGTTCGCCTGGCCGATGCTAGCGGGAAACGATTGGAAATTATCCGATCTTTAGACTCGGCGGCACCAAGCGCTCTGCCGATACTGCTGATGCAATGTGTGGGCCGGGGCGAACGCATGGACTATGCACTGCAGAAGGCCACAGAGCTGGGGGTTTCCCATATCATGCCGCTGTTGTCAGAACGCACTGAGGTTCGCCTAGCCGGCGAGCGCGCTGAAAAACGTCTGAATCACTGGCAAGGGGTGATCATTCAGGCCTGCGAACAAAGCGGCCGAAATACTCTTCCCAAACTTGCGAAATTACAGTTTTTGGCAGACGGACTGGGAGCCGTTGATGAGAGCTACGACCGCAGACTGGCGTTGGCACCGAGTGGTAGCCCCTTACATCGCGGTGCCAAAACGCCGCAAAAGCTGGCTGTATTGATTGGGCCTGAAGGAGGATTGACGGATGCTGAACTGCAATTGGCCGACCATCACGGTTTTCAAGCTACCGGGTTCGGACCCCGTATCTTGCGCACCGAAACCGCCGGACCCGCAGTGATCGCCGCGGCTCAATGTCTTTGGGGAGATTTAGCTCAGGAGTAACTTCGGAAGCTATGCCTATTGGCAATTTGTGTTCGAACAATGCCCCTCAAGCCATGGAATCTGGAATCCTCACTGCAACCACTTCTGCTGAGACGCATTTTACCTCTTGGGCGTAAAGGGACACGTCGACTTTCACCTTGCGTTCGCCGATTTCCACAGGCTTGGCACTCAAATGCAGCTCCGGGCCTAGGGGCGTTGGTTTCAGGTAGCGAACGTTAAGGCTTCCGGTAACAAATCGTGGCATCTCCGAGCCTGCATCATCGTTACCTAGACTCGCCGCCGCGGCTGTGCCTACCCCATGACAATCAATCAGGGAGGCCAACAAGCCACCATAGACGAATCCAGGTACTGCGATGTGTTCCGGACCCGGGGTAAATCGCGCAATCCATCGATCGTCTTGTCGATAGCTACGGACTTTTAGTCCCTGATGATTGTTACGACCACAACCGTAGCAATGGCTGACAGAATCTGGGTAGCGGTCCTGAATGGCCGGCAATTGCGGCTGGTGGGTCAAAGAATACCTTCAAGTAAGGCTTCAATGCCGTCCAGGTCTGGCACATACGCCGCTTCGTCATTGACACTCACCACGTGACTTACACCTTCTGGCAAGTCGTCTTGCTCACCTTCCAGCAACATGTTTTCGTCAGTAATTGTGGTTAGGCGAGGAAACCCCTGGGCCAGCAGGGCCATATAAGGCATGGTGGAACTGCCACCCAACGCCTTTAGAATGGCCACTTTCGCACCTGAGGTATTTTCCGATGGCGCTTGACCTGCCATTAACGAAAACGAAAACAGCGGTATTCGCCAGCCTCGCCAAGTGATAGTCCCAAGTACCCATGGCGGCGCGTCGCTCACTGGCACTGGATCACCATAGGTGATCACCTCAGAAACCGATGCGTTGGGCAAAAGAATTTTGGCATCAGTCAGGGGGATCATGACGCCGCGAATGTCCGCTGCGGTTTGAGCCATAGCTAGTATCCTGTCGGGTTAATTGAGTTCATGACAAAAAGCGCGTCGAAGAGCTACATGGGTTCCAGCGCAGCCTTGCGGGCCAATCTCTCGTTCAAATGTCGGGCCAACTCAACAGGTTCTTCACTGCGCTGAACCGGTCCGTCCCTGAGCGTCCCTTCCACCATGGAAGACACCACACAAGATTGAGGACTTTGGACCCATAATTGCCCACCGGATTCTCGGATCGCCGCCGCTCCTGCAACGCCGTCACTGGCCATCCCGGAGAAAATAATTCCATGCAAACGTGACCCGTAGCGTTCCAGCAAACCGGCAATCACATCATCGATACAGGGTGAGTATTGGGGTGGGCTGTCGTAATCGGTGAGAACCACAGCACCCTCGCGATCAAAGCTCATTAGGCTGCCTACTGGGGCCACTATGACCTGCCCTGGTCGAACCCGCACTCCGGGCGCTGCCAACAACACGGGCAACGGCGATACCTGCTCCAACTGATCGGCCAAGGTCTCAACGAATTCTTCACCAATGTGCTGCGCAAGGACCAACGCAGCCTGGCACTGAGGATCAAGCTCGGCCAGAAAACTCCTCACGGCTTCGGGCCCGCCGATTGAGGCACCCAACAACCAGACATCAAAGTCTTCATCATCTTCTAGGGCAAACTCAGGCTCATCGGCAACAGCCAAAGGCAACAATGGTGAGAGCGCATTGGCGCTAATTTTTGCAGCCAGATGACGCTGCCATCGAGAACGCTCTGAAGTGCTCAAGTTAACACTGGCTGCGGCGTCGTTCATGATCAGCGCTCGAGCCCCCTGTTCGCCCAATATCTGTTCCAAAAGGGCAGGTTTTCGGTCCAGAATTGGTTCTAGATTTAGCAATAAGGTATTGGCACAAAGGGCTTCAACGGCGCCGGGGGTCATATCACTGAAACGCAGCTCGCCGGACAATACCGCGCCCGCCGCATCAACTGCGCTGACTAGATTATCTCGCTGTTCGGGCTGCTCATACAAAATCGCGACGCTGACCGCAGAGGCTGCGCCGTCTGACCAGGAGTTGCTGGCCGGAGTGCGCATCAGCTTTCGGCCTTGACCTCTTCGAGAAGCTCGCGAACGTTGCTGAGCAACTCGGCTTCTTGGTACGGCTTACCCAGGTAGCGATTGACGCCAATCTCCATCGCCCGATCTCGGTGTTTATCACCGGTTCGAGAGGTGATCATGATGATGGGTACTTTCTTCAGACGCTCGTCGTTGCGCATATGGGTAGCCAACTCAAACCCATCCATTCGCGGCATCTCGATATCCAGCAGCATGAGATCCGGCACGGAATCTTGTAATTGTTCAACGGCGTCAACACCATCTTTTGCGGTGCTGACTTCCATTTCATGGCGCTGAAGCACGCGGGTTGTTACCTTACGCATGGTGATCGAGTCATCCACTACCATAATCGTTGGTGGGCGATCTTCCGGTTCCGCATCCGCAGCCTCATCACCGTCAGCAAGTTCATCCGGCCCTAACTGCAGGGCTGCACCGCGGCGCACCAGCGGACCCAAGTCCAAAATCATGATGACACTACCGTCACCCAAAATGGTGGCGCCGAATATGCCAGGAATAGAACTGATTTGTGGTCCTACGGATTTCACCACAATCTCGCGGCTGCCTAGTACCGCATCAACACGAATGGCTGCGCGTTGGTCTCCGATGCGAGACATCAGCACCGGAGTCATTTCGTCGTCGCCAGATTCTCGCCGCTCCGTGCCAAGTAGCACGGACAGCTCTTTCAGCTGATAGTCCTCGCCGGTATAGCTATAGG
>CAZLJY010000077.1:0-18448 GCA_964559945.1 uncultured Gammaproteobacteria bacterium | reverse complement strand
CAAGATGCGCTCTCGAACATGGCAGCGGTTGTTGGACCCGCTGTTGTGTCCCGGAACCGGCTAACTGTTAGTCAGTTTAGCCAGCTTAAAAAATTTCACTTTAACGACAGCACCGCCAGCGACCTCGCACAGCGCGCCGCGTTGCCTGCGCTGTTTCTTGCGCTGTTAAGTATTGTGCTGGGTTGGCGGGCCCATCAACACCTGAAAGACTCAGAAATAGATACAGCGGCAGCGGAATAAGAATTCCAAAAACAGCTCTAGCGGACGCTGACACTATCGGGACGAAAACACGGACACTCAGGCTAGTGCATCAAATCGAGGTTTATCACCACACCTGCGAGAGCGCTAGAAATTTACCAATAAATCCTGCTCTAGGTGTCGATGTTAACGCCACCCTCTATCGCCAGTAGCGACTTAAGTTCGCTGGTTAGAAAGGCGGCACGTAAGGCAGATCGCAAACATGGATTGTCGATGGCATGGCCAAGAGCTTTATTCAAATAGACTAAACCTGCAGCTTCCAACCTTCGCTGAGTAGAGGCCATCTTTTGCGTCGCTGTACCGCTCACAAGGCTGGCGATACATTCTGCTGTATCCGACAGCACAAGACCGATTTGGTCAACGTTTCCAGCTGCCGCAACGAGGGGTTTGGCGACACTCTGTTTAAGTTGCGCCATAGCCTTTTTGAATCCAGATTCAACATCCCAACGATCAAAATCCACATTGTGAATTGATAGACCACCGTGATTGCGCTGAAAAACTGATACAGGCCTGATGATCAACTGCGCTTCGTCTAGTGTTGCCTCAACCAAAATTGCCAGTATTTTCCTGCCCAACCTCCAAAGGCGCAACGCAGACTCTTCGTCATCAGCCGATATCTCAAGCACAAGCAACTCGCCAACCTCATCATTCAGCTCCCAGCGATAACATTGATGAAGGTCGTCGAAACCAAAGCGACCGAAGCTAGCAGGAGAAATTAACGCAGGTATTGGCGTCGATCGACGGCGGATACCAGTGCCCATTCGACTTGCCAGATCTTTCCTGAAGGCTTGCCAGTTTTTGTGGATTGCTGGGCAGTCCATCATCTCACCAAAGGTTACCGGTGCGTTGATCTTTTCACCCCCGTTTTGTTCTTTGGTGGAGATTGATCCATCGTTTGCAATTCTTGGATCCGCCAAACGAATTCGGCGTCCCATTAAGCCGCTCAAAGTACCCACACCCCAGACCGGCGTTTGATACGCACCTGTCACGTCAAACGCGGAATCCGCGCCCGCGCTTCGACCTTGTAGCACCGTTAGCCAACGGTTTTTGACCGGTTCCAGGACGTATGCTGACAATCCTCTCGCACCGGTTTTGCTTCGCCATCGAGATACACCCAGCGGCCATACTTCTATTTCTTCGCTTTTCTTGTAATCGCGTCGAATTGACCCACCAAGCACTGGATCGGGCAAATGGGTTCGCAGCACTTCCAGCAACGCATAGGAGCGGGACGCATCAAGCACAAAAGACTCGGGCTCAAACTCTACATGTCGTTCATTGGCCAGCTGGGCTTGATTGCCTAGCGCTCTTAACTCGGCGGACAATCTCGGCAGTGCTTCACACCGGCTTGAAATCGCAAGATCCAGCAGGAGGTCTCTTGCCAATAAGGAGCGACCAGGCACCACTGACGATACTGCTTGCTCTATGATCTTCTGCGCCTGATCAATGAAATCGGCACTTAATGTCCGCCCAGCCGATAGCTCAGAGGATTGATCAGTGACGCTAACCCCTTCTCTATGTCGCACCGCAATTGCGGCCACGGTCGTCAAAAGTCGCTTTCTAGTCTTAGGGCCTTTATAGGCCGCACCCTTCAAGCCGCCATCCGCGATGAAAGTGACTGCTGCATTCAGCTCCGCCATTCGGACGGTAATACTGGTACCGGCACTGTCAAAGGTTAGGCCAAGATCTTCTGCGGCAAGCCCAATCGCTTTAGTCCAGTCTGCCCCCGCAAATTTGGATATTTGAGCTTCAGGCAGCGAACAAATCTGAATCAATGCGCCAGGGGAGTCTGGATGGTCCTCACTGTCGCTTGAGCCCCCTCCCTGCTCACGAAGCATGAGAAATGACAGAAGGATATGACGGCACAAACCATGCGCCTTGCATGTGCAGGTCGACGCAGCAGGGCCCTTCGCATCCACCCTAACGGTGATATCGTCAATGGTAATAACCGCTGCATCAGAGGTTTGAGATTGTAGCCGCCCAGTCCCAGCATCAAGATCACGTTTCGCCCTTCTTAGCAGCCCTTTGGAGGCAAGGGCCACAAGCGCCGAATCATCATGACGGCGAATCATCACTTTGAGGCTCACAGCATGGTCTCCGCAAGCCATTGGGCAAAGCGGTCGGGGGTCATCGCGCCGATTTTCATACCGAGATCTGCCAGCTTGCCGGCGATCATCTGATCAAAGACGGGTTCCCCGCCGTCGTCCAGTGCCGCCAGCCCAATCAAGCGAACCCGTTGTTCCACAAGGCGAGCCACCGATGCATAAAGTGTTCTAGGGGATGCGCCTTCTCCGAAGTCGCTAATCAGCGCAAGCACGGTCCGATCAGAGTCTTGGACCAAACTTTCGCAGTAAGACATGGCACGGCCAATATCGGTACCACCTCCCATTTGTACGGAGAGCAACGTCTCCAACGGATCGGTGAGACGGTCTGAGACATCAACTACCGAGGTATCGAACAAAACCATGTTGATGCTGAGACCCGGCAGTCCGGACAAAATCGCCGCCATTACCGCAGCGTGAATCATGCTGTCAGTCATCGAACCGGATTGATCCACGCACAAGATCACGCGCCAGGGTAAGTGTCGACGTTCTCGAGCGTTAAAAAAAACTCTATCAGCGATTATTCGCCCTCGCTTAGGGTCGTAATTGTTTAGATTCGCTCGGATCGTTGCCCGCCAATCGAAATTCGCCGCCGACGGAATATTGGATCGTCGAAAACGGTTTTTTCGCCCTGAGAAAGCACGTTGTACGTCTGTTCGCAATCGTTCAACAATGTCCTTGATAACTTGATCGGCGATCTGCCGCAATTTTTCTTTGACTGCAGGCTGAGCCCGTCCATTGAAACTCAGCAGCACTTTCAAAAGATTCTGATTGGGCTCCAGGGTTTCCAGCGTTTTCGGATCATTCAGCAAATCCGACAACCCATAACGATCCAGGGCGTGATCCTGCAGCACTTCAAAGACCGTATCTGGAAACAAGCCTCGCGCCTTGCCTATCCAGTTAACCGCGGTCATTTGTGTCGCGTCCAGGCTTCCGGGCCCCCGCCCACTCTTTAAGCCTCGTTTTTGGTATTCACGGGAATAAAGGAAATCCAAAGCGCGATCGATCTCGCCATCACGACCGACTGGCGGACCAAGATTGTCACTGGCGTATCGCCCAAGGGCGAGTCGCCATCTACTCTGCGGTGAACTGGTCAAGACGCGCCCTCCGTCCAGGAGTCAAGATTGTCTGCCGACAGTGATTCACTCAACGCGCGTTCAAGAGCAAGGCCACGGTGCAGATCCGAGTCAGATAATGTGGTGTGTCGAACAGTGAAATCAGATGTTTGCGTCCCATGGACTCGCGCAAGAGAGCCTGCGATGCGATCAGTTTCCCGTGGATTCAGTGAGGTAAACGCAAGACGGATGTGTGGCAACAAGTGGAGGAATTGGCTCTCAGACAACCCACAAAAAATGCGATCAATCGCCTCTAGCACCGATTCACTGCGCCATAAAATCTCTGGCATTGTGAATATCAGTCCGCGCAACACACCAATACGTTCCTGTTCGTCATCAACCGTACCTAAAAAACTGGCCGACAAAACCTCGCAGATGTTCTCTGGGGTCTTGAGACCAGCGTGCAATGAAATTGCCAAAACAGAACCAAGAATCTCCGGTGGAGGGTTAGCATTCGATACGCGGTTTACCGCTTCGTTGAACACGGTTCGATCCAACGCCTCGGAACCTGGCGCACGTAGCAACTCCATCGTGAGTCGAAGCGAGTCCATTGTTTGCTGAACAGCCTCCTGGGGTGTTTTGGGGAGGTCGTCGCAGAGGTAAATTAGGCGCCGGTAAGCGGCTTGACGAACCCCACCAAGGTCCAGATTCGCTGGGACTTTGAGGGGGCCTGAGGCGCTAGCTATGTTGTGGAGTCGCCGCAAGGTTTGGGCGACAGCGGTGAAGTCGACGTGTGTCTGAATATCGCCAGAAAGCTCCGCCAGAAATGAATGGAGCTCTGCGCCCAGGCCAGCAAGTATGCCCTGCACAAACAGGTCGGCCATGGCCGCGATATCCTGGCTGTGGCCAGCGCTCTTCAAGTCGGACTGACGTTGGTGTAACAATCCCAAGCACGCGCTGGCAACACTGTCTCCTAAACTGGCGATCTCTATCAGTCGCCCTTCAACGGTAGGCGACCAGGCGTATGTCCATTCTTCGAAAAGCCTGTCAGTTTGAAAGCCGTTGACAAAATCTGGACCCGTTTGCCGCTCGGCGAATTTCGCATCAACCAATCCCATCGCGTGGAAAAAGCGCGACGCGGCCAGGTGCGCAGGTTTTCTCCGGATGTCTAATCGGCGCCGACGCCGGGAACCATCACTGACGTCGATTCGCAACTTTGTTGCCCGTGTTCGAGCATCTTCAACAATGGGAGGGGACCCCGCAGATGCCGGCACATCTCCGATCGCATCGCCTCGCAGAAACCCCAGGAATCTCTCGGTCCATATCTCCCGATCACCAACCTCCCCTTTCACCAATGCCGCGCTGACCCCATCGATTAGATCGTAACGTGCGGCTCCGCTTCTTCCGCGCATGGTGGCCAACCCGTCCGCAATGCGAAGCGCTTCGACTTGTGCAGGAACACTGATTACGTGGCCTTCCTCACGAAGCCTCTGGCTAAACATTGATAACAAATCCAGCGCCGTTTCGCGCCATTGAGGTGCACCGTTCACGCTCACTGCCTTATTCCATAAGTAGTGGTAATAGCCAGGTTGTGGCAGCCCTGCCCCGTATCCGTTCAGTGCGTCCAACGCTTCAAAGCTATATCGAATCAGATAGGAGTCGGACCGGCTATCTGCTTTTAGTTTTTCTGGTTTGCCACCCTTTGCCACCGCTTCGACCAGTGCCGGCGTATGAAAGCCGCCTGTTACGACAACTGTTGGTCCGTCTTTGGACAATGCAGCCAGCACCGCGTTGGCCATGTGTCGCTCTCGATGAAGGTCTCCATTGAGCTCAATGGTTGTTGCTGGCGTGGAGTCGCGAAGTGCCGTGCAATAGGCACCCACATCCCCGAGAAACCCTTTCCAATCAAGGCTACCCAGCCTTGACTCAAATAGGTGATCCCATAGTTCGAAGCCATTTCTACATCCTGTCTTCGCGCACATGGCGGCAATGAAATCCCCAGAATCGAAGTATTCTTCGCTGTCGACCACCTGCGATTCACTTTCCGAAGGCGGCGACAACATCACCTTGTCAGCACAGGGTAAGTCGATAAACGTAATTCTTGCGTTGGATGCCTGACCCTCTGCAAGGGCGACATACTCGGGTGAATGGGTACAAAAAGGGTAGTAGGCTGAGAGCCTTGATTGTTCTTCACGATCTATAAACACAGCAAGCGCAACCGGTGGAATTGTGTCGCTGGCCAGCAACAGCTTGATGTGTTTTTGCAAATCGATGGGCGCTTCGATCAGGACCTGTCGGGGCTTCACCTCCCGGATCAGCTGCCTGACCGCCCATGCGCATGCCGGCGAGTGATGGCGTATGGGAGCAAAGTACAGGCCGATTTCTTCTTGGCACAATGCATCGGTGATTGATGTTAGTCGGCGCGTGTCATCCATCGAAATCCTTCTTCGCCGCTTTGTAGAACTCCGACCAGGCTTTGTTGCGTTTCATTCGTACTTTCGCTATCTGATCGACGTAGGCGCGAAATCGACGTGCGTCCTCCGGATCGTCTTTAAACACTACGCCGCGAATCTGCCGCGCGATGTGCGATGCTGAGACTTTGCATCCGTCTAGATATAAGGCATCCAGCGATGCTGCGTGAGCTACGTTTACCGCCTCAGCCGTGGACATCACACTGTTAGGAGTTGCGACAGACGCCCCTTCTTCAGTGGTTCCAGTTCGAAGGTCGCGAAAAACTGACACTAGAACCTCAATCACGCTGGCGTCTAACGTTGCTGGCGCAGCATGTTCCGCCATTCGCTCCGCTAGTTGTCGAGCTACCAGCGCCTTCTCAAACTCTGGATCGGCGATCGGCTTCACGGTTTCAAAGTTGAAGCGCCGTTTTAAAGCACTAGACATATCATGGACGCCGCGGTCTCTTAGGTTTGCAGTTCCGATCACGTTGAAGCCAGGCACAGCTCGCACCTCCTGGCCGGGGCCTAACTCGGGGATAGCAATCGTCTTTTCCGATAGTAGCGAGATCATCGCATCCTGCACCTCAGGGGCACACCGGGTCAGCTCTTCAAATCGCGCGATCTGGCCGCCTCGCATTGCGGTCAGCACTGGTGATGGCACAAGCGCCTTTTCAGTTGGACCCTCGGCCAGAAGTAACGCGTAGTTCCATCCGTAGCGCAAGTGGTCTTCCAAAATTCCTGCAGAGCCCTGGATCACGAGGTTTGAATCGTTGCTTATCGCTGCAGCCAATAACTCCGAAAGCAAAGACTTTGCCGTTCCTGGTTCGCCCACTAGCATCAGGCCCTGGTGCCCCATGAGCGAAACGATGCACCGATCCACCAGGGGGTCGTCGCCAAAAAATTTCTGGGATACGTCTAACTTCTCATCACCGAGAATGAACTTCCTCACCGACCGCGGCGATAACTTCCAGCCACCAGGCTTAACGTCATCGTCTTTTTGCTTGAGCCGATCCAATTCCGCCAAGTACTTTGTCTCAGCGGGGTATCGCTGCACATCGCTTAGCTCCATGGCATTTTTCGCTCCCAGTTCTCGTCGAACGCAGCTTTCGCCGCCATCGAGCGGTAATCATTCCAACACTCCGACAACAGCACCGGTGGAACCTCAGAAAGCTTTAGGGTTCCCCCAGTCCTTCGTCCACCTGAGTATCGTTCAAAACTGAGTGAAACAAGCGCCGCAGGGACGTTTTCTTCGGGCAGGCAATTGCCCGAAAACTCAATGACCGCGAGGATTTCTGCGCTTTGAAATCCTTTGGTGTACTCACAGAAATACCCACCATCCATAGCCTCACCTCGCTCGTAACCCAGCTTGGAAGCGGACCCTCTAACCGTAAAGGTATCGGTGACCCAACCTTTGCGGTCCTCGATTGTTGTCATCGAAACTTGATCTTCCTTCAAAGACAGCAAAGTGCGCCCGAATTGAGGAAACAAAGGCTCTACCTCGTAATCCTTAAGGTGGCTTTCCCACGCTTTCCCGATGCTGTCATTGATGAGTGCGCCATGAGCAAGTCTAATGGAGGCAAATGTCGCAATATCGACATCTTGATCATCGGCATCGGTATAGTCACCTTCTGCTGTCGGTCGGAACAAACCGACAATTCCCTCCTCCTTATCCAGTCCGATCCACACAGCGCGTTCCGCAAGTTTTCGCATAACGGGATGCTCAATAATGTCGCGTTTCCAGTCCTCAACAGACCACGCTCTTTCGCTGCACAGCGCTTCGTACAATCTGGAAGATTGCATCGCAATAACTTGTTTAAGTTCACGACGGGAAGCTGACAACTGCTTCTTTGAACCTTTAGTGACATCATCCTGTCCACTGGGCAACGATTTGATGACCTTGCCATCAGAATTGCGAAGTTCAAGTGTCATGGCACTGCCAATCATTGCGAGATAGACTTTTTCCTCGATACCGCAAGGTAGGTGTAAAACTCCCTCCTCATCCAAGCCGGCGCTTGGGACAGTGCGGTCAGCGAGTTCGTCCAGACTCCACGACTTAGATTCCGCAACCTTTTCGACTAGCGTTCCTGCAAACCGTTGCACACCTTTTTGTTTCAGTCTTGTTGCTGCAGAGATAACCACTTGTAGTGTTACCGGGTCGCCTATCGATGCAAGCATTTCCAACAATGCAGACGCTTGAGAGGTTCTTGACCCGTGGTTTTTTAAGTAGGTTCGAACTCGATCTGCAGCGACCGCCGTTGGCGCATGTTTGCAAAGAGCAAGAAGACCTTTTGTTGCAGCGCCGCTGTTTAGATATTCTGACAGGAACTCCCGCCTTAACTCTTCGTAAGCACGTGCCTCGGTATAGTCCTCCACCCACTTTCTCATTTGTTTGAAACGGCCAGCCGCGTTCTGTTTTGCGTGCGCATTGGCTTCATCCTCCGCCGGGCGCGCGGTGTCGTAATTGAGCCAATTATCTAGAACCCAGGCGGAGAAGGTTTCAGCATCCGCCGGATTTAGTCGTTCCATATAGATGTCGAAAAGCGCATTACCACCGGGTTGCTTTAACTTCACGGCAAGAAATAGCCACCACTTAAGGACCTCGTCAGGTACCGGCCGGTTAGCGCGGTATCGAATCTTGGGCAAATGCTCCATGGCCAGCCAATCAAGTTTATCCAGCTTGGCCTTTTTTAGTCCCGACTCCGCCTCCGCAAGCAGCGCCTTTGGTCCGACGAAACCACTCAAGTCTTCACCTAGCGCGTCCAATGCCGTCAGAATGGCCGCTTTGGCGAGCTCAGACTTTTCTTTTTTCAGTCTAGCTTTAAGTGTTGGTATTGCTTCAACATCCTGTCGTTCAGCAATCCACTCCGCGGCCCCGGCCCGCACCGCCTGGCGAGAGTCGTTGATTAGCGCCATCACGTGTTTTTCCACGTCTGGCGCATCCGCCAGCATCGCTCGGGCTTCGACTCTGCCCCCTTTCGTCTCACCGGTCGCCGCTTCCAGCAGTTGACCGAAATATCGCACCGGCGGTTTCGGCAATCGATGCAACAATTTGATTCCGCCGATCCGACTCAGCTTCACTCCATTTTGAGGCTTTAGGCCGAATGCCTCATCGATGACACCAAAATTCTGAGCGATATATGGCCAAAGAGCTGCGGTAGGAACGTTGTCGAGCTCTTCTTCGAAATAAGAGTAATCATCTTGAATGACGTGCCGGAGAAGATCTCCGCTCGCCACGTCACGAGTCACGCGATCCCCCCCATAGCCGAACACGGTCTTGATACCCAATTCCATTTCGATCACTTCAAGGTAGCGGATGTCCCCGTCAACGCCATTGATGAAGTCTCGAATCGCATCGATAAAGGGACCTTGGGAGTAAGGAGATAAGGCTTGTTGCACCGTTCGAGCCATAGCAACGGCAATGCGCAGTGCTTTGTTCTGCGGCAATCTGGACATTGCGGACCTAGCCCAGGTTTTTCCAGGACCCCAGGTTAGAAACGCGTTAAGTTGCTGTTTCACCTGGTCGCGGGGAATATCGTCGGCGTTAAATAAGCTAAGCGCCTGACTGGCAACTTGCTCTTTAATGGGCTTTGCTCGATACCTGTAGCCTGCTCGCTTGCTTTCCTCGTTCTGTATCTTGATTCGATCGTTTTCTTCCCGGATTAAGGCCACCAAGCTTTTTCGATCGTCATCACCAAACCTCGCCGTTTTGCCATCCGGGATTGGTAGAAGTTTCGGGATATCAACAGTAGACCCATCAATTGCCTGATATTGCAGTTCGTTGTCGGAACTGTCAGATTGCGAATGATCCGAAACAGTGATCGCAGTGTCGATTGATGCAACAATTCGCGCGGTCTTTTCTTTCTCCTTGTGGCTGCGTAACGCATCCAAAGCGCTAGTGGTTCCCATTTTCGCCAGTAGCTCAACCATCCCTGCGCGCATTTTTACGTTGCCCTTGCTCAGCAATTCGATGGCTTGAGGTTCAAGGGTTGCAGCGTCGAAACTACCTAGCACTGCGCCTGCCATCTCTCGCACTGCCTTTGAGCTGTCTCCAGCGAGCTCTAGAACAAAACTTCGGTAACTCGGTGTGTCCGCAAGACCAAACTTGTGCAGCTCCTGGATCATTTTCGATCTTGAGCTGGCATGAACTCTTCGACCCGCCTCAATCACTTCCGCTGTATATCGTTGAAATAGTGGCTCTACATTGACTGCTTTACGATACAAGTCACCACTGATGGAACCATATTGAGTTTTTTCGTCATACAAAACATCAATCAAATCGACTGCGGACCCACCTAGTGCTTCTGTCAGTTTCTCGGCAGTCTCCAGCGAGAGTCCCTTGGCGCTAATTTTTACGGGTTTAGGGGGCCAAACGTTGTT
Source organism: uncultured Gammaproteobacteria bacterium (assembly GCA_964559945.1). GTDB lineage: Bacteria > Pseudomonadota > Gammaproteobacteria > Xanthomonadales > SZUA-38 > JANQOZ01. The sequence continues at coordinate 8,206 of CAZLJY010000077.1, read as the reverse complement.
TCGTTCCTTGACCCCTTCAAAAGCCTCAGTAAAGAAAACGCGAACTAACCTAGGGGCTCTGTCGCTGCCGGCGGCGTTTTCTGGCAAATCCTTACAAGCCGCTGACAGAACATCTGCATAGCGTCTGGCAAAGTTGATGTCATAGGGTTTGTCTTGCGCAAGTAGCCGCCGCCGAGAACTAACTGAAGAGAACTGCTCAAAATACAGTTGACCCAACTTGAGCTCCGTCCCGCTACATTTTGTTGATAGCGAAGCCAGGACAGTTTCATCGTTCCCCGACGTGATGTAGTTGAATGCCGCATCACCCAAACCGCTTTGCACATCATTCAGACACTTCATATCTGCCGCAACGACGCGCGATCGTGGATCTGTAAAACGCTTTAGTTTGTCCAGTATTCCCAACGTATCCGCCCTTTTAAAGAGATGACAATTTGATCAGCACAGTCTAGTCCTTTAAGGAGAAAGTTTGGATAGGAATTTGTAGTCTAGTGTTGGTTCGCAGTTAGCGGTCTGTTAATCAAATTGAATTTACCAGAACAGGATTAGTTGGCCTTCCCAAGGCGTGGCCCTGCGGCCCCTGCCACGATCGCCGCATACAAACCAATAATTTTTCCAGTTATGACGGACGTTCTTTGTCAGTTGGAGGCAAATTGACGGCAGCCTCGCTCACGCCACTGCGCGTTAGACAACGATGGCAGGTCGTAGGCATCTCGTTCCTCTGGCGTCAGGCATAAGCGCCCGGCCGGCAGGGCCGCGATGGCTGCTTGAGGGCTGATCTTGTTGGGCACAGCAATCTGGAGAAGTGATCCGCCCAAGGTGACGGTCACAATGCGATCCTCGACCAGTGCAAACAGCAGATTCTTTTCGTCTACCTCCAGAATATCAACGTTGAGGCCGTCCTGACGTACGATGAGTGCTCCGTCAGTCACGGAAAACCAGCGTGAACCATCAGCGCTCAGCCCGAAATGGGTCGGCATAGCTGAACCTTTTTGGGAGTCAGTGAGCGCGAGGGTTGAGGTATCCCAGAGCGAAAGCGTTTTGCCAGAACGAATCAATACCTGGGTGCCGCGATCGTCAAACTCGGCTGCTAAATCTTCGGCGTCGACGGTCAGCGGCAAGGTATGCAGGGTAATTGAAGACTCCGCTTCAAGATCGTAAAGCATCAGGCTTCGATCGGACCTTGTTAGCAAATGGGACCCCAACCAGGAGCCGGCCAGCAGCATCTCCCCTTCGATCTGCTGAAGCAGGCGGCCGGTTTCTGCGTCCCAAATCGAGATAGACGGCTTCTTTTCGGTTGCCGCGGTGACAACCAAACGGCCCCCATCGACGTAGATGGACCGATCAACCCTGTTGGGGCGGCCATCGGTGGCGGGAATCGCAACATCGCGGCCAAAGTCGATAACCTCCGCCGCGGGCTGTTCTTCACCCAGCAGACTGGCTACTGGGCTGGACGCCAAAATTTGTGTGCGCTGCGGGTGGAAACTGGTCCGGCTAAGCGGCTGCGCGCTTTGCTTTCTACTCGATTGCCTCTCTCCGGTATGCACATCCCACACGTTCAGTGTTCTAGTGCGCTCGTTGTAGCGACTGACCCAACGACCGTCCGGCGAGAGCACGGCTGTGGGACTGCGTTCCAGCCCCCAGTCCTGCAGTTCGGTCTTGCGGGCGGGCAGTTTGCGAATCGTCATAGTTCGGTCAGCCGACAGAGATACGGTGGTCTCGCCATCGCCGGTAAATCCTACGAACACCACACGATCGGTATGCTTGGCGAAATTCCAGTTTTTCGCTTCAGTCCTTAGACTGCCGAAAGCGTCCGTGTCCCAGAGCCGTACCTCGCCGGTTGACGTTCCCGCCAACAGGTATTCGCCGTTGTGGGAAACCGAAAGACTGGAGATGATATCGCCACGAAAGTGCTCAAGCTGGCGGGTCTTCTCCGGGTCCCAGACTAGAACTCCGGCGCTCGTGCCCCCGGCCACCACACCAGGCCCTGCCGCAATGAGAGTGCTTTCCCTTAGCGACCCCGCAGCGTCGGCGTCATCGCCCTTGCCCGGCCGAAGGCTTTTGGTTCGGATTTCGGTGGTTCTCTCACCCGCGGCATTAAACAAGATAAGGTGGCCGTCTTCGACGCCACCAAGCTTGATATCGTCAGTCCCGCCAAGTGTTCTGGCGGCAATCACTACGTCTGTCTGCGGCTCGATGTCACCGGAATCGATCGCCATCGCTTTGAACTGATCATCCTCGCGGTCCATCACCATGATGCGGCCACCGTCTTGGTCAAAGTATAGAAACTTCGGATTGATCTCGACCTGATGAAGGCGTTTTTGGTCGGACAATCGACGCACCTCCAGTCGGCCGCCCTCGGAGGCGAACGCGACAGTCTCCCCGTCGGGACTGAAAGCCACCAGCGGACGCTGTGGATCCCGGCTACCGGCGCTACTGAGTTGGGGCAAGTCGACAGCTTGAGCCGATAGCGACTCGAACAATGAAGACAAGGGTTGCCCATTAGCGTTTTCGAGGCCATTTTCGAGAGAAGGGGCAGCGCTGTCGTCGTCCACCCGCCCATCGAAGTGGGCCACCTCGCGTTTTTCGGCCAGGTCCCAAAGTCTGAGGCCGTCCTCCCCGAGCGTCGCCAGCAACTGATCACCTGGGGCAAATGCGGCATGTTCAGCGATGCCGTCGTGAGTGGCCTCGAGCACCCGCGCGCCCGTCGCCACGTCAAATACTTCGATCATGTCCGCGTCTTTCGGAACTGCGGCCACATAGATGCCTGCGGGACTGATGACGGCAAACAAGGGATCTTCGCTTACCTCAACTTGCTTCGTCCGGGTGCTGTCATGGAACGCGCGATTCAAGGCCACCTGCGCTTCGGCAACCAGTGGCCGATCCCCCCCGTAAATTCCCGGCAACGCGTTCAATGTCAGCAATAGCGCCGTACCCGGCTGCCACTCAGCCAGTGCCTGCTCTGCGGCCAGGGCCAGAAACCGCGACTGTCCGCGAAGCCCAGCATCAGCGACGTTTGGATCAATTTCAGCCGCTGGCAGGGCGTTGGGCAGAAAACCAGCTGCCGCCAAACCCAACATAGCGAGACGACGACCCACGCCGTTGTTCGGCGCAAACTTAACGGGGTAGCAAGGTAACATTCGAGACATCTCCGAGGTCGCGCGGGTCACCGCCAAGCTTCTGCGGCGAGTCATACGCGGAGGGTGGCAGTAAATCGTTACATTGTAATGGTGAAGATTGACATGTAAACGGGGTGTCAACGTCCGGTGCCAGAGTCGCCGACGGCAACTTTGGCACTTGACTCTGGTCCCATAACTCCTTCCGTAACTTCTGCCGGCGCCCGGAATAGCTATCGGCGAACAGGTGCCTTAGACTGGCCGAATCAACCCCCCGTGAGAATTTTATGACTTGGTACCGTGACCTGCCTGGCTACCTGCTTGGCCTTCTGCTCGCCGGATTTTTGAGCCCCGAGATCTCCAACGCCAAACCCGTGCCCGAAGCGCTGTTCGACGGATTGGAGTACCGGCTTATCGGGCCTTGGCGCGGCGGGCGGGTTACCGCCGTGCACGGTGTGGTCGGTAACAATCAACTCTACTACATGGGGGCAACCGGCGGCGGCTTGTGGAAGACCACCAACGCGGGAACGACCTGGGATAACATCTCCGATGGCCAAATTCCCGTCGGCACCATCGGGGCCATTGGAGTCGCGCCGTCGGATCCAAACGTGATCTACGTCGGCACCGGTGAGGCGCCCATCCGGGGCGTCACCACGTCCCAGGGAGAGGGGCTTTGGAGATCCACCGACGCGGGTCAAACCTTCACCTTCATGGGTTTGCCCAAGGCCGGTCAAATCGCCAAGATCCAGGTCCATCCCAGCGATCCGGATCTGGCCTTTGTTGCCGTGCAGGGACAGATCTGGGCGCCCAACCCGGAGCGCGGTGTTTACCGCACGCAAGATGGCGGCGAAACGTGGGAGCACGTGTTAGCGGTCAACGCGGACACTGGCGCTACCGACATCACAATGGACCCAACCAACCCTCGCATCCTCTACGCCGGCCTCTGGCACCACGGTCGCAAGCCCTGGTATATCAAATCCGGCGGCGAAGGCGGCGGCATTTACAAAAGCGTGGACGGGGGTGATTCATGGAACCGGCTTTCCGGCGGACTGCCGGACCTGATCGGCAAAACTGGGATCGCCGTATCGGCCGATAATTCGGCCCGGGTCTACGCCATCATTGAGGCCGGACCTGGCAAGGGCGGCATCTGGCGCAGCGATAACTATGGCGCTGAGTGGACGCTGGTCAATGGCCATCGGGCCCTGTGGTCCCGCGCCTGGTATTACATCCATATTGCCGCGGACCCAACTGACGCCGATACGGTTTGGGCCATGAATACCCGGCTCTACAAGTCGGTGAACGGCGGCGTGGATTGGGAACAGGTTTCAGCGCCACACGAGGATCATCACGACCTTTGGTTTAATCCCGCGAACGGCGATAATTTTATTAACGGCAACGACGGCGGCGCCAACATTACCTTCGACGGCGGCGAAACCTGGAGTTCTATCGAGAATCAGCCCACAGCACAGCTGTATCGCATCATCACCGACAACCAGGATCCATATCGCCTGTACGCGGGCCAGCAGGACAGCACCACCCTGTCGATTGCCAGCTACGCCTGGGATGGCGGCATCGGCGTGGACGATTACTACGATATCGGCGGCGGTGAAAGCGCACACATCGCCTTCGACCCGGATAACCCCGCGTTAATCTATGCCACAACCATCAACGGCACGCTCACCGAATACAACCATGCGAAGCGTAAAACGCGCTCCATCATTCCCTACCCGGAGTTTGTGTTCGGCATGGATTCAAAGGACCTTAAGTACCGAGCCAATTGGAACCCGCCGGTGATCACCAGCCCCCACGACCACGGCACGATCTACTTCGGTACCCAGTACCTTCTGAAAAGCACTAACCGAGGCCTGACCTGGACCGAAGCAAGCCCGGATCTCACCCGCAACAATCCGGAGCATATGGGCCGAAACGGCGGCCCTCTGACGGCGGAGAACGTGGGTGCTGAGTTTTACCACACCATTCTCGCCATCGAGGAAAGCAAAAACCAAGCGGGCACCATCTGGGTCGGCGCAGACGACGGAATGCTGCACATCACCCGCGACGGTGGCCAAAACTGGGCCGATGTTTCGCCGCCGCATCGAGGCGAGGCTATGATCAACGCCATCGATTTGTCGCCTCATACCGAGGGTACCGCTTACCTTGCCGTAACCGGTTACAAGCTCAACGACTTCCAACCCTACATTTACAAGACCTCGAACCACGGCGAGCGCTGGCGCCGCATCGACGACGGCCTGCCGGATGGGTCCTTCGTGCGCGTAGTGAGGGAGGACCCGGTCACCCCCGGGCTGCTCTATGCGGGCACGGAAAAGGGGCTGTTCGTTTCCTTTGATGACGGCGGCACCTGGCAGGCCTTTGATCTGAACCTCCCCGCAGTACCCATCACTGACCTGCGGGCCCGAAAAGATGGCCTTGCGGTCGCAACCCAAGGTCGAGCAATTTGGGTGCTGGACAATTTGTGGCTCCTGCGGCAAACCGAAAACGACCTCGCTAACCGCGCACTGCACCTTTACCAGCCACCCGCCTGGGCCATGGGCAAACCCTCCAGCAATCCGGATGATTTCGAGGGGGCCAACCCCGAGCCGGACGTACCGCTTTACTACATCATTCGCGACCAGGTCGATTCGGACGCTCAGCTGACCATCGATATCCTTAACGACGACGGGGCGCTGGTGCGCCGCATGTCTAGCGTTGAAGGTCCCCAGGAGCGCTGCGAAAAGGGCAACGAGGAACCTCGGCAACCGATAACCCACGACTACCCGCCCGTCGACCAGGGTTTCAATCGCTGGCATTGGGATCTGCGATCAAACGACGTGCCCTGCATCGATAACCTGGTGCTGCACTCGGGGTTTGGCGGCCCGCGCGTGGCGCCTGGGTTCTATACAGCTCGCATCACTCTGGGAGACGCGACAGCAACAGCTCGCTTTGAAGTCACCAAAGACCCCCGTTCTTTTGCCAGCGATACGGAAATCGACGACTGGGCTGAAACCTTGGCCACCCTTAAAGCACTCCTGTCGGAGTCATTGACGGCGCTGGACGAGGGACGCCGGGCCCGCGCGCAAGTCAAAGCGCTGATGGCTAAGCACGAAGACTCGGAGCTTCACGACCTGGGACAAAACGTGATTAGCGGCATCGACGCCTGGGAAGCCAAAATCACCCAGCTCAAATTCGAAACCTACGAGGACGAAGACGCTTGGGCTACCCTGTTCGACGGCCAGCTGCGCTACCTGATGGATACTATCGATGACTCCGGCGCCCCGGTGACCCAGGGCATGCGTCTTCGCCAGCGGGATTTGACGAGTCAGTGGGAACGACTGGCAAGCGAACTGGATCGTATTACTGCCAACTACATCCAGCCCATCAATCAGTGGGCGCAGAAACGCAATGAACCCCACGTCGCGCCACCCAGATAGGTCAGGGCCGGCGCCCCATTGGGTGCGCGCCCGCTAAAGCCTAGGGATATTCTGGCAACCAGAGCTCGTTGAGCGGCTTAGTTCGCGTTAACGGTGGGTGCTATCCTATCGCTTGTTTCGGTCGACCAAGTCTCCCCATGAAAAGAACTTTCGGTAATTTTGTTGTCGCGCTGTCCATCGCGCTCCTAGCGTCGCCTAACGCGTGGGCCGAAGAAAAGACGCCCGAGGATAAAATTCCACCGATTCCAGAGCCGGTTGAATTCGTCACTGAACATCGCGGCAGCTTCAACGGCCAGCTCATCGACTACACCGTTACCGCCGGTGAGTTGTATCTGAAAGACAAAAAGAGCAAACCCAAAGCGGCGTTTTTCTCGTTTGCCTACGTCGCGAAAAACACTGCCGAGAATCGACCCGTCACCTTTGTTTGGAACGGTGGACCAGGATCGTCATCGGTTTGGTTGCATATGGGTACGCTGGGGCCGAAACGCATTTCCGTACCAAGTGACGCGCAGCGTGCTGGACCACCGCCATTTGCTATCCAACGTGCGCCCGAGACAATTCTCGATGTGACTGACCTGGTGTTTGTTGACCCGATCGGAACGGGGTTTTCCCGCCCGCTGGGCAAGCACGAGGGTAAGGAATTTTGGGGTTTGATGGAGGATGCAACGTCGGTATCAGAGTTTATTCGCGAATGGTTAACCGTCAACAATCGTTGGAACTCGCCAAAATTTTTGCTCGGTGAAAGTTTCGGCACGACGCGCGCGGCCAAAGTTGCGCTGATGCTTGAAGACGACATGAACATCAGTCTGAACGGCATTGTGTTCGTATCCCAAGCACTCGATTACCAAGGTTCGACCCCTTTCGTTGACCACAACCTCGTGTCGTTCGTGACCTATCTACCCACGATGGCCGCAGCGGCTCACCACCACGGTCGCGTAAAACCGGCACCAGACAGCTTGGAGCAGTTCATGGAGGACGCCCGGGCATTCGCCACCGACGAGTTGTTACCGGCGTTGTGGAAAGGCAGTACCATCAGCGACGCAGACGCGCGCAAGGTCAGTGAGCGACTCAGTTACTTTTTGGGTATCTCCACTGACTATATCGACCGGGCCAATCTCCGAGTCGACGGCCGACGCTTCGCCAAAGAGCTCCTGCGTGAGCAAGGGTTAGCGGTTGGCATCGCCGATGCGCGCTATACCCGCGATGACATTGACGACCATGCGGCCGAACCGGAGAGCGATGCCTCTGGCGACGCACTCCGTGCGCCATTTACCAGCGCATTGATGAGCTACATTCGCGCCGACCTCAATGTCACGTTAGATCGAACCTACTACGTATCGGGCATGGATGAACTCAACAGGCAGTGGCGCTGGCGCCCGGTCTCCGATGATCAGAGCTGGGAGCCAACGTACGTCAACACGGCACCGGACCTGAGCGAAGTTTTACGTAAGAATCCCTCTCTGAGAGTATTGGTGGCATCGGGCTATCACGACCTGGTCACACCGTTTTTTGATGCCGAGTACACGCTGAATCGCCACGGCATTCATGCGGACCAAGTCGAATACACGTACTACATCGGCGGCCATATGATGTACGTTCACGAGCCGTCCCGTACGGAGTTACTCGATGACATCCGATCGTTTATCCAGGCGCAGACTCAGGGTT
>CAZLJY010000076.1:0-18461 GCA_964559945.1 uncultured Gammaproteobacteria bacterium | reverse complement strand
GCCATCTCCATTGCCGGCGCTAACACTTCGGCAAGACTCAAACTGCCAAATTCAGCCAGCATAACCATCAGGCCACCGGGGGTACCCGGTGTCACCGCCGCCAGCGGACCATACTCCGGTGGATACACCATGCCCTTTTCTTTAAAAAATTCCGGCGTGGCTCCTGTGGGCGCAACGCCAAGCGCATTAATCCCCACAACTTTTTTGGTATTGGGGTTATAGATCAGCGCCTGGGTCTCTCCTCCCCAACCTAGGGTGTCCCACATGGTCGAGGTGGCGGCCAGCATGGCGCAGGCAGCATCCACCGCATTGCCGCCACGAGCAAAGGTCAAACTCCCAGCCGTTGCCGCCAAAGGCTTGCCCGTGATGGCAACCCAGTGTTTGCCATGTAGAACCGGTTTAACGGTCGGTTGAGCGACCGCAAAAATGGAGTAACCCATGGCGATAATCAGCAGGGCGCCAGAGAATCGAGTGAGTCGCCGGGGTCTGCGCAAAGAGGGAATATTTATCATTGGCCCAGAATACCAAATCATTGCCAATATCCCAGCATCGCTTGACCGGTCTTGTTTCCTGCGGTTGGGGTTCTAATCGCGGTCCTGCTTGCGAGCTAGGCGTCGCTTGCCCCGCGCAACCTCGGTGGCCAGCGCGTCCAAACGAGGTGCCCAAAGACTGGCAAATTGGGCCATCCAGTGATTCACCTCTTCAAACCCAGCAGCGTCTATGATGTAACGCCGTCGAGTCCCCTCAACAGACACCTGCGCGAACCCATTGTCGCGCAGGACCTTGAGGTGCTGAGACACCGCTGATTGGGAAATACCGAAACGGGAGTGAATGAGGGAAACAATTTCACCTGAGGTTTTTTCGTCTCGCGATAGGGCCTGCAGTATTTCCCGCCTGACGGGATCGGCGAGCACGTCAAAGGCGTGCACCTCAGGTTCCGGTATAGAATTTGTAAGTCGCCTCGCAACGACGACGGGCAATCTCCACCACTTGACCTGCCTCCTGATCCGCGTTCTGCCAAGCCGTCGTACTGGCGCGGATAAACTCAACGCCCGCTTCGCTTAGCGCCCACGCATCATCGGCACGTTTTCCGTGCTGCGAATCTGTCTTGTCGGTGTGCCATTGGAGCCCAACCAAGGCTAAATCCCAACCCACACCGGTGGCACCGGGTCCGTATTTGTCCCAATGCTCCTCGCTGGCAGAGTCCGTGGCCATTTCGTGCTCGAGGATCAGCTGGCTGCCCTGGTCTACACCTTGCAGGTTCACGCTGAGCCAGCTGACGTTGTCACCGAACTCCCAGCTTAGCGCTAGTTTTTCCGGTGGCTGACACTGTTCGATGGTTCCGCCGGCATTGCCTTCCACCTGATAGCTTCCGCCAAGTCTCAATTCCCCCGACACCGGAGAAAACCAGCGCGCGAGCCGCTCGGGCATGGTGATTGCCTCCCATAGATCGTCCAGCTCAGTGGGATAGGTGCGGGTCGCCCTCACCACCCGGGTGGCATTGCCGTCCCGGGTTCGCCCCCTCACCTCACGGAATGTCGCGCCTAAAACCTGTAAATCTGACATGATTGCATCACCAATATTAGCATTGACTAATATTAGTTTAAACTAATGAAAGGATGCAACCCTGTACTCCCTACGCGTATGGCGAGGGCAGCAAATCATCTAGCATTTCGAATAAGGACCTTACCTACGTGAGAAGATTGATCCATATACTCAAACGCCGCAACGGCATTATCAAAGGCAAACTCTTTTGCCACTAAGGCTTCCAAACCTGCCGACTCCACCGCCTCGATGAGTTCTTCCATCATCACCCGGCTGCCGTTGCTAATCGCCTTCATGGTGATATTTTTGATATAGAAATTGGGCATAGCCAGCAGTTTCTTTGGCCGTGGACCGGTGCCAATCATCACCACAGTGGCGTTAACCGCAGCGGCTTCCAATGATTGATCCAGGGTCGGCCAGCCAACATTTTCCAGCACGATATCGGCACCTTTGCCGTTGGTGAGCTCAGCAACCCGTTTGCCCCAATCCGGCGTTTTTCGGTAGTTAACAGTCATGTCCACCCCAAAACGCTCCGTCATCAAGGCCAGTTTCTCATCGCTGGAGGAGGTCAAAATCACCTGCGCACCCGCCGCTTTCGCCAACATCACACCCCAGCTCGACACCCCGCCGGTGCCCAGGGATAACACGGTGTCTCCGGGTTTAACGCTGGCCACGTGATACAACGCTTGCCACGCGGTCAAGGCGGAACCTGCCAAGGTCGCGGCGGTTTGATCACTGATTGCAGCAGGGACTTTTACCAATCCTGATTGGGGCAAGGTGGCCATCTCGGTGAGCCAGCCGTCAATGGTATTACCCACGTCAGCGGCATAATGGGCCGGTGTCCAGGGGCCAGATTGCCAGGATGGAAAATGGATGCTGGTGACTCGATCCCCAACAGCCACGCCGGTGACGCCGGACCCTATCGCCGTGACAGTGCCCACACCCTCACTGAGTGGAATCCTCTCAGGTCGTTTGTCCTGCAGAAACCAGCCACGGGCAATGGCCCGATCTCGACCCGCAATTCCGCTAGCCGCAACCTTAACAACCACCTCTGTGGCATTGGGCTCAGTGAGCGGTCGATCGACGAGGCGCATGGTGTTAAACGGCCCTTTCGGACCAATTTCCCACGCCCGGTAGGTATCCGTAGCCGCAGCCTGGCCGATGACCCCTAAACCGGCTGCGCTGACAGTTGCCGAAACGAAGTGCCGACGATTCACGCTAGCACCCCATCAGCAATGAGACGCAGTGACGATCTGGCAAGTGCCAGTGAGGGGTTTCGCATGGTGGTCATAAGGACTGCCTTTTCAAAGATACCAACTGCTTCAATGGATTTTTCGTCGACCTATAAGGCACCAATAATCCGTCACCATGCAACACCATTTTGGAATACCAGCTATATTGGAAATCGCAACGGGTACAGGGCAGCACTGAGCGCCCAGGCCTACCTCAGGCTGCGGTCTCGCTGAACACATTGGCTCAGGGTTCTGTCAGCCTGTATGCCAGCAGTGCATTGCCCGGTAGCTGGCCAAACATCCCATACCCGGATTGAACGTAGAGCATATCGCCAGCGACTTGAACCCCGGCAACATCAATAGAACCCCCATGAGCATCCACCCCGTTGATAGAAGAAAATGCCTTCGCTGTGGCTGACTGCCAAAGCACCTCACCATGATCTTGGGAAAACGCTCGCACGGTCCCGTCTAATCCGCCAGCCAGCAGCAAGTCGTTCACTGCCAGCGGCGCGGCAGACAGACCAAAATAAAACGAGCAGTCTGGGTACAACGTGGACCTACCAAAATACTCATAAAGGTTAGTTGTACAACCCCGCTCTACCGGGGTAAACCACAAAGGCTTCCCGTGATCCAGACTGAAGGCATACAGCCCCGGTGTCGGACGATAATTGGGTAATGGGAACGGCGGATCAGCCACCGGCGCAAACACCCGACCACCGGTGATCGCCAACCCCCAGTGCACCCCACCCAGGGCCGAGCCGGCCCCAGCGCGCTGCTGCCATATCACCTGTCCCTTGGCATCGGGATCCAGCGCATAGATGTCGCCGGACTTTTGCCCCACCACCAATCGGTCGTTACCGCCAGCATCGGACACAAGAACAATAGACGCGCCGATATCATGATCAGGCCCGCGCCATTTCGGGCAATTGGGTCCCGGTGGGCTCTGATCGCAAGCAACGTTATACACATCGCCGGCAAGGGTTTGGAAATGCCAAACCTTCTCGCCGCTGTCAACGTCCAATGCCACCACCGCGTCCGACAAATCGGTTGCTGGGGTCGATGCGTTTTGACCGGTACCGAAATAGATTCGCCGACGCCCCTCATCGATGGTTGGTGTACTCCACACCGGTGCACCGCTGGGTCCCCATTGTTCCACCCCTGCCTCGTTGACGCCCTTTAAGACAGCCGTTTCGGTGGTATGGAAGGTCCACAACGGCGAACCGGTGTTAACGTCCAACGCCGTCACGGCTCCGTGAGAACGACAACAGGGGTAATCCGCTTGACCCGCCAGCCCCACTTCCGACATGGATACCGGCACAATCAAACGCTGTTCGAATTGCACCGGCGCACCGGTTAACAGACTGTGTTCGCTAGGGGCGACTTTTGTGCGCCACAGCAGCCGCCCACTAGTCAGTTCCCGGGCATTAATATGTGCATCAGTGTCGCCGTAAAACACCACCGATTGGGTCGATATTTTTCCCAGCGTCAGCGCCGTGCGGGCGCCAGCCTTAAGGGCTTGGTACCAACGAATACATCCTCGATATCGGTCCAGCGAAAATAAATGTCCACTATTGGTCGCCAACACCAATGCGTCGTTTACGATCACTGGCTGAGACCGAGCGTTGGCTACGTCCGGCAAGCCAAAAACCCAGGCCAGACTCAGCGAGTTTACGTTCTGGGCGTTGATGTTGCTCAACCCCGGCGGCACGGCAAACGTGTTTTTATCGTTGATCGCCCATCGACCGATGACCCGATCGTGATCGGCGTCAGCGGCGGTTAGTGGTGCCCGACAAAAGTGCTCCGGCAATGGCCCGTAAGGCTCTTTACCATCGGCCAGGTGGTCAGCGAGCGCCAGTATTTGGCCCAAATCCAAACCCTGAGCCTGGGACTTCATGACCCCGTTGGTTAAGGCAAAGCTAATTTGGGTAACACCGAGCTGGGCCAATGCTGAACGGCCTAATGCCCGTTTGTTTTCAGGATCGCCGTGACAGGATGCGCAGCGCTGAGCAAACAGGGTCTGCGAGTCCGATTGCAACCCAGGAGTTACGGGCTCGGGGTGAGGCTCAACCTGGTCAGCGTCGGTGCAACCAAGTAGAACCAAACCCGCCAGTAGCAATGGCGCCCACTGGCGGCCCGAGAAGCACACTATATGAACCGGGTTTTTCTTGACTGGGCAAAAAACGTCAGCCCGATCAAACCCATCAGCACGGCGACCTGCAAAAATACAATGGTTAAGTAGGTGCTGTTCCAGACTACCTGAGAGCCATTGATCGTGCTGCGTACACCGTACAGACCGGCGATGGTCCAAAGCAGCACCTGACTACCAAGGTTCGCCCCGATAATCGCGACCATGGTTGCGGCCAATCCCTCAAACACCAGACTGGTCACCAGCACGATGATATAGGCCAGCAATATTTGGATCAGCAGAATCATCATGTAGGGAACCCGCCCGTGGGGAACAGAGTCGCCCAGGAAGATCACGAAGCTGGCGGCAGACAGCAATAGCCAGATACCGCCGCCCAGTAGCAAATTAGCCGCCATCTTGGCGACCGTGTAATCGGTGATGGTGATGGGCAGGCTTAGGATAAAAGGCAGGTTCTGTGCACGGCGTTCTTCAGTCACCGTTTGCATCGCCGCATGAAGGCCCGTAGCAACCAGCGCTGAAACAAACAGAATGAATGCCACGGTACCGCTGGAATCACCGAATACCATCGCGATGCCAATGGCGGCTAATCCCGCCAGCCAATAGCAAATTGCGGGCACTTTCATGATCGCCAGGTCTTTTTTGATAAGGGCTGAAATCACTGCAGATCGGGACATTGTATTCATGCGGCAATCCCTCTTGGCATCGACAGGCTGGCCTTCCCATCCCGTTGAGACTCCACACTCAAGACAAAAATTTCTTCTAAGGTTAGCCGCTCAACCTGGCGGATTTCACCGCCGCTGTCCCGTATCTGCTGTTCAAGCGCCGCATCATAATTTGACAGCGTCATCACCAACTGGCTGCCGCTACGTTGGCAGTCAACCATCTGCGCGTTACTTGGAAGTGGGTAGTCATCAGCGGCCACCATTCGCAGTCGTCGCCATGAATCCAGAAAGGTTTCTTTGTCGTCGTTGGCAACCACTTTCCCCTGATTGATAAACACAATGTGATCGCACATCTGTTCAACCTCCAAGGTGTTGTGAGAAGAAAACAGCACAGACCGAGTGTCGTCTTCCATCACCTTCATCAGTTCTTCCATAATGACTTTGCGCGCTACCGGGTCCAGCCCGGTGGTGGGTTCGTCTAGAACCAACAGCTGTGGCCTGCGCGCGAAAACGGTGAGCAACGCAGCTTTAACCCGCTGACCGTGGGACAAACCTTTGACCTTTTGTGCCGGATTAAGCTCAAAGCGTTTCATCAGGCTCTGTGCGTAGTTGTCGTCCCAACTGGGAAATATTGAGCGTAGAAAATCCACATGGAAACCAATGGTGCGATGCCCATAAAGACGCATATCCTCAGACACAAAGCCGATATTCCACTTAGCCGCTACTTGCTGCTCCGGCATCGCGTGGCCAAGCACCGTGGCACTGCCGCTATCCTGATGGACCAAACCCATAATGATGCGAATCGTGGTGGACTTGCCGGCGCCGTTGGGCCCGACAAATCCCAGCACGGTGCCTTGGGCCAAGGTGAGATCTAACTGCTCCAAGGCGAAATCTGGATAACGTTTGGTAATGCCACGGCATTCGATGGCGTTCATTGGCGATTCCTCAAAAGTGGTGAATCAACGTCGCTTCCGAATTTTCTTTAGCAACGTGATCAGTTCTTCGTCGTTCATGTTCATGGCGTCTGCAAGCGCGGCGGTTTGAGCGATGAGTCGCTCCAGCTCCCCTTGCTGAGCATCACGAGCCGCGCTTTGCTCGCTGACAAACGAGCCTTTGCCCTGTCGGGTTGTGATGACGCCGGCACGCTCCAACTCCAGGTACGCGCGCTTTACCGTTATCACGCTCACGCTAAGTTCAGAAGCAAGCTCCCGAATAGAGGGCAGTGCAAATCCAGGGGTCCAGTCGCCAAGGGCCACGCGGTGGCTAATCTCATCCATGATTTGCGCATAGATGGGGCGGCTATCTGCCTGGGAAAGGACAATTTGCGTGCTCATGTGATTACTGAGTATACACAGTATACACAGACAATCAAAACGCAGAGGACTGTCGCGTTTAGCAACGGGTCGAAGGGAGCCAGGTTTTGAATAAGAGAGCCTGTGATAACGTTCCAAGCTCCCACCAGACACTAAAAAGGGACAACATGAGCGCCTGTCTATCGAAAAAGATCCGCTGGAATCTCGTCAGACTCTGCTGCCAGTCAACACTGCTGCTGATCAGCGCAACGGCGGCAGTGGCGACCCCTTTGGAATGGATGGGTGGCCGGTGGTGCGCCCAAATCAGCGATAACACCACCATCGAGGAACAGTGGTTCACCGACGCTGGCAACCGCATGCTGGGACTTAACCGCACGCTCAAAGACGGACGCGCGGTGGCCTTCGAGTATCTCCAGGTCGACCTTCAAGGCGCCACACCTATCTACCTGGCACAACCCGGAGGAAAACCGGCAACCGGCTTTTCCCAAGTCGCTGATGGTGATCATTGGGTGCGATTCGAAAACCTGCAACATGATTATCCTCAATTCATTGAGTATCGACGTGACGGCTCCGCCCTGACTGCAACCATCGGTGCCGGCGATGGCCAAGAGCGACGAGAGTCGGCCTTTTCGTTTCAAATTTGCGCTGATGACAACGATGCCAACGCTGTGGCCGGCCCCAATCAATGGCTCGTTAACCGTTACGTGCAGGCCCACAACGATTGCGACCTGCCCGGGGCGGCACAACTCATGCACCCAGATATTCAGTGGCTAACGATTTCCGGATCTCAGATAGCATCGGCAGCCAACGGCAAACAGGCGCTGGTGGCTGAGTTGGACAGTTACATGGCTGATGGCTGCAGCACTCGAAGCGAACTGTCCCAGTGGTCGATCAATGGCCGTTTCGTGACCGTAATAGAAACCGCCCACTGGACCCCAGACGATGGCATCGCCCGTTCCCAGAGCGCCACCGCAGTCTACGAAGTGGCTGCGGAGAAAATTCTCAACGTTTGGTATTACCCCGCGGTTAAACAGGACCAGTAACCTAACTAACCGTCTGACGTCGTCCAGCGGTTAAGCCCCCAGCGACACCCCAATGAATTGGCTCGTATCCATCGCCGGGTTAGATAGACAAATCGCCTGGGTCACCACCGCACCGGTGGGTCCGGTTTTAGCCACCAGCGAAAATTCATAGACGTCCAATTGCGCGTCTTCTAGGAGTTTTCTGCGCGCCGCAATACGCTCTTTGCTGGTGAGAGACAAATGACTGGCGGTCAGTCCTGCGGAGGTTCGACCTGGGCTCAGGGAGCGACGCCAATGAGCGCAGCTAAGCACCATGGATAGCAGTTGATCTTGTAACCGACCCAGTTGATCGGCGTCGTTAACCATGTGCAGTTTTCGCGCAATGGCTTGTGCCTGTTCGTGTAGTTCCATGGGGCAGAAACTACCATTGAGATTTCTCAAAACCTGATAGAAGCCGAGACGGGAGCGATTTGTAGATCGGTTTTAGCCTCCCTGGCCGCAGCGCAACACCCATCCAAGGCACGGAATAATTTGTAGCGCTCACTGAGATGTTCACCAAGCGATCATTTTTTTGCTGAGCGGGTATATACAGGACCGCACACTGGCAAACCTACGAAAGCTTAAGTACGCTGAGCTTCGTGATCATCAATCTCCATAATTCCCCGTTCTTCCAACGAGTCATGGCCATCATTGGTCGGCATTGGATGATCGGCGGCGGATTGTTGGCGTCGATGTGGAGCATGGATGCCCATGGCGCTGAAACCCACTATCTAGTGCTTGAAATAGATCGTCAAACGATCTCCCAGCAGGGACCTCAGGTTAGTTATTATCGACAAATCGACCAGCCCCACCGTGCCCCAGCCGAAATAACCCAACGGCGCTGGCACAACATCTTGCTGGCCGTCGACGCCAACGGACTGGTGGTGGCCAGGGTTTCAACCGCCACCCATCACAACACTGAACCCACAACGACCGTTGTGTTGCGAGTGCCTACATCGGCCCCATCGGTGGTGATCCAGTATTGGGATGCTTCGGCGACGCTAACCCAGCAATGGCCAATCAACGACCTCATTGGCAGCGCGAAGTCCCGCGGTGCTGCAGTCAAAGGCAGCTCTTTGGAGGATGCCCGTTCGTTGAACCGGGTGAATTTATTGCTTATGGGAGACGGCTACACCGCAGCAGAAGAAGAGAAATTTCACCAGGATGTGGAACATGCTCTGGAGGGTTTTTTTGCCATCGAGCCCTACCGCTCTTACCGGGATTTTCTTGATGTCCATGCGTATTTTGTGCCCTCCGCTGAGTCCGGCGCTGATCATCCGGAATGTTCCGGCCAGGACCCAAAAGCGCCATTGGAAGTGGATACCGTTTTTAACGCCACATTTTGCACAGCAGGCGTGGCTCGCCTATTGACGGTCAATCGAAACGCGGTGGCGCAAGTCGCTGCGGACGCCCCATTTCCTTGGGATCGAGCAGCGGTGATAGTTAACGACGACACCTATGGCGGATCTGGCGGGTTTTTCACGGTCTTTTCCACTCACTCGCTGTCACCCGAACTGTTAATCCATGAATGGGGTCATTCCTTCACTTTCCTGACCGACGAGTATGAGGATGCCGCCAGCGTTTCAGCCTGCAGTGATCGGGATTTATCGCGACCGCCCTGTGAGGCAAACGCCACCGACGAAACTCGCCGCACTCACCTAAAATGGCGCGGCTGGGTGGATGCTTCCACGGCCCTTCCAACACCGGAAAACCTGGCGACTCGCGATGTGGTTGGGCTGTTTGAAGGCGCTCGTTATCAACGCCAAGGGATGTATCGGCCAATTCAACAATGTGCCATGCGCTCTCTAGGGCGGGAGTTCTGTCCCGTCTGTGCCCAAACCTACGTTGCTACCCTGTACGACGGTGGTTGGGGTTTGCCAGACAACGGAATATCGGTCATTGAACCGGCTTCCCAGTCGCCGGCCCCCGGTGAAATCATCACAGTGACCACGGGGCAATCGGTGAATCTTTCTGCAACGCTGCTGGCGCCGACCCATGGGATTGAAACCCAGTGGCAAATTGACGGCCAGTCGATGGCGTCCACAACGATAATGCCCAATCTGGAAAGCCCCTCCCAGGCACCCACAACCCAATTCAACTTCCAAGCCGACACACCAGGGCGGTATGAAGTCACCCTCACGGCAATTGATCGCTCACCTTTTCTGGCCGGCGCGTTGGATACTCAACAACGGTTGTTTCGTGAGACTTGGACGATTAATGCCGAGGGATTTTCCGCCTCCGGTTTATGGTTCGATCCGACACAGGAGGGGGAAGGTTTTAACCTGATCGAAGCGGGCGGAACAATCACTGTATTCTACTTTGGCTACCGCGCCGACGGTTCCCGATTATGGTTGGTGAGTGATTCGGTCGCTGGCCCAATCCAGCAAAACGAGCCACTGATGCTGGAGATGATGATTGGCGGTGAGGGTGAATTTCAATTGCCAGCAGCCCCGGACTCACTGCAGCTATGGGGCACTTTACAAATACAACTTGATAGCTGCGAAACGGGTACCTTCACGTTAGATGGGGCCGATGGGGAAAAGGTCTCAGCGGTGGTTCGACTGGCTGCGACGCTGCCCGCCGAGTGCTGATGCCGCGCGGCTTAGGTCGCCTTCTCGATTTCTTCGCTGGCCTCCAGCCACTCCATCTCCAGCGCTTCGATGGCTGATTTCACTGTTGCCTGATGTTTAATCAACTCACTGAGTTCTGCCTTGCGGCTACCATCCGCGTAAAGCGTTTCATCGGCTAACTTTGCTTCAAGGTCTGCCAACTGTGTCTGTTGATCTGCCAATTTTTTTTCTGTTGAACGCACTTTGTTGTAAAGCGGTTTTAAGCGCTGGCGCTGTTGGGCTTGGTTCTGCCGCTGTTGTTTTCGATTAACGGTTTTACTCGGTGCAGGATCCCCCTGCTCTACGCCCGTTTCCATTGTCAGTTCTTGTTCTTTGAGCCAAGCCGGGTATTCATCCAAAGAACGATCAAATTCGTTAACCTGACCCTGGTGCACAATTAACAACTCATCGCACACACTTCGCAGCAGATGTCGATCGTGGGAGATGACCACCAGTGCCCCGGTGTATTCAACCAAGGCAATACTTAAAGCTTGGCGCATCTCAAGGTCCAAGTGGTTGGTGGGCTCATCGAGCAATAACAAGTTGGGCGCTTGTCGAATCATCAAGGCGAGCACCAAACGCGCCTTTTCGCCGCCGGAAAATGGCGCCACCGGCTCAAAGATCCGATCGCCACTGAAGCCAAAACGGCCCAGGTATGATCGATGGTCTTGCTCTCGATCGTCGCCAGCGACATCTCTCAAATGATCGATAGGACTTCGGTCAGGTTGCAGTAGCTCCAGCTGATGCTGAGCGAAGTAGCCAATGCGCGTGTCTTTGCTAACAACACGCTCGCCAGCCAACAAAGTGCTGCCGGTGCAAAGGGCCTTTACCAAGGTAGATTTACCTGCCCCATTGACCCCCAGCAAACCTAAGCGGTCACCGGCGGCCAGATTCAAGCGGATGTTATCCACAATGATCTGATCACCGTATCCAGCGCTGGCGTCCATGAGCCCCAACAAATGTTGAGGCTGTTTGTTGGGTTCAAGAAAATGAAACTGGAACGGGGAGTCCACATGCGCCGGTGCAATTTGCTGCATTTTCTCCAGCATTTTGATCCGGCTTTGGGCCTGGCGGGCTTTGGACGCCTTGTAACGAAATCGGTCCACATAGCTCTGCATGTGTTTGATCTGTTTTTGCTGGCGTGTGTACAGCGATTGCTGCTGAGCCAGCTGTTCAGCGCGAAGGGTTTCAAACTGGCTGTAATTGCCAGTAAACAGGGCGATGGCCTGGTGTTCTATATGGGCAATGCGGGTGCAAATCTGGTCAAGAAAATCCCGGTCGTGGGAGATCACCAGCAATATGCCTGGGTACCGTTTTAGCCAGCGCTCCAACCACAAGATTGCGGGCAAATCCAGGTGGTTGGTGGGTTCATCCAACAACAAAATGTCAGACCGGCACATAAGCGCCCGGGCCAGATTAAGACGCATTCGCCAACCGCCTGAGAAGGCGTTGACAGGCTTGTTAAATTCCTGCGCCGAAAAACCCAAGCCATGGAGCAAGCGGGAGGCTCTGGAGTCGGCGGTGAAGCCATCGATGGCCTCCATTTTTTCGTAATGCAGATGGAGGTCTGTGGGGGTGTCCGCTGCTTCGCCCTGGGCGATAGCGGCTTGGATTCGACGCAGCTCCTCGTCACCGTCCATCACGTAGTCAACGGCGCTGCCACTACCTTGAGGACTTTCTTGAGCAACATGGGCAATCACGTCGCTGGCGTCCAACGATAAGTCGCCGTCGTCGGCTTCAAGCTCCCCACGAAGCATGGCAAACAGGGAAGATTTACCACAACCATTAGCGCCAATCACGCCCAAGCGTTGACCTGCGTGAACCTGAAAACTGGCGCCACTCAGGAGCAGGTTTTGGCCGCGGCGAATGGCAATGTCGGTAAGAGCGAGCATAGGCGGCAGGATTATAGGCCACCCCTGCCTTACTGACACCCGGTAGTGGGTTATTCGAAACCGTCGGAGAATATCTCTGGCGGCAGATCAGACAGGCGCAACCCAATGATAATGGGATCGTGATCAGACGCTCGAAACGGCAATGCGCCATCAAAGATCGTCACGTCGCGGCTAAAGTCCGTGTTGTAATCCAGCGCATTGGGTTCATCTGCATTGATGTTCCAATAAGTGACTCCGCTCACCTGGGTGCTCAATGACGGGCTGGCAAACCCATAGTCCAATGTGCCGCTTTGACCGCTGAATACGAAGCTTCTATGGTCGTTAGTGCCAGTGGCGGCCAGGTCAACAAAACCCTGGTTGGCCAATGCCACCACCGCATCTTCCTGAGCGTACGCATTGAGATCGCCGATAATCAAATGATCGGTATCGGCAATGGCTCCTGCGGCGTAACCGTTAACGCTGGTGTCAGACAGCCATTGGGCAAGTTCGACAGACGCATCGGCGCGCGCCGCCGTCCAAAAGCTCTGGCCATCAGCCTGATCGTAATTGGGATCAGCCAAAAGATTGTCGATATCGGACTGGCTAAACCCTGTGGCACCGGCATCCAACACAGCCTGGGCCTCCATGGCCAAATCCTGAAGATTGCTGTCGCTTTTGGCCTTGAAATGACTGACCGCCACGGTCAGTCGCTGACCCGCTGGGTCTTCAAAGGTTGCCGCAAGGGTTGGACGGTTACGTTGGCTATCCAATACCTGATCAGCAACGCCAACAAAGGGATTGAGGATTTGGGCGATTTGCAATGTGGTGCTTGCCGACGCCGTTTGAAAGACCAGAGAATCTATCGCAACAACACTAACCGACGCCGGCTTGTAGATTAGGCCATTGGCAATCGCGTCAACCCCGATAAATTGGCTTCCCGGATCAACCCAGGCATAAGTGCCCGCCCCCGCGACCGCGTTCAGTTCCGTCACCAATTGGTCCAATGCATTGCCGCCGGAACCCACCAGAAAATCATTTTCCAATTCAACGAGACCCACAATGTCGGCATCGATAGCGTTGAGTGCGGTCACCAGTTTTTCGGTTTGCCGGCCAAATTCTGCAACATTACTAGCGCCGCGTGGCGTCGCGCCGATCGCCGTATTGCCCGCATCTCTCAGTGTTGTGAAATAGTTCAGTACGTTAAATCCAGCCACCGTTAACGTGCCGCCAACAGGCTCGGGCATCAGGCTTCGTTCATTGACTTTGTCAAACGTGTTTTCCCCGTTTTGGGCAGACCGTACGCGCCAGGTTGCCGCACTGGCATTGTTGCCGGCCCATTGGTAGCTGAGAACGCCGGAAAGGTTAGTCAGGCTATCGCCTGTACGCAGATCGGTGGCGGTATTGAAGGTTGGGCCAAACCCGTCCAGATTCCCGATCAGCGCGTTTTGCACATTTAGGCCGTCGTCGTAGGTAATGGATCGAGAACCCACGTTTCGCAAATGGTCAGCGAATGCTGGAACGTTGGGGCTATTGCTCTGAGTAAATTGCACCAGGCGATCACCCTGATTCAGCTTGATTTCGTTAAATCTCGCCAGCTGAAACAGCTCCGAGATGCGCAGCGTATCGGCAAAACTCACCCGCATTCCTTCAAATGCCTCAAGATCCGGCTGGACCCGTCCGCTCTGGCTGAGGGTTGTGGGCCCGTCGGGAACAAGACTTATCTGCGCAGCTGTTGGCAGCGCGTTCCCACTGCTCACGATAGACACACTAGTGATTGCCCCAACGCGGGTCTCGCCGTCGGTTTCCATGACGGTCCCAGCGATCTGCACCCGGTCTCCTAGCGCCACGTCTGTAACTAGGTCGCCGCCCTCAAAGACAAACACGCCTTCCGACGTAGCCACGTCTGCATCGCTATCAGTGTCTTCTTCTTGGACAAAAAAGCCACCGAGATTTCGCGCCACATCGCCATCGCCGTTTTGGAAATCACCCACAACAATGGCATCAAGGAACACGCTCCCGCCAAGCAAAGGGCTGCTATCTGTGGACCCCTGAATCTCGTGAATCAATGAGGTCACCTGCAGACCTTTTTCCGATTGGCCCATGGAGGTGGATGGAGAGCTGCCAACAACGGGCGCCAAGGGTTCGGCGGCTAGCATAGATGAACAGACCAGCGTCCATAGCGCTGTGATAACTAGGATTTTCATGAACATCTCGCAAGAATCAGGCACGTACTAATAGAAGCGCGAGCAAGGGGAAAACAAGATCAAACCCAGCGAAAAATGCTGACATCAACCATTGGATATCGTGAGACTATTTGCCCATGCAATCGGCTTCCAGAACGTCAACCTCCCGCAACCAGCCCTCATTGCGCCCATCCAGCAGGCGAAGAATTTTCACGGTATTCTGCGGTCATTGGACTGACAATAGGCGTCGGTATGTCGACCACCTATGCGCAGCCTAGAGTTTGGATACGGCACATCTAGAGATGAACTTGCTTAAATTGGGTGAAGCTAAATAATGCAGGCGAAAAGCCGTGTAAAGCTGGATCATCTTTCGCGTGCCAACGAATCACCGGTGGGCGCGACGGAAAACTGGGATGCCATGGAGTGAAGTCAATGAACCCTCTTTACGGCGTTGTACTAAGCGGCGGCCTGAGTCGACGGATGGGCAGGGATAAAGCGCTGCTTGAGAAAGAGGGCATTTCTCAGTTAACACGCACCATGGACTTGTTGGAAGAATTTTGCCAACAGCGCTTTGTCTCCGTAAGCACACTGGAAACCCACGGCGCCCGATCAAAATATCCGCAAATCCCTGACCAGTATGGAAACCAGGGGCCCGCTGACGGCATCGCCTCGGCCCAGCAGAAAAACCCAAACGTCGCCTGGTTGGTTGTGGCCTGCGACCTACCGCTACTGGATCGAGCAACAGTACAACACCTGGTAGATCAGCGCTCCGTAGTGCATGAGGTAACGGCCTTCGTCAGCGCCAAGGACACTCAGCCCGAACCTTTGTGTGCGATTTATGAGCCGGCCTCTGGGCCTAAGATTCGCCACTGGTTAACCGGTGGTACGCGAAGCGTGCGAAAAATTGTGATGGCGTTGAACCACCAATTGATTAAGCTCCCCAGCGCGGATGCGCTGAGCAATGCCAACACGCCAGAACAATGGCATTCAATGGGTCAAAAACCTGAACTGCCTTCGACCTAATACGCTGACCCGGACGCTCTAGCAGCTGACGCCCGATTCCGCGTCTGGGTGGGCAAAGGTGTCCTCATCATCGGATTGGTTGCGGTTATCGCCAGGGGAAAGACACTCAAAATCTTTCTCGATCAGCAGCGTCAATGGCCTGTCCACTCCAGTATCGTACTCTGCGCGAAGAGAAACCTCGGACCCTGTTGCCCATTCCTTGGCTCGCCGCGCAGGCAGCCCTATCGACATCTTTGCCCCAGAAAAATCCGCCGAGTAGTTCTCGCCGTCTTCGACCTGAAGGCAATAGACGAAAGTACTTCCTGCAAATTGCGTCTGCTCAAATACCGGCCTTCCGCTGGCGATGGCCTCTACTTCAGTGCGTTTCAGACGCAGCCGAATCGCGTTACCAAGAATACGTAACTTCATGGAAGGCTCTCTTAAGAATGCACCCAGTTATGACAAAAGATCCGTTGTTTTGCAATGCATTTGCGGATCACTTTGGAAAGCCCCGTAAAAACCGAAAAGCGTACGCTAGCGTTGCTCTTCCGCCATGCCCCCTGCGGTCTCAGCAAACACCTAGCAGCGTGTTGAAAAAGTCTCAGCCGAGTGCGAGACAAGGCGAAAACGGCCGAAAAAGCGCAGTGTACTGGCCAGTACATGAGCATTTTGAGGTCGTTTTTAACGCCGGATCGTGCCGGCTGAGGGTTTTTCAACACGCTGCTAGCCCGCTGCCTCAGAATCGGCTCAGTTGGGAGAATAAAGGTTGATCGTATCGCCAAGGACAGCCACACCGGAACCCATGGTCTGTTGTGGAGCTGCCGTCAGGAACCCGCCGAGTCACCGTCATAGGGCGGAATAAGTTTGCCCCCGAGAAAAATCTGCCTCTGGGAGGCCTTTGGCCATTACACTGTCCGTCAGCAACGCTGCGATTAGCCACCACCTTGAATCCGTCATACCCACTCCCTGTGGGTCGTTGATTATTCACTGGTGCGAGGCGACTGCTCGTGACACGCGGCCAATTTTTTGGCCATAACCGTCTCTGTAACTGTAGAGATTGAACACTATGACCCAAAAGCCCTATTGGAATGACGCGCCGGCGTCGGGTCGGCAGCGAGAACTGCCCGACTATCTTTCGGTGCAGCAGACGGCCGCCCTGCTGCAAATGCCTCGCGGGTGCCTGGTTGCTGTACTTAAGGCCGGAGCGTTAGCGGCTGAGCGACAAGGCGGAAGACTCGTTATTAGCGCAGCGAACTACTTGAGCTACCAGCGCGATCGCGATGAAACGCAACAACACGCCCTGGATAGGTTGGCAGTTTTGGATTCAACGTTGCTTTAAGTGATGACGGTACTTGCGCCTATTGCCGTCCTGGATGCCTGTGTTTTGTGCAGCCCGATAAAACGCAACCTGCTGTTAAATCTAGCGGCCCAAGGGCTTTTTCAGCTGCGATGGTCCGAAGAAATTTTGGCTGAGACTGAACGGGCCATTGGAATCATCGCCGAAAAACGCCAGCACCCGAATCCAATAGAACACGGTCGGCAAGTCCGCGCGCTGATGACTGAGGCCTTTCCCGGCCATTCTATTGGCGGGTTTGACGGCTTCAAGGAGGTGGTGGGTCAGTTACCTGATGAAGGTGATCGCCACGTTATCGCTGCAGCCATAAGAGCTGGAGCGGACATGATCGTGACTGAGAATCTGCGGGATTTCCCTCGCAGAACTCTGGCCCGTTTTGATATAGAACCGCTATCCTGCGACGATTTCCTGATGGATATCATCAGCCTGTCGCCCGATATAGTGGCCAACGTGATCGATCGTGTTCGCCAGCGCTTTCAGCGGACGGACAAAACACCTCAGATGATGGCTCAGGACATGAAACGCGCCGGTCTTCGGCGCTGCGTTGAATACCTGACCCAACCCCATTCGCTCAGCGACTAGCTGGCTATCTGATCAAATCCGCTGACCAGGCCGTCAGACACCCAGGCCTGGATAAGCTGAGCGGCCCGCGGAGCCACGTTAGCCGCATCATGCCAATGCAGCAACTGACTGCAAAGGTCGCTAAACGGGGCGCCGTCGCCAGCCATAGTTAATAGACTGTGTTCGTCCTGCGCCAAGGAACGAAACTCTGTCAGGCGCTGGCGGTTGCGAAATATCAGCCAGACGGCGGACTCACTTAAGGTGTCCGGCGGCGTCTGTTGGTTTTTCAATGCCTGCCAAATCTCAACCGTGCCGTAACCCAGCTCCACCACATGCACCCCGGGGTGCAATTGCAGCACTAGATTTGGCCATTGCTCAGGGGCCAGCGCTTCTAACGCCTGTGGTTCAACCTGACGGTCATCGGCAGCATCAAAGGCCTTTAACAACAGTCGTTCAAAGCGGGCCAAATGAGCCAGCACCGGCAGCTGACCGTAGCGCGGGTGGCTGGCTAGAAAATCCGGCAGCCCCTCACCCAGATAGCGCAGAGAAAAACCTTTGGACGGCGTTGCGGTAACAAAGTCATTGGCGATTTCCGCAAACGCGTCTTCACCCACGTACAGTTGAAGCATTTCATGATCGGTGGCCAGCGCCTCGCGCAGGCGGGTATGGTATGCGTTGCGGTAAATGCCCAGCCGGGTGGCCAGGGCCACGCTGCCATCATCAAGCACCACGGATTCCAAGCCACCTTGGTCGCCGCCAGTCAGGTCGCTCAAGAATGCTTGCTGCAACTCAGCAAGGGTCATCAGTGGTGGATTTCCGGCAATCGGCTACCCAGTGTCTCTTTGGCCAATTGCTTGGCGTGGTTGAGTTCAGCAGCCAATTCATCAAAGGGTGGAATGTGGTCGTCACGTTCGATCATGGA
>CAZLJY010000075.1:0-18938 GCA_964559945.1 uncultured Gammaproteobacteria bacterium | reverse complement strand
GAACCCGCAGCAGCGCACGCTCCACCTTCACGCCATCAAGATTGACCCGTGAAATCGGATAGGTTGCGCGACTGACATCACGGAACATCCGCGGTGGTTTGCCAAATAACACTGACATGGGAAGTTGAACTGGAGGTTCATCCAGCAGTCGGTCGTTTAGGTGGAGATTTGCAGCAGCGGTTGCCAAACCTAAATCGGCCACCGGGCAGCGCTCTCGCTCACAAAATGCTAAAAACTGCGGCAAAGACTGTTCGGCGATACCCAGCACATAGCGCTCTTGGGCCTCGTTGCTCCAGATTTGCATTGGCGACAATCCGGTATCGGCCAACGGTATTTCTCGCAATTCAAGAGTGCCGCCAAGACCGCAGTCATTGAGTAACTCAGGCAGCGCGTTAGACAAGCCGCCAGCGCCCACATCATGAATCGACACTATGGGATTATCTTCGCCAAGGGCCCAACAACGGTCTATAACCTCCTGGCAACGGCGCTGCATTTCCGGGTTATCCCGCTGCACAGAGGCGAAGTCCAACTCAGCGTCTGATGCGCCACTGCTCATTGACGATGCTGCACCGCCACCTAACCCGATAAGGAGAGCCGGCCCGCCCAGCACCAAAACGTGATGCCCATCGCGCAGCGGTTCCTTCAATACCGCTTCGGGCCCAATAGCGCCCATGCCACCGGCCAGCATGATGGGCTTGTGGTAACCAAACTCCTGGTCTCCCATCTGCGCTTCAAAAGAACGGAAATACCCGCACAGCGCTGGCCTGCCAAATTCGTTGTTAAAGCTAGCCGCTCCAATGGGAGCCTCTAGCATGATATCCAGCGCACTGGCCATGTGGGCCGGATGGTCTGCGGTGTGTTCCCAGGCTCGGGGAAATTCCGGCAGATGCAGGTGAGAGACAGAAAACCCCGTCAGGCCAGCTTTGGGTTTTCCACCGCGCCCGGTTGCCGCTTCGTCTCGGATCTCTCCACCCGATCCCGTGGCAGCCCCAGGAAATGGGGATATTCCCGTGGGGTGGTTATGAGTTTCGACCTTAATCATGAAGTGGCTGGCTTCTTGGCGACTTGCATAATCATTGGTCAACGGATCGATAAACCAACGCTGGGCTTCGCCACCTTCAACCACTGCCGCGTTATCGCTGTAGGCACTCAGCACACCGGTATCGAAGGTTTCAAAGGTGTTTTTGATCATCCCAAACAACGAACGTGAAGCGTCAACACCATCCACTCGCCATTGGGCATTAAAGATCTTATGCCGACAGTGTTCAGAATTGGCTTGAGCGAACATCATCAATTCTGCGTCCGTGGGGTCACGAGCCAATTCGTTGTAGGCGTCGAGTAGATAGTCGATTTCATCATCGGCCAGTGCTAGCCCTAAAGCGAGATTCGCTTCTACTAAAGCCGCCTTACCTTTGCCGGTCACCTCAATGCGTGCCAGCGGCTGAGGCTGGCCCTGCTCAAACATCTCACCGACATCACTAAGATCCGGAACGATTTGCGAGGTCATACGGTCGTGCAACCCGAGCTCAGCGGACGATTCTTTTAAAGGTGCGGCAAACTGATATCGAATACCTTGTTCGATCCGTTTAACCCAGCCCAGCCCGCATCCCCGAACAATTTCCGTGGCTTTGCTTGACCACGGACTGATAGTGCCTTGGCGCGGCAATACGAAGACCATGCTGTGATCTTGTGTTTCCAGTGATAACTCGTCCTGGGCGTCTACTAATCCTGCCAATTCCACCCAGTTGGCATCCGCCACCTCAGCCTCGGTTGCGGCAAGAACCACCTGTCGGGCTTCAACGATTTCGGGACTATTGAGGGCGCCATCGGGGTGTTCCCGACTGGCTAGTTGACGGTTTATTTTGTCCAACCGAAACTGCGACAGGCACGGCGGGCCTAAAAGGCATCGTATCGGCACGGCGTCAGAGACCGTTGGTCAATAAAAACACGAACAGTACCGAATCAGAGCCAGCCGACGCTGTGCTTGGCAGGACTTTGAGCGCAGTTGCAAGTGAAACACCAATCATGGGCATAGTCAGATCATAGGAATCGGCAGCGCAGATGATACTTCAATCAAGCGCTATCCGGCGACCTTGGATGACTGTGGCCCTCCCCAAAAACCACCAGGGCCGGGCCGGGCCACGACAATCGCTGGGCAGGTCCCAGCGATTTTTCCCTATTTTGCGCCTTAGGGACCGGCGGCAGATTCCAGCCGAATCAACAGATCAGCGGGGGGAATATAACCCGGTATCAAGGTGCCATCTTCAGTGACCAAGGCCGGGGTTCCAGTAACGCCAAGCTCTTGACCCAGCTGGTAATGACTCTCAATGGGATTGTCACACTGAGAGGGCGACGGTTCTTGGCCGGACTTGGCGATAGTCATCGCCTGGTTTTGGTCTTCCGCGCACCATACTGAAACTGCCTTGGCGTAGGAATGAGATTCCAAACCGGCTCGAGGGAAAAACAAGTAATCCACCTCGATACCCAGTTTATTGTATTCAGCGACCTGCTCATGCAATCGACGGCAATAGCCGCAATCAATGTCGGTAAAGACTGTAATGCGGTGCTTTTTCTCGCCCTTAGCAAGAAACCGAATTCTCTCACCATCACTGACACTGGCCAGTCGAACACTACGAACCTCGCCCTTACTTGACTCTGACAAGTTTTTTCGCGTTGCCACCTCGATCAACTGACCGTCGATGACGTATTCGCCATCCACAGAGACGTAAATCAACTGGGCGCCAAGTAGTACTTCGACAAAACCGTCAAAAGGTGCAGGTTTTATGGAATCGGCGCTGAGCCCAGGAACCAATTTTTGGATCGCGGCTTCAACCTTGGGATAGGACTCGGCAGCTTGGGCGCCGCCCAGGTTGATCAAACCGGTCATCGCTAAAGCGAAAATAATGTTCTTCATAAAAGTCACTTTTGTGATTATCTTGAGATGAGACCGTAAAAGCCCCACAAAATTTCGGTGATTTTAGCATTTCGCCCCATCACCGTGTAAAAACCTCCGACGCGCGGCGCTGTTGGCAGGATCTACAGGCCATTGAGGCAATAAATGTGGCCCAAAACCTATAATGGCTATGGAAGTAGACGCGTTATCCCCGCGGGTGGTGTTGTCGGTGTATTTCGGACAACTCCGCCGTCGCAAGGTGTGTGTATATCTGAGTTGTGGATAGGTCTTCATGACCCAAAAGCAACTGAATCACCCTCAGGTCGGCACCGTGGTTTAACAGGTGCGTGGCAAAGGAGTGACGCAATGTGTGGGGCGACAAATGACCGGTAATACCCGCATTTTGCCCATGACGCCGAAGCAAATACCAAAATGCTTGACGGGTCATACCCGCCCCTCGTTTGGTCACAAAAACTTGGTCACAGTGGCGGGACCCAAGCAATGCGGCTCTGGCGCCATCGTAATACTTCTGAAGCCATTGCAAGGCCGTCTCACCTACCGGCACTAGTCGCTCCTTATCACCCTTGCCAACAACTCTCAGCGCCCCCTGCCGGAGACTTAATTGGGCGTTTTCCAGAGTGACCAGTTCGCTGACCCGCAGCCCTGCGGCATATAGCAGCTCGATCATCGCTCTATCTCTCAACCCCAAAGGTGTTTTGACATCCGGCGCGCCAAGTAATGCCTCCACCTGTGCCTCGCTGATTGCACCTGGCAGACCTCGACGAGCCTTCGGCGCCTCAATTCGCTCACTGGGATTGTCGCTGCGTTGCCCACCGTCAAGAAGAAAACGGTAGAACGCACGCAGACAAGACAGTAGGCGCGCGTTGGATGAGCTGTTAAACCCTGCTTGCGCCCGTTTCGCTAGGTATTTCAGCAAAGCGGATCGCGAGGCGGTGAGTAAGTCGCTGCTTTGACTTCGCAGCCAAAGGGACAAACCCATTAGGTCAAAACGATAGGAGGAAAGGGTATTTTCTGCGGCCCCAGTGCGAGCCCACAATTGTTCCGTAAATTGCTCGATTAGAGCCTGGTCATTGTCAGCCGCGGCCGGCGGCCCAGAGGTCATCAACGACACCCCACAACGGCCGCTCTTACCGACGCTAGGGACCGGAGCGTTTCGCCAACTCGTCCAAATGGTTCAGCCACTGCTGGGCGCTTTGGCGGGTCTTATCGTATTTGCGGGCCGTTTGGAATGCGTTTCGAGCAGCACTAGCATTTTCTGTGTTTAGCTCCGCCATTCCTAACAAGACATACATATTGCCAAGCTGGGTGTCTTGTAAACCGCCTTTATCAATCGCCGATCGCAATGCGTCTTTGGCACCTACCCAGTCTTCTTTATCTACCAAAATGTGTGCCACCTGCATATCCAGCTTGCCATCTGATGACAGCTTGGCTGCCTTTGACAGAGAATCCACTGCCTTATCCAGTTCCTGGGAGGCATACCAAGCGTTACCTAACTGTTCCCAATATTTTTCGCTAGGTTCTATGACACCCGATTCCAAACCGGTAGACAGCACTTCTGCCGCCTTCACAGGCAACTCCAGATAACCGTACAGGCTGAAAAGTTGAACAAGCTCCTGTTCAGAGTCAAGCATGCCTCGACGGTAAGCCAAGGCCATAATGGCCAGCGCTTCTTTGTCGTTTTTTAAGGTGACATTGATGGCCGATAACTGGGTCCAGTACTGTTTTTTCTCCGGCCATCCGCGAACCAGCAACTCAAGCACGTCACGGGAATTAGTAAACTGCTTCAGCTCATAATGCATTGCGAGCTTTAACTGATACCAGGTCTCTTTGGGTTTTTCGGTCATGCCTATGGCAACGTCGATGTTTGCCAGGGCATTGTTAAAGTCATCGCGCTGAGCGTATATCGACGCCCGCAACTCGTAGGCTTCGACCTTCACCTCGCCAGATTGCTCCTGCCAGATGTCGATCCATTTTAAAGAGTCATCGAACCGTTCACGCATGTAATAGAGCTGGGCAATTTGAAACATCGCGTCAAAGTGGGGCTTGTTGGGTAGCACGTCCATTTGAACGATCTGCTCATAGAGCTTCAATGCACCATCAAAATCATTGGTCGCCATGTCCGCCTGAGCGAGGCCAAACATTGCCTGAGATCGCTCGTAAGGATCGCTGATCTTATCCATCAGCTCAGCGAATTCTACCTTGGCTTCAGCGTACTGCTCGTTAGCCACGAGCTCCCACGCTTCTTGCACATTCTTGAAGTTTCGCTCGTTTTTCCAAACGGCGGAGGGCGACTCACGGGTGGACTTTGACTCTTGTGCCAAAGCCTCTGGAACCATCACAACCAAAGAAAGAAGAAGTAAACCAGGAACAAATTTTGTCATAGCAATCTCCGTTGGCTGATCAGGCTCAGGCGCCCGCCAGCTTGAACTCTAGGGTTTGTGTCGCCCGTCTAGCCACAGCTTGGCCGTCAATCACCCGGGGTTTAAACTTCCATTTCAAAATAGCGCGAATGGCTTCGCGATCAAACACTCTAGGCGGCTTTGAATCAACCACTGAAGGGTCAGTCACGGTACCCGTTTCGGTGATAGTAAATTCCACCGTCACATACCCTTCGATTTTCGCTATGGCTGCTCGACGGGGGTACTGGGGCTGAATTCTCACCAACGGAATAATATCGCCTTCCGCGGTATTGTCGCCGGCTCCAAATGCGCCTAGGAACGGCCCACTGCCACTAATGGGAACATCCAGCTTCGGCATGTTCAAATTCGGCATAGGTGTCAACACCCGATTGGTGTTTTGCACGTTCATTTTCGGTGGCGGTGGCGGATTTTTAGGTGGCGGCGGCTTTTTCGGCACCTCTCGATTCTTCACATTGAGATCTTCTTCAAGGTCGATAGGACCGAATCGAATTCCAGGGGGTTGATCACCACGGTCGCCTAAACCTGCACCACCGGAAATCAGGTACTGCATGAACAGGAACAGCGAAACCGTTACCACAACGGCCAGCAGCATGGATAGACCTGTACGCAGATGTTCCTGCATCGTTATCTCCCAGGCTTTTCAGCAGCCACAGAAATGGCGCTGACGCCTGCAAGTTTCACCTGGTCCATCACTTGAACCAAAATGCCAGTGGCAGATTTATCGTCGGCAATGATGACCACACTACCCTCCGGGTTTTCCGCATGGGCCTTTTCGACGTTTGCCCTTACCGCGCGAACCTCAATCCGGCGTTTGTTCATCCATACCTCACCAGCTTCGCTGATGGCAATTAGGATGCTGCCTTTGGTTTTCTGCTCAGAGGTGCTGGCAGTGGGTCGACTGACGTCGATACCCGACTCCTTAACGAAGGAGGTGGTGACAATAAAAAAGATCAACATGATGAACACAATGTCCAGCATGGGCGTAATATTGATTTCGGTATCGTCTTCCTGGCCGTGTCGACGTCGCATCAGACTTTCCTCGTTGGTTGGTTGGAATCTGACAACACTCAGTGGTGTTGCATCAGATCCCCAAGCTTGTGGGTTTCAGTGGTATGCCAGTACTCAAAGCGGGTGCCAAAATACACACCGGACAGAGCCGCGACCATGCCGGCCATCGTAGGCACTGTCGCCTTCGACACACCAGCAGCCATAGCACGGGCATTACCTGTGCCAGCAATCGCCATAATGTCAAACACATTGAGCATGCCGGTAACCGTGCCCAGCAGCCCTAATAAGGGGCACAGAGCGATTAAGGTTTTTACCAGCAACACGTTGCGCCCAAGGTCGTTACTCACCTCAGAAATCATCGCGTTACGGATCTGTTTGGCATGCCAGGATGTGGTGTCCACCCGGGCGTCCCATGCACCGATCACCTGACGTACTTTCTTTGGGTGAACCACCCTGAAATACCAAAGGCGTTCCAGAATGAACGTCCACATCAGCAAAAGCACTGCCATGATGGCCCAGAGCACGCCCCCGCCAAGCTCAATGAACTCGGCGAGGTTGTTGGATATATCAGACAGCCACGCCATCCTGTTTCTCCGCTATTCGGGCCACAATACCTGCACTCTGCTCTTCCAAGATCTGGATCAGGGCGCGGGATCGGCTCTGCAACAAGCTGTGCAGGAATGTCAGCGGGATGGCAACAACCAAACCCAGTACCGTGGTAATCAAAGCCTGAGAAATACCGCCGGCCATCATTTTAGGATCACCGGTGCCAAACAGCGTAATCGCTTGGAAGGTACCGATCATGCCGACCACTGTTCCCAGCAGACCCAGCAGCGGTGCGATGACGTAAAGCATTTTGATAAAGCTCAAACCAGTCTCCAGCGGCGCCGTTTCGCGCAATATAGCCTCGTCCAGTTTCAGTTCTAACGTCTCAACATCCGCATCGGGGTTTTCTGCATAGACCGCCAGCACTCGACCCAGGGCGTTTTTCGTATCTGGCGAGGACTTCTTCAGCTGACGGTTAATCGCTGCACCCTTCAGGAATAGCAAGATCCCGCGGAATGCCGCAACAATCAAGCCAAGCAATCCGATCGCCATGATGACGTAACCAATAAGCCCCGCATCACCCATTTCCGACAGCACACCATCACCGATGCCAAGGCGCTCTGGCCAGGTTTTGGTTTGAACCACCAAAGAGAGAATCACGCCGCGGGTGAAATCCACCGCCATCGGCTCTGCTGTGCCGGGTGCTGCATTCTCAAAATTGTCGACCAAACCAAGAAAACGGCCCGGAGGTTGACGCTCTAGCTCAGCGAGAATGCCTTGCTTATGATCCACCGAGGGCTCCTGCCACTGCAGAAATTTGCCGCCGGAGATTGCGTTAAATACGCCAACCCGAGTGATCGGTTGGGCCCGATCAATTTCACCACTAGGTCGCAAAATGTCCGCTTCGAACTGAACTACTTTGCCCTGCTCGGTTAACTCCCGTTGCACTTCGAACCAAAGTTGCTGAAGTTCAGGAATCGTTGGTAACTCTTTGCGCTGGGCCAAATTGGCCAGAAACTCACCCCGACCAGGCAACTGCGCACTAACGATCGAGTTTTCGACCTTGCCGTTGAAGTCGTTGGATACCTGACGTACCACCCCGAACATCTCACCCAGGTTGCCCATCCGTTCGGTCAGCACCGTTTCCAGGTCAGCCAGTTGCTTCTCGTTTTGGTCATAGGCAGTTTTCAAACGATCAGCGCGGGCTTCAGCCGCCTGCAAAGCCGCGCGGGCCTGTGAAAGCAGCTGACGTTGCTGGTTTCGGTTGTTGCGGAAGGCAGTTTCTCGCTGGCGGTTTTCAGCGCTTTGAGCCTGTGCGGCGCGCTTCGTTTCGTCAAGCAGTTGATCTAGCGTTTGGGCGTGAGCCGACGTTCCGATGAAACCGGCCAAGAGGGCCAGCCCTAAACAACGCGCCGTCAGGCTCTTCATGAACAATTTCATTGGGCATCTCCTGCTGCAGGTACTGGCAGTTTGACCAGATTGAAGGCCTCTTGATTATTGGCCATCCGCACGGCGTGGGTGACCGGCGTCACATAACTGCTGTCCAATTCTTCCCATTTACGATTGCTCGGATTCCACCAGCCGGCACTTTCTCCGTCCAGAGATTGGTAAATAAGAAGGGTGCGGCCTACAACAATAAAGTTCACCGTACGCTCCGTACCCGGCAACAAGCCCGCATAGGAGAACACATTACGGCCAAAATCAATTTCCCGCTGATAAGCTTCCATCACCCGTCGGTATTTTTCCGAAGTGGTCACGTCGGCCCGGTAAATGGTGTCCTGCAGATTCAGCACGATGTCGCGCCGCTGCTCGAGCTGGAATGGCACGTCAGCTTCAACAATTTTTTCCAGGGTTTCGATCATGTCGATCAATAGTGGAACCACACCCTGATCGGTGTTCTGCAACTCGTCGAGCTGCCGGTTTACCGCATCCATCTCACTGACCTGGTTATTGACCACTTTTTCGAGCTGATCGTTATATACGGTGAGAGACTCGGTTTCCCGCAGCACCCGCCGATATTCGGCGACCAAGTCTTCGGTTTCGGTGGCGAGATTGTTGATGCGGTCCTGGGACTGGCGAGTACCCTGGTTAGACTGTTGCTCTGTCTGTACTGAAGAATCGAGCACATCAGCAACGCTGACGGCCGCTGTAAGACACAGAGAAAGCGCGAGGGCTACCCTGTGAACAGCTCGTAAAGGTCGGATTGGCATATTAGTTTTGTCCCAACATTTGTAGGCTGAAAGTGTCACAAACCCGCTATGGTCGACGTTAACCGAACAACGCCAAAGCACAAAATCGCGAGTTGTCCCAGTGTCATAAGGCCGCCCAGCTTAGCGTCTGTTTGCGTAAAAGCAAACGGCATGGGTGGTTGGCCCCTTTAGCAACGTTTCAGGCCCCTTGATTACAGCCGAACGCGCCATTGGGCCAGTCGTTCTGCAACGTCTTGTACCGACGTTTTCGTAGAGCCCCGAGGCGGGAAGTTAGCAGTGTTTGGCCGCATCTGACAAGCCCAGTGTTGCAGAAACCACATCTTGTGAGACCACTTTTTGCGCCACCGCACTAAAATCAGCCCCGATTAGTGGTGAATTAGGGACTTTTAACGGCGACGGGTCGTTGCCGCGCAGATGCTCTATCCTAGCGCCCATGAATAACCGTCGTCAGTCCATTTCGGCCACCCCAGAGCCCGCCTCCGTGGTGAAAATCTTGTTTGCCAATCTCTATGACGCAATGGCTTTGACCGGGGTCGCTTTTGTTGCAACCTTGCCCTGGGCCATGCTCAGTCAGGATGGTCACGTCGCTGCAGGCACCTGGCCATTTCAGCTTTACCTGCTGGCCTTAGTTAATGGGTATTTCACCCTTAGCTGGTGGCGAGGAGGGCAAACATTGGGGATGAGGCCTTGGCGAATGCGCCTGCAAACCCCGTCTGGGGAGACACCTAAATTTGCCCAAACCCAGGT
The DNA here is from genome assembly GCA_964559945.1 of uncultured Gammaproteobacteria bacterium. Classification (GTDB taxonomy): domain Bacteria; phylum Pseudomonadota; class Gammaproteobacteria; order Xanthomonadales; family SZUA-38; genus JANQOZ01. The sequence goes on along the minus strand of CAZLJY010000075.1, from coordinate 9,093 downwards.
TCGCTTCTGGATCGCCGTACTGTCTTGGGCCGCGTGCGGCTTGGGGGTGTTGTGGGGAATGAGTGGCGGGGGAAGCTGGCATGACCGGGCTAGCAGCACCCGTGCTGTCATTTACCCCAAAAACCCCTAGCCGGCCCTCATACCTGGGAAAACAGCGCAAAATTCGCGATGTGCTAGTGCTCCCGTCGCAACGCCCACAGGGTCACCGCGGCAAAACCGGCACTTGGGGTCAAAGCCGCTAACGCCGGAGGAATATCATAGACTTCCGCCAAGCTGCCGGCCCACCGATTGAGTAAATAAAACCCCAAACCCAGCAACATACCGACAAACAACCGGCCACCCAAGGTGCCAGCTCGAACCCCATGAAACAGGAACGGCGTTGCAGCAAATAACACTATCAGGGTAGAAAACGGGTACACCAGCCGGGTCCACATGGCGGCAATATAAGGTCGAGCATTTAGATTATTTTTCTGTAGGTAAGCCACGTATGGCCTAAGCTCGTGGACGGGTAATTCTTGCGGACGAGATATCGCAGCGCGAATTTGATAGGGGCTAATAAGTGAATCCCATGACTCACTCTCAGCCGCGTCCGTCAGCACATGCCCATCACGTAATTGACTGCGCTTAAGCCCCTGCAAAACCCAAACGCCATTACTGTATTCACCGGACTGAGCATGAATGGCTTGTTGAAGGCGACCTTGATCAAACTCAAACACGTCAATATCGGCCAACAAAACCGGCTCCGTGGGATCGGTATCTGGAACCAATGGACGGCGCGCATGAATGACTCGCTGGCCATCTCTTACCCACAAACCGGCGTCGCTAGACAAGGCCACGCCGTCGGTCTGTAGTCGAAGGCGCATGGATTTGGCCAATCGTTCACCTGCTGGACCCACTAACTCCGATACCAACAGCATTGGCAACATCAATACCGCCCCAGCCAACACAACCGCCAAAGCAATCCGCAACCGGGAGAGCCCAACGGTGCGGTAAGCCACAATTTCCCCACTGGCGGCCATTCCGCCGACGCCCAGCAGCGCGCCTACCACTGCCGCGGTAGGAAATAAATTCACCGCATGGTGAGGTGTCACGAGCAAGGTGTACTGCAGTGCGTTGGCCGCGCTGTAACTGCCCCGACCCGCATCTCCCAATTCTGCGATTAAGGTAAACAACGCGTCCAGAGCCACCAGCACAGCCAGCGCAAGGCCCATCCCAGCAATGGCGGTGCGGCCGATATGCCGATCAGCGATGGCGCCTATCATGGTGACTGGACCACGGTGCTGTGGCCGCGCCGGCGGTGGCGATTGCGTAACAACCAAAGCGCCAATCCAATTCCGCTCAGATGAACCCACCACAAACCCAAATGACGCCAACTAGGATCCGCCTCCAACCAGGAGGTGCCGATGGCTAACAAGTTCGCATAAATGACGTAGATCATGATGGCCATCACCAAATTTCCGAAATAACCTCGGCGCGGCGTGGTGCGGGAAAGCGGAACGGCCAACATCACCAACACCGCTAACGCCACCACAGGGGCCAATCGCCAATGAAGTTCTGCCCTATGATGAGGGCTAGTTCCAGTCAGCACCTGATTAATTGGCAGCGCACCGAACTTGGTGATGACCTGCTGCTGGCCAGGATCGGGCAGACGGATATCGTTGCGCGCAAAGGTCATCCACCGATAGTCTCCATCACCCGGCACACCCTCGCTGCGTTCGCCGTCAAGCAACGCTAGGTATCGCGCGCCATCGGCGTCGCGATACTGAAATCCGCTGTCAGCGGTCACGATGTCCTTGCGCCCATCTCGATCAACGTGAATAAATGCATCGCCGAATTTGCCATCGGACTGGAGGCTGCCGACATAAACGACGCTGTCTCCGCTAGCAAATTCATGAAAACGTCCTTCCTGAAGTCCTGACACGGACATTTCACTGGCTGCTGCCGCCAGCAGGCTTTTAGAGGTTCGCAGCGCCCATGGCGAGACCCAGACTGATAGCACAACCATGATCAACAGCAGCGGGACGGCTAGCCAGGCCAGGGAACGATAAAGACTGTGCTGTCCCATCCCGCAAGCCTCCAGCACCGTCAATTCGTGATCTCGATACAGTCGACCGAAGGCCAAAATCACCCCCAGGAAAAATGACAGCGGCAGCAAAATCGTTGATCCCTCGATCGTCTTCAGCCCTAACTGAGTTAGCAACAGGTCTGATGGGACTCGGCCGCGAGCAACGTCAGCAAGCGTGTCACCGACGGCCAGCCCTACAGTGACACAGAGTAAGACGGCTAGCACTCCAAGCCAGGTCAGGCTCACTGCTTTCAACAAATAGCGATCGGCAATGCTCATGGGTATACGCAGGAGTAGAAATCCTTCTAAAATACGCGGCTAGTATGCGGCCTGGTGAATTTACCCACGAAGCCGATGACTAGTTTAACAACGTACACGTCCTGCGCGACCGGATTCATGCGGTGCGCGACGACGGCGTTTGAGTCTCAATTATCCATGGCGGGTTCGCATCGTTAGTGTTGCGAACCCGATGACACCCTTGCCTGCAAGGAGCCGCTATCGGCAGCCGCGCAGCGTTATTCACCTCAAGAGTACCTGACCCCATGAAATTTCTCTCAACTGAAGCATCAGCCACCGAGCATCCAACGCCTTGTTTAATTATTGGCGTGCAAACTGACAGTCGCCTTAAGGGCGCCGCTGCCGCAATTAACAAAGCGAGCAAAGGAAAACTCGCCAAGCTGATCAAAAGCAACGACATTGCAACGGGCGCGGGCAAAATTTTTCTCTGGACCGACGTCGCCGGCGTGGCCGCAGAGCGGGTGTTGGTTGTTGGCTGCGGCAAAGCTGAGCAATTCACAAGCTCCGTATTACAAACAGTGACCCAGCAGGCGATGAAGTTTTTGGCTGGAAGAAATATCCGAGCCGCCACCTGTGCCTTAGCGGAGCTAAACCTGCCGGGCGTGAATTTTGTTCGAAAAACCCGGCTCTGCGCGCTCGCCTGTGCCTACGGTGTCTACCGCTACAGCGCTACCGTTTCTGGGGCTGCGCGCCGGTCGGTGGTATCAAAAGTGACCTTCTTCGGCGACAAAACTCTGCGCCCGGCGTTGAATCAAGCCACCGCCATAGGCCTAGGCGTTGAGCGTGCGCGAGAACTTGGCAATTTACCACCCAATATCTGCACACCCACCTACCTAGCCCAGGAATGCCGAGCGTTGGCAGCGAAATACAAAACCTGTAAATCTCGCGTACTGGGCCGCAAGGAATTGGAATCTCTGGGTATGGGATGCTTATTGGGAGTATCCCAGGGCAGCGCTGAGCCACCGAAATTCATCGTATTGACCTATCAAGGCGCAGCTAAAAGCAGCGCCCCGGTGGTGCTGGTCGGCAAAGGCATCACTTTTGACACCGGCGGAATCTCGCTCAAACCTGGCAAAGGTATGGACGAAATGAAATACGATATGTGCGGAGCGGCCAGCGTCATTGGCACCTTTGCAGCCTGCGCCGCCCTAAAGCTAAAAATTAATCTCATCGCCTTGGTCCCTGCCGTTGAGAACATGCCCGATGGCAAGGCCTATCGGCCAGGCGATGTGCTGACCAGCATGTCAGGGCAAACCGTAGAGGTGCTCAATACCGATGCTGAAGGCCGCCTGATTTTATGTGACGCACTAACCTATGCAGAACGGTTTAAGCCCCAGGCGGTGATTGACGTTGCCACTTTGACCGGCGCCTGTGTGGTGGCCTTGGGGAAACACGCCAGCGGCCTGATGAGCCGGGACGACAAGCTGGCAGGCCAACTGCTAGATGCCGGCAACACTATCCATGACCGAGCTTGGCGTCTGCCAATCTGGGACGACTATCAGCCCCAGTTAGATACGCCCTACGCCGATGTGGCAAACATTGGAGGCCCAAGTGCTGGCGCGATCACGGCCGGTTGTTTTCTGTCTCGTTTCGCCAAGGCCTACCCCTGGGCTCACCTAGATATAGCCGGCACTGCCTGGGATGGTGGCAGTAAGAGCGGGGCCAGTGGTCGACCGGTTGGATTGCTGACTCAGTTCCTGATTGATCGGGCCGGCTGACCGGCTAATAACCTGGACCTAAGCAAACATGGATAAAAGCTTCCAACCCGCCGACATTGAACAACGCTGGTATCAGCGTTGGGAAGAACTGGGCGTATTCGCACCTTCAGACAATGACCCCGCCTACTGCATCATGTTGCCGCCACCCAACGTGACCGGTCGCCTGCATATGGGTCATGCATTCCAGCATACCCTGCAAGATGCCTTGACCCGTCATCAACGAATGAGCGGCGCCAGCGCTCTGTGGCAGTGTGGGACCGATCATGCGGGAATCGCCACCCAAATGGTGGTGGAGCGGCAGCTGGAAGCGGAAGGCAAAAAACGCCGCGATCTGGGGCGCGAGAAATTTACCGAGGCTGTTTGGGATTGGAAGGCACAATCCGGCGGCGCCATCACCCAACAAATGCGCCGACTAGGCGACTCGGTGGATTGGACCCACGAACGCTTCACCATGGATGAAGGGCTGTCTGACGCGGTTCGCCAAGTATTTATCAGCCTGTTTGAGGAAGGCCTGATCTACCGCGGTAAACGATTGGTGAACTGGGATCCGGTACTGCTAACTGCGCTGTCTGACCTAGAGGTTATTTCTGAGGAAGAAAACGGTCACCTATGGCACCTTCGATATCCATTGGCCGATGGACCCTGTGGCGACATTGATCATCTGATTGTTGCTACCACTCGACCAGAAACTATGCTGGGCGACACCGCCGTCGCCGTGCATCCCGATGATGGGCGGTACCAACATTTGGTGGGCAAAGACATCGCCCTGCCCCTATCGGAGCGTCGGATTCCGATTATTGCCGACAGTTATGTTGATCCGGAGTTTGGCACCGGCTGTGTAAAAATCACCCCGGCCCACGACTTCAACGACTACCAGATGGGACAGCGCCACCAGCTTCCCATGATTAACATTTTTGAAGCCAATGCCAGTCTCAACCACACGGCCCCCGAGGCCTATCGCGGCATGGATAGGATGGTGGCTCGAAAAGCCATTGTGGCTGATTTGGACTCAGCCGGGTTACTGGAAAAAACCCAAGATCACAAACTGATGGTGCCCCGAGGCGACCGATCTGGCGCCGTTGTTGAGCCCTACCTGACCGACCAATGGTATGTGGACCTAACCCGCCAGACCCAGCCCGATGGGCGGCCCGGCGGCGCTGCCGCCATCACTGATCCGGCTATTGAGGTAGTTCGCAACGGACGGGTTCGATTTGTTCCCGGAAACTGGGACAAAACCTACTTCGAGTGGCTAAATAACATCCAGGATTGGTGTATCAGCCGCCAGCTTTGGTGGGGCCATCGTATTCCTGCCTGGTATGACGATGACGGCCAAGTTTTCGTCGGCCAGAGCGAGGCAGATGTTCGGCAACGCTTCGATCTGGGTGAGCGGCCTTTGAAACAGGACGAAGACGTATTGGACACCTGGTTTTCCTCAGGTCTGTGGCCATTTTCTACCCTTGGCTGGCCAGAAAAAACCGATCGGCTGGAAAAATTCTATCCAGGAAACGTCTTGGTTACCGGGTTCGACATCATCTTTTTTTGGGTCGCTCGAATGATCATGTTTGGACTGAAGTTTATGGACGATGTGCCATTTCGCGACGTCTATATCACCGGTCTGATCCGAGATTACCAGGGTCAGAAAATGTCTAAATCCAAAGGCAACGTGCTGGACCCACTGGACCTCATTGACGGTATCGACCTGGAATCACTTATTGCCAAGCGTACCAGCGGTCTGATGCAGCCAAAGATGGCCGCCAGCATCGAAAAGGCCACCCGTAAAGAGTTTCCCGACGGCATTCGCGCCTACGGCACTGATGCACTGCGCTTCACCTTCGCAGCGTTAGCCACCCACGGACGGGATATTCGTTTTGATACTGGCCGCATCGAAGGCTACCGCAATTTCTGTAACAAGATCTGGAATGCGGCCCGTTATGTACTGATGAACGTGGAAGAAAAATCGGTGGCTCAAGCACCGGACACAGCCACCGTATTTGATCGTTGGATCGTGTCCCGTTTCCACCATGCTGCTGATGAAGTGAATAAAAACCTTGCGCGTTATCGGTTTGATCTAGCGGCCACCGCTATTTATGAATTTACCTGGCATGAATACTGTGACTGGTATCTAGAGCTGACCAAGCCAGTGCTCAACGCAGACAATCACCCGTCAGCCCAACATACTCGGTTCACTCTGGTGAGCGTACTGGAACAGGTACTGAGGTTAATGCACCCCTTGATACCATTTATTACCGAAGAAATTTGGCAGCGGGTGGCGCCAACCCTAAACATCGACGGAGAGACCATCTCTACCCAGCCATTTCCGACTCAAGATGCCCGCCAGATTGACAGTGGTGCGGAACAGGAAGTGCAGTGGTTACAGCAGGTATTGCTAGGCTTACGTCAGATTCGTGGAGAGATGGATATTGCGCCACGAAAGCCGCTGGAGCTTTTACTTGAGGCCGGCGACACCGATGATCAAAAGCGCTTTACCCAACACCAAGACATGCTACTCACTCTCGGCTCGCTGAGCTCTTCTCGATGGCTAAACGACGGCGAGCAGGCACCGCCGTCGGCATTTGCTGCGGCGGGCAAACTTAAGCTCCATGTGCCTCTGGCTGGGATTATCGACCCCCAGGAAGAGCGGGCTCGCATCAGCCGCGAATTGGAACGCAAACGTAACGACATTGGCCGCCTTGAGGGTAAGTTAAGTAACCAGAAATTTGTCGCCAACGCGCCGGATGCGGTGGTCCAAAAAGCGCGGACCCAACTGGAACATGCACTGTCGGAAGTTGCTGATCTGGAACAGCAGATTAAACGCTTGGATGATCTGTAGAAAATCGGCCAACCAATATGGCCTTATGGGCGCCTTGTGAGGTTAGCGGCTTATTCGTCTGCCGCTAACTTCATTGCCATAATCAAGGCATCTTCCCGCCCCTTCGTGGCTGGATAGTAATTTGGGCGCCGACCAACAACGGCAAATCCTCGTTGTTCATAGATCTCAATGGCCCGAAAGTTGCTGGGTCTGACTTCAAGAAAAATCGTTCGGGAGTGATGCCAGCGGCCCAAGTTGATGAGTCGATTGAGCATGGCAAGCCCATGACCCTGACCGCGGTGGTTGGAACCAATACACAGGTTCAGAACGTGCGCCTCACCGGCTCCGGCGGACAAAATGCCATAGCCCACTAACTGGCCAGCCAGATCAGCAACCCAGCAGGAATATCCAACCCGCAGACAGTCCTCGAAAATGCCCCGTGACCAAGGGAACGGGTAGGACTGGGTCTCTATTGGCAATACCGCTTCGATATCCGCCTCAACCATGGGGCGGATTTCCATCGCCGGCTGTCTGAGTACCGCACTCACGGAAGGTTGGCCATCCAGGGTTTAAGGCGCTGCCAAGCGGTACGTTTGAGTGCAGGGTCGGCCAGCATGGCCGCTATTGACGGTAGCCCTAGCATGCTAGGGTTCAATGCCACCGGTCGAGAGGTGAACCAAAGCACATGGCCACTGACCGTTGGCGCCGAGTCAAACACTTGGTACACACTGAAACTCATGGGGTCCCGGCCAGTGGCTGCCAAAATTTTGCTTAACAATTCAGGCCCGGGATCCGCCGCCTCAAGATCGAACCCCCCTGGCCACTCAACGAATACCGTGGCGCTGGCGTTAGCTGCGTTACGCAACATTTCAGGGGGTTGGGCGTGGTTCGAGTCGACCAACGGCACCGGCGCTCGGCGGCGCTGTTGCCATTGAACAATTCCTAGCGCATTTAGGTGGCTTTGCATTCTCGCGGGCCGACTCAGAGTTGGTTTCTCACATCATTGAGAAACTGATCAATCACTTGATCCAACGCTTGGGAAAAAGCGGAGGCAGTGCTGACCATGTTGACGTTGTCTGCTTCCACTCGTTGGCGGTAAGAATTCCTAAAAATCGCTTCACCGTCGGTGTATCCAGTAAACAAAATGACGTCGATATCGATAACCGCAGACATTTTATTGCCATCAACTCGCCGATCAAACTCCCGAATGCGGGTACGCAGCCGGAAGTCCACATCACGGGACAGACCTTCGGTAATGGAATCTGCCAGACTCGCCAGCCGCAGCCGTTCGATGAGTCTGCGCTGCAACATCTGCGGCGGTGGCTCTTCCCAAAAATGGTAATAGTAACGACGGACCTCCACGTGATCGGCATCTTCGCTATACAAGATTCCCCGTTGACGGCGAATCCCGGCTGCCCGGGGGACCTCGATCATCAATCGGCCATCAATGGGCGGCGATTCGAATATCAGTGTCGGCTCCGGCAAATTGCCCAAACGGTAAAAGCTATCCTCTGGCACCGGAGTAGAACTGCAGCCGGCCATCAACATCGCAACAAAGCCCGCCAATGCTAAAACCCTAAATGGTCCAGACATCATTGGTCTCCCTCCGTCTCGTCAGCATCCGGAGAAAACAACAGCCGATTGGGACTGCGCCGGATAGCCCGAGCGAACTCGTTCAAATTTCGACTGGCCTCATCCATATTAAAAGTGATTGAGTCCAAGCGCTGGGACAACAGCAGTATTGCCGCTTCAAGCTCCGTCACGGTGCCGGAAATACCCTCACGGTTATCGCTGGCAATGGCGGCCAGGTCACCAATCAGTTGCTTCAGCTCTAACCTTGCATCCGCCAGCTCAGCGGCCAGTAATTGAGTATCCTTAGAGGTTTGGCTGAAGTTGGTCAAAATTGTGCTGACATGGGACAGATTCTCTTCACCCATCAAAACGTTCAGCGAGGATGCTGAAGCATTAAGCTGATCAAGCAACTGCTCCAGGTCGCTAACTAACGCCGGTGCAGAGCTGTCGATGTTTGCGGTAATTGAATCGACACGTTTGGTCAGTAGTTCCAGGAGCGGCCGGATATGAGATTCCGTTAAGTCCGAAACATCGTCTGCCAATGCATTGATGGACCCAAATATATCGGATGCCTGTTCCCCGGTTATCAGCGCCTCCGGCTGCAACATCTGGGCTGACTCACCCTGATGGAG
>CAZLJY010000074.1:0-19275 GCA_964559945.1 uncultured Gammaproteobacteria bacterium | reverse complement strand
TATTAGGTGAGGTGACGGCCCAGTTCGCCGAATTGCTGGCCAAAGCAGATCATGTGTTTATTGAATGCCTGCGCGAGGCAGATCTTTATGACAGCGTCAGTCAAGCCTTTGCCGTGTTTCTGCCCGTAAAATCCGTGGGCGTGGTAGGTGATGGTCGGGCATATGAGTACGTCATAGCCTTGCGGGCGGTGGAAACTATTGATTTTATGACCGCTCAATGGGCGCGCTTGCCTTACGACTTCTTGGAAAAAGTCTCCCGCAGGATCATCAACGAGATTAGTGGCATTTCCCGGGTAGTTTACGACATTTCTGGCAAGCCTCCGGCAACCATTGAGTGGGAGTAAGGGCTGACGAGGCGTTTATGCGCCAGGCCCTGGTAATGGCGCGGCGAGCCGGGCGATTAGGGGAAGTTCCAGTGGGCTGCGTGGTGGTGAGGGATGGGGAAATCATCGCTCAGGAGCACAATGCGCCCATCGCGACCAACGATCCTACAGGCCACGCCGAAGTTCGAGCATTGCGTAAAGCGGGTCGAGTTCTGGGGAACTATCGGCTCCCTGAGTGCGACCTCTATGTCACTCTGGAGCCCTGTGCGATGTGCGCTGGCGCGATGGTCCATGGGCGGATTGGCCGACTGATATTTGGGGCAACGGATCCACGTACCGGCGCCTGTGGGTCGACGATGGATTTAGTCGGTCCAGGTTATGGCAATCATCAGCTGGATGTGACCGCTGGGGTGCTTGCGGATGAGTCAGCGCAGTTGCTGAGAGAGTTTTTCAAACAGCGACGTTAATTCTTGAGCCATTTGGGTGCCCGGTGGGATGGCTGAGTGGTCTGGCTATCTCATTAATCTGAACGGTTTCGGTCTACGGTATTAAGCAGTCCGTCATAGTCGAATTGTTGGTTCATTTCTTTCATATCCCGAGCCAACGCGTGATCGATATGCCCCAGTTCATCAATGAGGGTAGTAAGCCGCTCGGAATTGGCCCGGGTTGCCGCCTGGCATAGAGAATTTGCCATCTGAGCAGGGATCACGACCTTGCTGGTGGGTTGTCGATGGCTTGCTCGTTTCTCGGCACTGTCGATGGTTGCAATAAGTTCTCGCGCCAAAAAGGGCTTGATTAACAGGGTGTCTGCGCCGGCGCTTAACAGTCGTTCTGCGCTGGCGCTATTTAACGTGTCGCTAATGGCAACAATGGCGCATTCGGGCAGTCGGCGCCGCACGCGAGAAATTATTTGGGTTCCCTGATTATCTTTGCCGCTGCAATCGAGCATGACCAATTGGGCATCGAGATCAGCGCCACAGTCGTCTAAGGATGGTACATGGACGAAGGGTTTTCCCTGCTGGTTAAGAGTCTCGCGTATACATTGGTTGTGGAAGCTGTTGTCGCCAATTAATACCAAGGTCGAAGGGCGTTCCTGGGGCCCTTGTTGGCGTCGATCTTTGACCACAGTCACCGGAAGCCGCAGGGTGAATTCGCTGCCTTGTCCTGGCTCACTGGCCGCTTCTATTGTGCCCTCCAGTTGTTTGGTTAGATCTCGGACAATCGCCAGCCCAAGGCCCGCACCCACGGGGCCGCCCGTTTGCTCCAGGCGAAAAAACGGTTCGAATATTCTGTGCATTACGTCTGCGGGAATACCGCAGCCAGTATCACTTACCTTGATCTCAAGATGGGTCTGTTCAACGATAGTTCCCGCCACTGTGATTTGCCCGTTGTGGGTATTCTTAATGGCGTTGTCGACGAGATTCACAAGAATTCGGCGCAGCTTTACCTGGTCGGTGCACACCAAACTCTTGGTGTTTTGCATGGTCCACGTTAACGCCACGTTGTCTAACGGATGGGAGGCATTGAACATCTCTGCCACATTGCTGATGAGTTGATATGGCGAGAACCCTGATGATGCGGTGGTGTCCGCGGTTTTTTCACCCAGCTCACTGTCAATGGTTGATAGCATTGAGTTGCAGTGCATTTCCACTTTTTCAAGACAATCTTGTTGGCGCTCTGTCAACGGATCTTTGCGCAGCATCTGGGCATAGCCACGGATGGCATTGAGAGGGGCCTTCAGATCGTGCGCAGCTTTAGCTTTAGGGCTTTGGTTTTTCTTCAGCGGCGGCGGTAGTGGGGTTTTCGGTTGAACTGCACAAACGATGAGTGCCGGACGCCCCTGGCTATCCGACAAAGTTTTGCCGAGAATTCTGACCTCTGTGGCACCGGATGGATTTTGACCGATACGGCAGGCGTGTTCCAAATCCTTGCCTGTTTGCAGGCTGCGTCGCAATTTTTCTGCCAATACCCCGCGAGACTCTTCGGCCACTAGGGCTAAAAAGTCTTTCAATCTTGCGCCCAACATCGACGACTCAATGCCAGCGATTTGGCATAACACCGGGTCCAGGGTGACCTCATTGAGTCGCGAATCCCAGGTAAGGGTACCGAAATCGCTAGCGTTGTGAGAGAAATCTTGATTAGCCGAGTGTTCCGGCAGCATTCCAACATGGCCGCCGGGCAGTGGAGTATTGGCCACCAGACCTTTGGCAATGTCAATGATTTGCTGCTCGGTGCCGGTGCCAAAGTCGGCGGGTATGAGCATGTTCCTGGACAGGTCTTTACCCAGAATGATTTCGGTAAGTCTTGGCCTGACGTCGCTCATGGAAATCTCTCGGAGTTAATGGGTTGAGCTGGAAATAGTGCAGTTGCGACCGGCGCTTTTAGCGGCGTAAAGAGACACATCAGCTTTTTCAACAAGATCAGAGATCGATTGGCCGGGTTCGAGCTCGGCGATGCCCACCGAGATGGTGACTTGAACCCGCTTGTCGCGAAACGCGAAAGGGCAATTTCCTACCGCTTCCCGAACCTTTTCTGCTACGGCGACGGCGTTTTCTAAAGGGGTTTCTACCAGTAGCATGACAAACTCTTCGCCGCCATAGCGACAGACGAAATCGGATTTTCGTAAGTTGCTAGCGATTATCGAACCGACCTCTACGATGACAGTGTCTCCCGCTTTGTGACCGTATCGATCATTTACCTGCTTAAAATGGTCGATGTCAGCCACAGCTAGGGAAAGTTTGTTCCCATAGCGCACCGCGCGTTCGAATTCTTGCTGAGCCCGTTCCAGGAAACCCGAGCGATTAGGCAGACCGGTTAATGGGTCTAATTGGGTTTTTACTCTGAGGTGATTGATCTCGTTATAAAGCTCGTTACATTCTGAGTGAGCTTCACCGAGCTTGTCTTGTAGCAGGCCGATGCTGGCTTCGAATTTTTTGTGGCGAATAGCCTCAACTTCGGCAAAATGCTCCAGGGTATTGGACATTTTATCGACGTCTGATGCGACTGCTTTTTGCAATTGGCGCAAATTGGTGGATGAAGCGATGGCGTTACGCATGCTTTGGGCGCCGTCAGCTAGCTGGAGCTGAAATTCATTCCGCTGATGGTGGGCATCGGTTTCGTCACCAATGCTAGATGTAACGCTGTCTTGTAGCTGGTCGAACTGCGTGGCCATTTGGTGGGCAAATTCTTCGAAGCGCTTTTGCTCCTGCTGACTAATCTCCCCGGCCAATTCTGCCACCGATTCAAGAATATCCGGCATCGAGTCGAACACCATCGTCTCTGCCAGTTGTTTGCGCAGGGTATTCACGGGTTCTGACCGTGTGTCGTCACTGTCCAGGTGATTGACCAAGACCAGCAGCGTATTTCGCATATGCTCCAGCGCTTCAGTGGTCTCGTTATCGATCGCGTTGCTTGGGGCTGCGCCCTGTCCGGTTGCAGCATCTTTCTTTGTGACTTCAGAGCTGCCCAGTCGCGCCTGCAAGGCTGCGACCAAGGTTTCTTGATAGTCTTTTAGGAACTTTTGGAAATTGCATTTATTGTTGCGTAAAGAATTAGCCAGCCCTTTGCGTTTGCGTCTTAGCTGCCAACCTGGTTTCAGCAGATCAATCACATGCAACAACCGGTGTCCAATATTGGCATTGTCAGCATTCGTGCGTTTGGTTTTGGCATCAATGGCCAAAATCCCTTTGGAAACATCAGCAACCAACGCTTCTACTACCGGCGCACTGGTGGTATCGCGCATTTTTTTGCGCAGGACACCTAGCTGGGTGTCCAGGTCGTCGTCGATTCCCGAAGCCGCATGGCTCATCCGAATAATGCCATTGCGAAGCTGATCAATGAGTTGCTCCTGGCCGGAGTCATTGGCGGCAACTCTCGTTGGCCGGCTGGGCGCATTAGATGAGGCTGCTGGAGTACTGGGCATAAAACGTCTCTAAAGTTAGTGGCGCTATTGCGCTGTGTGGGACATATCCTGAGTCGGGGGCTCCGGTATTTTGGCGGTTACAATAGGGGTATCGGCCGGACTTTGGGTTTTCTTAACCCCTTCACGAATATTGTCGTTGGCATTGGCCACATTGCGCGCTGGCATCACCAAAGAAATCTCAACCCGTCGATTGACAGCCCGTTGCTGGGCGCTTGAGTTGGGGGCTATGGGCCGGGTGTCAGCAAAAGCGCGAATTTGTAGACGGTCTGATGCAAACGCTTCCTTTTTCGTCATGAAGTGAACAAATGCAGCGGCGCGAGCGGAAGACAGTTCCCAGTTGGACGGGAATTGGACAGTGGCTATGGGAACGTTGTCCGTGTGACCGGCAACCACAACCTCTCCATGGGTTTCTTTGAGTGTGCCGGTGATTTTGCTTAAGGTAGGAAGGAAGGTCGAGCTTAAGCGCGCGCTACCGGATTCAAAAGAGCCTTTTTCTCGCACCCGAATGGCCACCCGGTCAGGTGTTGCCAGTACTTCGACCATTCCTAACTCTATTTCTTCGTTGAGCGCCTTGGCGATCATCTTTGCCGCCTCCAAAATGGCCGGGTCGATTGTAGGTGGGTCCTCTATGAGGGGATCCTCAGGGGCTTTTTGAGGGTCAGCGTCTTGTCCATCCTGGCCTTTGTAATCTGAGTCGCTGAAATCCAGATTCTGTTTGTATTGGTCGGTGCTTTCCTGCTGCATCACAATGGTGAAGCTCTGGGTGGGCTTTCCAGGACTGAACTCCTGGGCGATGATGCTGGTTCCTTTGGGGGTTTGCTTGGCGTTAATTTCTCGCTGTACGCCAAAGGCCTCACTCATTGAGCCCGCTACCTGTTTGTATTTCTTTATCTCCATTTCGGAAAACGACAACAATAGGACGAAGAAGCACATCAACAAGGCCATTAAGTCGGCGAATGTGGCTAACCAACCACCGCCGTCATCGCCGCCATCGCCATCCACCAAGTCCAGATCGTCAGACACTCGGGTATTCCCAGGGTTGGAAGTTCTCAGCAGGTAGCGACAACTGTTCCATGAAGAAGATCAACCATCAACGCTAGCGTAGGCATCGCGTTTGTCCTGGGGCAGATAGTTAATCAGTAGTTGTTCCAGAACCTTAGGATGAGTGCCGCTTTGAATGCCTTGGATGGACTCCAAAATGAGCTTCTTATTGAGGGATTCCTCCCGGCTGCGTAGTTTCAATTTCTCCGATATGGGTATGGCAAATGCATTTGCGACAACTGCACCATAGAGAGTCGTAAGAAGCGCTACTGCCATCGCAGGTCCGATGGTCTTTGGGTCTTCCATGGTGCTGAGCATCTGCACCAGGCCGATCAAGGTTCCGATCATACCCATGGCCGGTGCAACTTCGCCCGTGGCGGAAAATGTATTGGCCCCGGTGGTTTGATGTTGAATGGTTAAACTTATGTCATTGGACAAGCAATGTTTAATGACGTCGGTGTCTTGCCCGTCGATGCACATGTTGATGCCTTTGGCGAAAAACGGATGGGAGATGGGTTTGTCTTCGATGGCTAAGATGCCGTCCTTGCGAACCACGGTGGCCAGCTCAACGGCTTCATGGATCAGATCTTCCGGCGATTGACCCTTGTGCAAAAACGCCCCAATGGCGACTTTGAATGAACCGAGGAACTGCGCCAACGTGATACGTGATAGCACCACCATCAGGGTCCCACCGATGACGATGAGCATGGATGGTGCATTGATGAATCCCAATGCGTTTCCACCTATTAGCACGGCTCCGGTGATAATGCCGAAAGCGCCTAAGAGTCCAAGCAGGGTAGCAATATCCATAAGGTTGTTCGTTGCCTGTATCGCGTGTGCCAGACTGGCTGATAAAGAGAGTTATCGACCGGTTAGGTAATAAATTTAGCGGCAAGAAAATAACGGATCGGGCACTTAATAGGTGTCAATTAGCGGTGGGCAACTCGGTCCACACCCACTGCGGGGAATCGGTCAACTGGCAGCGGTAGGGTTGGCTTGACGATGAAGTAGTGACAGTAAGTGAGCCTCGCTGGCATTAATGGCGCCGCGCTTTACCATGGGGGTTAAACTTTGGCCATCTGCCAAGCGGGTTTTTGCGGTTACCAAAGCTTGCTGACCCTCCTCCAAAGACTCAATCAGCGTGAACCGGGTTTGAAGAGATAGCAGGCGTTGCTTTTGCTGTTCTCCGTCACTCAATTGGCGCTTCACTAGCTGCGCCAGCCCCATGACTTCCTGATAATTTTCATCTGCTTGGGTACGAGCCTTTGTCAGCGCGTGGCTCAATTCAATGAACTGCGCGCCGGCCTCCCTCCGAGTTTTAAGCGCCAACAGTGCAGCAATGAAGGCGATTAGCAGGGCTGTGACCGATAGGCAATCTGAGAGAGTCATGAGGGTATAGCGCCCTGAGGGATTTCCTCAGGGTCCAACCGGGCGCGCAGACGAGCTAAGATTTGACCGTGAATTTGGCATACCCGAGACTCACTGACTCCAAGAATTTCACCGATTTCTTTCAGATTACATTCTTGGTCGTAATACAAAGCTAGGACCAATTGTTCCCGGGCTGGGAGCGTCTCAATCACACTGGCCAGGTAAGAGCTGAATGCTTGAGATTCCACGTGCTGTTGGGGACTTTCATAATCCTGGCCGCCATTGCTGCCCACACTGTCGCCCCGTTGCTCCAGCAAGGCATCCCAACTAAAGACTGAAAAAGATACCGAGTCTTGCAGTAGTTTTCGATATTCGGTGGCGCTAAGTCCCATTGCATCGGCCACGTCGGTTTCGCTGGCTTCTTTGCCTGTTTCGCCTTCTATTCGCCGGATCGCCTCCGACATTTCGCGGATTTTTCTCCGGGTTGAGCGGGGCGACCAGTCATAACGACGCAGTTCGTCTAGCATTGCCCCACGTATCCGAATGCTGGCATAGGTGGCAAAACTGGCACCGTGACTGGGGTCAAAACGCTGAGCAGATTCCAGTAAACCAATTGCGCCGGCCTGAATCAGGTCATCCATGTCTACAGTGGGCGGTACCCGCGCGGCCAGGTGTAAGGCAATCTTTTTTATCAGCCCTGTATGTTGTTCTATCAGAACCTGCGGGTGTGCGCTTTCTGGCTGCGCATAAGCGGCTAATCCGTCAATAGCTATGATCTCCCTGGAGATGGGGCGGGTCAGCATCGGGCCGCAGCAGGCGTTGAAAAAATGGATTTTTTCTAGTCTGTTGCTGTTCAGGCCAACGTCTGACCGCGTCACCCAGTTTGTGAAATGCACTGGCCGCTGGACTGCCGGGGTATCTATCCACCACGGCGCACTGTTGTTCGACTGCCCGACGGACCATTGGGTCTTCCGGTATGCCGCCGATATAGCGAAGAGAAACGTTCAAAAATCGCTCACAGGCAACTGCCAATTTCGAAAACATGGTCAGTCCATCTTGATGAGTTTCATTGCGGTTACTTAGGATGTGAAAACGGTCCATGCCTTCATCGCGATGCAAGATTTTCATGAGTGCATAGGCATCGGTAATGGCAGCTGGCTCATTGCTAGCGACTACCAGCAATTCGTCGCAACCGCTTGCCATAAAAACGACACTGTCTGAAATACCTGCAGCCAAATCGACCAGCAAATAATCAATATCCCCGGCCATGGCTGAGAAGTTCCGACTTAAGGCTTTGTGTTGAACTTCAGTCAAAGCCATCATCTGGCGTCCCCCGGAGGTGGCGGGGACAACCCGAATACCGCCAGGACCATCAACCACTATTTCTTCCAGGGTGCGTTGTTGATTAAGTACGTGAGATAAATCGAAGGTTGGTTGCAAGCCCAGCAGAACGTCTACGTTTGCCAGGCCCAGGTCGGCATCCAAAATGACCACCCGTTGTCCGCTATTGGCCAGGTCCAATGCCAAATTGATACAGGTGTTGGTTTTTCCCACGCCGCCTTTGCCGCTGGCGATACCAATGACTCTAACGGGTCTGGTATCCATAAATTGCTCCAGCTGGTTGCTGTTACTGGGTGTGGTTTGTTGTCGCCGATTAAGCACTGGCCTGTTCCAGTGGTTGTTGGGAAATCAACTTTCTCGTTGCGCCGGACAGGGCGCCTGCTGCTAGTTGGGCCGCTCTAGCGGGCCGAAGATCTTCCGGAATACGGGTGCCGTTGGATAGGTAAGAGATGGGCTGTTGTCGTTCAATTAGGGTGCTGATAACTGGGCCGATATGGTCCAGTTGTTCGCTGTGTGTCAACAACACGGCATCTGGCGCGAGCAAGCTGAAGCGCGTCAGTGCGCGCTCAAAAATCGACGGAGCCAGTTCCGAGGACAATACTAAATGAGCCTGTAAACCCTCGATGCGGGCATAAGCTTTTAGTGGCTCAATGCTGCGTTCGTCGTGGATGCAGATTCCCGGAGTATCCACCAAGACTAAGCTGCGATCGCTATAAGCATCTAGTTGATCTTTCAATTGTGCGCTTGATCTGGCCATGCCCACGGGTATCTGTAACAACTGACCAATTCGCTTAAGTTGCCCACAAGCGCCAATTTTTGTGGAGTCAGTGGTGATGAGTGCAACTTGATCAACGCCATGGCTAAGCAGGTATCGAGTGGCGAGTTTGGCGACGGTGGCGGTTTTACCCATGCCCTGGGGGCCCGCTAGCAAGATCCTTCCGCCCTGATTGAGTATGTTGTTGTTGGTCACAGAAATTTGACGAGCCAGTCGCACCAGCACCTCGTGCCAAGTGGTCCTCAGGCTCCCTTCTCTTAAGTCATTGAGGAGGGAGTCGCTGACCCGGCGGCTGATTCCACAGCTTTTCAGGTATGCGCCGCAGGCAGCGGCTATGGGTTCTCTTTTGGAAAGGTCCCTGGTTGCCAACTGGGCCAGACTGTCATCCAGCAAGTTATGCATGCTGCGCATTTCCCGGCGCAAGGATTCCATCTCTGCCAAGGTACTTTCATTGGCAGGATTGACGTTTCCGGTTAGCTGGTTGGTGTCATCATGTACCGCGCTTGGGGTATCGGTGGTTACCTTGGTAACGATCTCTGTGCCGTCGCCGGCGGCGTTGCAAGAAACAATGACTGCTTCGGAGCCTTGTTCCCGTTTGATCTGGCGCATGACTGTGCGAGCGTCCGGTCCAAAGTAGCGTTTGAGCTTCATGTCCCAGCCTCCAGTGCTGCCTGAGCTGAGCCGATGTTGGTCACGATGCGAATCCTCTTGTCATCGGGGATTTCTTGAAACGACAGTACGTGCAGAGATGGCATGACAGGCCTTAGTAACCGTGCCATCCACTGGCGTAGGGCTGGAGAAACCACAAGCACGGCCGGTTGGCCTTTGCGCTCTTGATTTTCGGCAGCGGATCGAATCATGGTTTGTAGCTTCTCTGTAAGTTCTGGTTCCGGAGCAGCCGTTCCGGCAACTCCACTGGATAAGGACTCAAGCAATATCCGTTCCAGATTTGTTTCCAAAGTGATCAAATCAATTTCAGGTTCCAAGCCATTGATTTTTTGAATGATCGCTCGGCCCAAAGAGCCACGGACCGCTTCGGTCAAAGCGCCAGGATCTTGACTATTGGGCGCGTTTTCCGTCAAAGCTTCGGCGATGGTTCGCATATCTTTGATGGCCACTCGTTCGGCCAATAGATTCTTTAGTACTTTGACCAAGGCGAACATGGGAATTGTTGTAGGTACTAGATCGTCGGCAAGTTTCGGTGCGTCCTCAGACAGTCGATCCAGTAACATTTGCGCCTCCTCAAACCCCATAAGGTCTGGCGCGTGGTCAAAAATGATTCGACTCAAATGGGTGGCGATGACTGTCGGCGCATCAACCACGGTGTAACCCAAAGATTGCACCTCCTGAACTCGAGACGCTTCGATCCAATAGCCATCCAAATTGAAAGCAGGGTCACGGGCGGCTACCCCGTCGATGGGCAGGTTGGCGTCACCAGGATTAATCGCAAAATGGCGATCTGGAATAATTTCGGCCTGAGCTACAGGTACCCCAAGAACTCGCACTCGATAAGCGGTTGGGGGTAATTCCAAGTTATCTCGAATGTGCACAGGTTGGATTAAAAACCCCAGTTCTTTGGACAGTTTCTTGCGGATGCCCTTAATCCGGGAAAGCAGTGGCCCGCCTTTGCCGCTATCAAGTAAGGGGATGAGCTTGTAGCCAACCTCAATGCCCAAGACGTCCGGGCGCTCAATGTCATCCCAGCTAAGTTCAGCGGGCGGGACTGGCGTTGGCAAGGATTGAGCGGCTTGTTCGGCGGCCTTGGCCTTTCGAAGGCGCTGGGATTGCCAGGCGGCGCCAGCAACACCTAGGGCCAACAATAAAAACACCAGGGTTGGCATGCCAGGTATCAGACCCAAAATCGCCAAGATGACCGCCACAATCACCATGGATTGGCTGCTGCCTAAGACTTGATCGGAAAATTGCTCACCCATTGAGGTGGGATGAGACACACGGGTGACCAGGATGGCGGTTGCGGTGGATAGAAGTAACGACGGTAGTTGAGCAGCCAGACCATCGCCAATGGTCAGTAGCCCGTAATTTTGCAGTGCGGTACCGATATCCAAACCATGGCTGGTGGCGCCAATGACAATGCCTCCCACCAGGTTGATAAGCAAAATGAAGACCCCGGCAATGGCGTCGCCACGGACAAATTTGCTGGCGCCATCCATGGATCCGTAAAAATCCGCTTCCTGGGCGATTTCCTGTCGCCGTGTGCGGGCCTGTTCCTGATCCAAAATCCCTGCATTGAGGTCTGCGTCGATGGCCATTTGTTTTCCTGGCATGGCATCAAGAGTAAATCGGGCGCTAACCTCAGATACTCGTCCTGCGCCCTTGGTCACCACAACAAAATTGATCAAAACCAAAATCACAAACACCACAAAACCCACGGTGTAATTACCGCCGGCGACAAAATTGCCAAATGCTTGAATTACCTGGCCCGCTGCATCACCGCCATCATGGCCATTCATGAGTACGATTCGAGTAGAGGCAATGTTCAGACTTAGTCGCAAGAGTGTGGCGATGAGCAGCAAACTGGGGAATACGCCAAAATCCAAGGGCCGGGCGGAATACACGGTAATCATCAGCACCAGCAAGCCCAGGGCGATGTTAAAGGTGAACAGCAAGTCCAAAATCATGGTGGGGACGGGAACCACCATCAAGACCATAATCGTGACTAGCGCAATGGGTATTGCGATACCCTGGGCCAAAAAGGATCGTAGGGCTTCAACCGGGTTCATTGGGCAGCTCTTCGTAAGTTTTCGGGAATTTCCTTGTCGGCGATTTTCGGTGGCCTAAGCCCTGGGGTGTTTGCCAGTTGCATGACGTAAATCACCACTTTCGCCACCACCTTAAATAGCTCGGCAGGCACAACCTGGCCCTCTTTAACCGAGAAAAATAGCGCTCTGGCCAGCGGCGGGGCGGACACAATCGGCAGCTTTTTGTCCCGGGCTAGATTGCGCAATTGTTCGGCGATCACACCGGCGCCCCGGGCAACAACGATGGGCGCTGGCAAACTATCGTCATATTTCAATGCAACAGCAAAGTGAGTCGGGTTGGTGACCACAACCGTGGCGTCTTCCAGGGCCAATTCCAACCGCCTACTGGCGGCTTGCATTTGCAGTGAACGGATTTTTTGTTTGATCTCCGGCTTGCCTTCCGTGTCTTTGTGCTCGTCACGCATTTCCTGGTGACTCATACGCAGTTTTTTGAAGTGCTGGAATAGCTGGAAGGGCACGTCTATGGCGGCGATCACCAACAGGGATGTACACACCAAAAGAAAAAATGCCAGCATCATCCCGCCAGTGGTATCAAGCGCGGATACGATGTCTTGGCGACCCAACATCATTAAGTCTGGGGCCATTGCCCGAAATGCGGCGATGCCCACGGCGCCCACCAAAATGAACTTCAGAACCGCTTTACCCAGCTCCACAAATGCCCGCACACTGACCATTCGTTTGAGGCCTTTGGCTGGATTGATGTTGGAGAATTTTGGAGCTGCCCCCGCCAATCGAAAAATGATTCCGCCTGTCATCAATGGACCTGCGATGGCCAATAAAACCAGGCCCGTGAGTATGGGCAAAATCGCCATCACTCCTGCGCTTGCTGCCGCCGTCATGGCTTCGGTAAATTGAGCCGGGCCGCTGATCAGCGATTGAGTCACAGCACTGCCGCTTGCCCAGACAAATAATCGACTGGAAAAGTGGGCAATTTGATTGATGGTGCTGGCGCCGAACAGCCAGATGGCGATGCCTCCGCCGAGAGTAATTAACAGTGTGCTGAGTTCTTTGGAACGGGCGATTTGCCCTTTCTTGCGGGCATCGGCCAACCGTTTGGGGGTAGGGGGGAGGTGGCGTTCTTGGGAAGAGTCTTGTTGGTCACTCATCCATTGACACCACTAAATAGGGCGGTCGCTGCGGCAAAAGACTTGCCAAATAGCGCCGCACAGGCATCCAACAAACTGTTGATGTTTATCATCACCGCAGCCATACCAATGAGCATCATCAGGGGGAATCCAACGGCAAACACATTGAGCTGTGGCGCGGCCCTAGTGATGACGCCGAAGGCCAAATTCGTAAGCAGCATTGCGGCAATGACGGGCAACGCCAGACGCAGCGCGTTGGCATACATGCTCATGGCCCATTCCAGCAGGGGAGCAGCGCCCCCGTGGATATTGCCGCGGCTCCCTGGCGGCATTAGGGTGAAACTTGAGTGAATCATATCCAGCGCCATCAAGTGGCCGTTGATGGCGACAAACAACAAAGTGCCCAATAGGACAAACTGCTGACTCATAGTGGGTACCGACGCGCCGTTTTGTGGATCCACAATGGTGGCAAAGCCTAAGCCCATTCCTACTGCCACGCATTCGCCGGCAATGGTTAATGCGGCGAAGACCAGCTGGATACACAGTCCCATAGCTAATCCCAGGGCCATTTCCCAGAGCGCGATCGGAATCAATCCAAAACCGAAGGTGGGCGGGCTATAGCTATCTGGCAGGGTGCCCATGGTTAGCGCGGCAACGGTCACTGCAAGCAGAAGGCGTACTTTGGCCGGGACGCCGGTGGAACGAAATATCGGGGTGGCCATTAACAGCGCGCTGACCCGAGTCAAAGCCAATAGGTAGGTAACCGCCAGGCCATCGAGATTTAGTGCATTGAGATCAAATGGTAGAACGACAGGCATAGGGTTAGCCCAGTAGGCTTGGAATGCTGATGATGAGTTGGCGCATGTATTCCACCAGTACCGTTAGCATCCAATGTCCCATCACCACTGTGGTCACCAAGACCGCAAATAACTTTGGAATGAAACTCAAGGTCATTTCTTGAATCTGGGTTGCCGCTTGCAGCACTCCAATCGCTAAGCCCACACCTAGCGCCACCAACAAAATGGGAGAGGCCACCAACATGGTGGTGACCAACGCGTCGCGACCAATATCCACTAGGGTTTCAGGGGTCACGGCGGGCCTGCCAGAAAAAAGCTTGAGGCCAGGGTGCCCAATATCAGAGTCCAGCCATCAACCATCACAAACAACATCAGCTTGAAGGGTAGTGATATGACCAGTGGCGAGAGCATCACCATTCCCATGGACATCAAGACACTGGCCACCACCAGGTCGATCACTAAAAACGGCAGCAACAACAGAAATCCGATTTGAAAGGCGGTCTTTAACTCACTGGTAATGTAGGCGGGGATCAGAACGCTCATGGGAATCGGAGTATCAGCGCTGATCGGTAGTGGACCGCGCATGCGTGAAAACAACTCTACGTCTGCTTCGCGTACCTGGTCCTGCATGAACAGTCGCACCGGCTCACCGCCGGCGGCCAGGGCGTCGCGGAAACTCATCTCCTGGTCGAGATAGGGCGTCAAAGCGAGTGAGTTGACCTCGGTGAACACCGGTGCCATGACAAACACGGTGATGAATAGCGCCAGCCCGATAAGAATTTGGTTATTAGGCGTTTGAGCAAGACCTATACCTTGGCGCAGGATTGCCAAAATAATGATGATGCGCGTGAATGGTGTCAGCATGATTAGTGCTGACGGCAACAAGGTTAATGCGGTCATCATCAACAACAGTTGAAGGGTGACCGAATACTCTGTGGTGCCACCTTCTGCCGGTGAGGCGACGACAGCGGGCAATCCTGGGTCTATTTGGCCTAAGGCACTGCTGGAGAACAGTGTGGCCGCAATCAATAGCCATTTCATGGGGCAGTTACCAGGTCGGTTTTCAGGCCATTTTTCAGGCCATTTTTCAGGCCAGTTTTTAAGTCAGTTTCCAGGTTGGTGGTCAGCGGTCTTGCCGCCGAAATTTCGGTGGCTTGTTCGGGGCTCTGGTTGGACGTGGCCAATGGTTGGATCTGATTTGCGGTGACACCTAAGAGGATGTTTTGATCGCCGAACTGCACGACAACGAGCTTTTCTCGCTGGCCAATATTCATGGAGCTGCAAACCGATACATGGGTTCCACGCCCTTGTCTAAGATGGGGAAGTCGCATGCGTCGTGCTATCCATGCCAGTGCCGCCATTAACGCCAGGACCATTACCAAGGCGCTTATCAGCTGTGGCAGCATTTCCGAGAAATTCACGTCAGTTGATACTCCGAATTCTGTCCCGTGGGCTGATGACGTCAGTCAGTCGCACGCCCACTCGGTCATTCACCATTACCACCTCGCCGTGAGCAATCGGAGTTCCGTTAACCAAGACATCCATAGGCATTCCGGCTGGCTGGTCGAGTTCTAAAACCGATCCTTGATTCATTTGTAAAAGATCGCGAATGGCAATGCGTGCACTGCCAACTTGCACAGACAGGGTTACATTAACGTCCAATATCAGTTCCAGATTATCCAGCGAGACCGCGTCACGGGTGGAGCTGAAGTCCGCTAGATCAGGTTGGGGTGGCGGCGTTGCTGGTTCTGGATTGACCGTTGACGGGTCGTCTGGGGTTTGGTCGTTGCTCATTTTGATGGGCCTTTTTGTTCAAGACGGTTTTGAGGTAAAGATGAGCCTGCAACTGGCCCGAGGATATGGATTGCATTCATGGCGCCTGACACGCCCAATAGTCCACGTAAAAGGGGTTGGTCATTGGCGCAGAGGGTGACGTTTTGATCGATATCTATGGGGATAAAGTCGCCGGGGGAAATCCTAAGTAGATCGCCAATACCCAATGCGACCTCGGCAGCCTTGGCATTCAATGTGATTTCAGCATTGGTTGTGGCCTCAGCGATTCCTTGGTGCCAATTTTCATCACCGCTTTGCGCCTCTGCAGGTTTACCCATGAGGATGCTGAAGGAATCCGGACTGGCGGCAATACACAGCTCGCCGCCACCATCTCCTACAGAAAAATTAATCCGCAGGACACCCATTTGGGCATCCTCCGGAGGACCCGATAAGGCAATAGGGTTGGTGAAGAACTCCTCGTTGAACTCTTGTTTGCTGTTCTTATCTCGGCCTAACAGGGCCAGCACAAACTGCAAAAAATTACGCGCAATTCGAGCTTCCGATAACGACAGATAATCCCGATCCGTGGCTTTGCCGCTGCCGCCAAAAAGAGCGCTCACAAGACTCTGAGAACCAGGCCGACAAATCGTAACCAAGATTCCTTCCAGTGGTTGACGAAACTCGCTGGCAAGCATTGCCGTTGGTGACTCTATGGTTTGCCGATACTCGCCGTAGGTCATCAACTCAGGTTGGGGCCCAGGGGTCAGAGAGAAAATTTTTGGCAATGGGGCGTCCAGCATGCCGGGTAACCTTTCAACCAGACGATCGATCAATGGTTCAAGGTCAGGAAGAGCGACGGATTTTGCTGCGGGCGGATTAAAAAGATCGTAACTTTCAACTTCATCCGCTAAATCATCACGGATCTTCTTTTTCGCAACTGAGTCTGCCTTGTCCAACAGCGCATCAATCTCTTCCTGGCTGAGAATTTCTTCTGTGCTCATGACTATTGAAAAACAAACGTGGTAAAGAACACTTCTTCAACACCGGTTTCGCCGGTATGTTTTTCGAGGATCTCCTGGGTCAGTGTGAGTACCGCGAGTCGCAGTGCTTCTCGACCATCCAGGGTTTGTAATTCGCCAAATTGGGTCTGACCTAGCTGGCGATAGATCCCATCAACAATTGCCGGCATGTGTTTGCGGATTTCTAACACCGTTTCATCGGAACGGGTCAGAAACTGGACCACTAGTTGTAGGTAACGTTCTTTTGATCCCGATCGAAAATTCACCACTACCGGCTTGTCCATGGACTCATAAATGGGTGGCGGTAGCGCTTCTTCCATTTCCTCAGCCATTTCATCCATGGGTTCTTCGGGCATCAGATTGAAAGGCCCGACTTTGAGGACCAGCATGGCGACAAAAGCCACGGTAATCAGCAGATTGGCAGCAACCAACATAGTGAGTAGTTTTCCTGGCCCGGCAGCCGCTACGACGTCATTGCCGCCCAGTTCGATGGCATTGTCTGGCATGTGTCAGTCCTTTCAGAATGCAGAGGTCGCATTACTCAAAGCAAATTCAATGCCAATGTATAAATTATTGAAAATAAAAGAGAAAAAACTTGGGTCGTCGGAAAAATGACGACCAGAGTCAATACTCTGTCAGGCGTAGAGGCTAAGGGTTTGGCCGTCAGTCATGGGCGGCTTATTGGCTAGGTTCGATCCCACCAGTTTGGTCGAGTTGTTGGCGTCGTCCTGGTCAGCAGGCGCAGCGTTTTGTGAGAGGCTCTGGTGGCCCTTTTCCGGGCCGTGTTGCTGTTGCGAAGATGGACCAAGGTCTAACGCTAATTGATTGAGGCCCAGGCCTTCATTTATGAACAATTGGCGCAGTCGCGCAGTGTTGTTGGAAAATTCGCGATACAGCTCAGGGTTGCTGGCTTCAATCGCTACGTCTGCCTGTTCCGCCTGCAGTGCAATGCGAATGTTGACGGCCCCCAACTCCCGTGGATGCAGCTGCACACGGGCTTCACGCTGGTCGGAGCGAATCATCATTTTGACCTGATCGGTCACCTGAGTTGCGGCCGGGCTTGGTAACCCAGCGCCATTGGCGGGCAGTGCATTGGTTGTTAGGAGCGGCGAGGCTTGCGTGTTGTTCGGTATAAAGCCAACGCCATGACTGATCCCAGTGACAGGATTTGCCGGCCCTACCTGTGCTTTAACCACAGTGGTCTCCTCGAAGCCAAAGGTTCCTATTCCAGGGTCTATGGGTGCTGGACGAGTTGCCGTTGGCCATTGCCTAAACGCAGGGCTTGGCTCAAGGTTAGCAGTTTGGGGTGAGTCGGCGCCAAACGAGAGCCTGTGCTCGTTGGAATTTATTGATTCCCTGTTCGCCACCTGATTGGGCAGGTATGCCTTGGGTGGATTGGCACCAGGGATAATGCCGGCAGCGGTGATCCCTTGGTCAACGGATGTCCCAGGTATGCCAGTGGCATCCGCTGCTGTACCTCTAAGGCCTGGCTGTGACGGCAAAGCCAACAAGGCACCCGGCAACACTGGTGGCGCTGGGTTTTCGGTTGTGAGAGTTCCCACAGAAACGGTCAGTGGCCGGGCAGGTGGAAGGCTCTGTGCTGACTTTACCTGTGATGCGGACAATGCCAGTGATGGGGATGCGCTGTTGCTGTTGGCGGGTAATCGATCGACATCTGGGTTTGTAACCGGGTCCGTTGCCGTTAGTCCTGCGCCTAAAACATGACGCAGCCCAGTGGTCAGGTCAGGTAATGGAGTTGAGGCTAACGTCAGATCCTTCCCTGTACCTTTTGAACTGGGCGGTCCGTCAACGGATAACTGGCGATTTAGCAATCCGAGCCTTGTGGGAGGTAACGGGTTTATCTCGAGCTTTCCCTCGGCAAGGCCGTTAATGTTTGCCCATAAGTTTGCCTGGCTAAGTTGCCCTTCTATTTCGGTGAGAAAAGCAGATACATCGGTTGGGGTTTGAGTTGGGCTTGCGCTCGGACCTAGCGGGTTCAATAACGCGTCTATTGACGCCGTTGGCAGGTTGGTGACGGCTTCGCTCATCGTGATTTGCGCTGCGCTATGCGTTGGGCCAGCTCATCGGCTTCCTTCGCACTTATCTTCTCAGTTTGAAGGGCGTCCGCTTTTTGAACATTTTTCAACAGGGTTTCGGTGGCCAGGGATTGAGTCCGGCGCAACAACCAACGCTGATTCGTTTCGCTAACTTTTTGGCGCTGGGATTCCACCACGGATTGTTGTTGCTCAACCGCTTTGCCTAACTGCTCGGAGAATTTTCTTTCCCGTTGTATAGACCCGGCATCCACCCTTTGGGTCAATTGCTGGCTACGGTGATTGTAGTGATCGCAATAATTGATGAGTTCACCCTGAAGTTGCTGTCCTTCAGTGAGCTTTCGACGTGCTGACACTAGCTGGCGAGTGGCCAGCAATTCGTCCAGTCGCTTTATCGCAATAATCCGTTCGATTCGTGTTGCGCGAGTCATGATGGTGGTTCAGGGAACAATTGTTCCAACTGCTCAAGGCCCTGATTTAGGGTCATGCTATCGGCCAAATCCTGACGCAGAAAATTCAGCATGTCTTCGCGCCGCGCAATGGCTTCATCCACCACTGGGTCGGCACCGGCAGCGTAGGCGCCTACCGTGATTAGGTCGCGGTTTTTCTCGTAGCTGGCATAAAGGTGCAAGAAACGACTGGCCAGTTGGCGGTGATGTTCACTCGCCACGCCTGTCATGACTCTGCTGATGGACCGTTCAACATCCAACGCGGGATAAACACCGGACTCGGCAAGATTTCGGCTCAGCACAATATGACCATCGAGAAAAGAACGGGCGCTGTCGGCAACCGGATCGTTGTGGTCGTCGCCCTCTACCAACACGGTATACACCGCCGTTAACGAACCGGATCCAGGTCCATTGCCAGCGCCTTCGACCAATTCTGACAGGCGGGCAAATACTGATGCGGTATATCCCTTGGTTGCCGGTGGCTCACCAACGGCCAGCGCGATTTCCCGGTGTGCTTGTGCATAACGGGTGAGGGAGTCCATCAGCAA
>CAZLJY010000073.1:0-19529 GCA_964559945.1 uncultured Gammaproteobacteria bacterium | reverse complement strand
CAAATACGTGCATTAATGCCCGATCCCGATCGATTACAAAAAACTGATTAGCATTTACGCTGATGTCTTCTGGTCGGCCCATATCTCCCAGCACAAAACAGCTGCCATCACAGGTGGACGCCGCTTCTCCGGCAAAATCGCCAAGGGGAGTAAATCGCTGCACCCGGGCGTTGCCGTAATCGGTGACGTAAAGAATGTCGTCATCGTCCAGCCCCATGCCGGTGGGCTCATCAAACTGACCGGCTCCGGCGCCATGGGTGCATAACCCACCAGTTTGGGTGCCGCAATTGCTGCCGTTGGCCTGCAAATCAACACAGGTGTCGTCAGTGCAGCTGTAACCAATGGAACGCTGATTGTCATCGTCACAGTTGGGACCTGAATCACAGCGGCCTAGCCAGCCGATGTGTGCCCCCAAGGTGACGCTTGCGCCGCTGCGCTGTGCCGGCTCAAAGCGGTGGATTCGGTCAAAGCCTGAGTCCATCACGTAAACAAAACCCGCGCTGTCCACCTCTACCGGGTAGCCCCCATTGGAGCCGGTAATGATGGTTTGGCCTGACATAAATCGTTCGTTGTCTCTAAAGCCCCCAAGAAACGCCGGTTCTTGCTGACCATCGGCGCCGTCGTAGGCAAACACACTGACCTGGTCGGTGGCGTAAATAATGCCGGTGGACGAATCCATGCGGGCGCTTTTCAGTCGACCACTGGTAACCGGCGGCGACAGGTTGGTGGGCGGTTCTAAGAACCAAATATCCAGATCGTTGAAATCCCGATCGAATTTACGCAGTGACAAGTCGGTGCTATTGGATTGCGGCCGGACCGTATACAAAAAGCCATCTCGGTCCAAAGTAATCCGCGGGACGCTGCTATCGATGCCGGTTCTCTGATCCTCAAACTCGCCGCTGGCACTCCAACGGGAGATACGCCGTGCGGTGGATGCGTCACTGGCGTTGCAGCGCCAATACTGGTCAAGAACAAACGACACCCCATCGTCGGCCACCACCACATACTGGGGCAGATAAACAAAATCGATGGGAATGTCTTGGCCGTTACGACAAAAAGTGTCGAACAGTTCATTGGCCGGGTTGTCTGCGGTATTGAGGATGTCACCAACAACGCTGCCTGGGCGAACCCGATAATCCTCAATAAAGTAAGGCATCAATGGCGCCACAAAAAAGCCGTTTT
Organism: uncultured Gammaproteobacteria bacterium; assembly: GCA_964559945.1. GTDB lineage: Bacteria > Pseudomonadota > Gammaproteobacteria > Xanthomonadales > SZUA-38 > JANQOZ01. Next base: position 18,347 of record CAZLJY010000073.1, on the reverse strand, counting down.
GCGGAGGGCTGTTGATCTCGAACATCAGTGGATCAAACAGACCGGATAACAAGTCGGGGTCACTACCGGTGAGCGTCAAGTCGATGGCCTGCCCCGTTAATGCATTACCTACCACTGGCGCCACGCTGGGGGCTTGGTTGGTCCCTGGCGCTTTAACTGTTACCCACTGGGAACGGCTGTCGCTATTGCCTGAGCCATCGGTGGCAGTCCAGCGAACCTCGGTTCGTGAGTTCACCGGAAAATTGGTGGGGGCGGTGTTAGTTAATGCCGGGTTTGGGTCGGCCACATCAAAGACCACCGCAGTACCGATATCAACGTCGGAGACGCTCGCGGGCTGAGAGGATTCCAGCACCCGTGCCGGCGGCACTAAAATGATGGGAGCTCGAGTGTCTCTGACTTCGATTTTCTGACTAAACACCGCGCGCCCTGGGTTGCCAGGCCCCAACGGCCCTGTATCCAAGGCTTCCCACTCAACAAAATTGGTGCCGATGGGCAGTAACACCGGTGCATTGTTGCCCGTGAGCAAGGGCTGGTCACAGGGATCACTATCAATGATCCACGAACGAAACAAGTCTTTGTGGTTTTCCCACCGCTCACCCCCCAGGCTGTTGGCTTCCAATACCACCGGATTGTTGGTGTTGTTAATCCCCGGCGCTGGCATGTAGGCAATCTGCGGCGGATTGACGTCTTGCACGTTAAAAAACCGTCGCTGCTCGTGGACGGCGGTATCCACAACCAGGGGATTTCCCGCCTGGCCTGCGGTAATCACCCCAACCTCCACCCCGGCGCTGATGAGAAACAGCCCGCCAACTTCAAGCGCCCGAGCGGCAGTTTTCGGGTCGGTTTGCAGTTCAAAGAATGCTTTACCGTACTTCACCTTGTTGGCAATGATGAACAACGCCACCGGTACCGCGATATCCAGTATGGGGTCCAGTTGGGTGGCAGCCTGCCAGAGCAGCGGGTGACGGCCGGAGGGGAAAACCACCACCGGGTCTGCAGCTGTCCAATCGGTAAGGAACGAGTTACTCAGGCGCAGCGCCACATCCGTATTAGCATGCTCTACTGCTGGCGGCGTTGGGTCGCTGAACGCGCCCCAATTGGTGGGCAACGATTTAGTCTCGGCCAAGCCCAGCAAGTTGGAGTATTCCGCCTCCACCTGGGGCAAGAAAAAGCTGTAGTGGCACTCATCAGGGCTATTGGGCACCACCGCATTGGGGGTGAATGAGCGCAAAACCGGCGGCAAGAATTTAAGCCCAATATCAAAGCCCGTTGCAATGACCCCGGCAATGGTGCCTTCAAGGGTGGGGAGAAAAGAGGTGGGCAGTAGCGCAACCTGAGCCGCTGCCAAGCCCGTGAACGCCTGGCGAAACCCTTCGTTGTCCTCAAGTTCAGCCTGGGCTGAGGTAAACACAGACAGGGCTAGCGCAGCGGATAGGCCAATGGAATTTAGGCTTTTCATAGTACTTCCTTGTTAATGGCTCACGTAAACGTTGGCCAAACGTTGGCCAAACGTTGGCCAGCGGCGTTCAACAAAACATACGTCGTCATACCCCAATGGCGGATTCACGCCGCAGATCGGGTCACCCCTTCCCCATGACGTGCGCCAAATCTGCGTTCCATGCTTTAATCAAGCCATCATGAGCCCCGTTAACACTGAACTGGCAGAGGACGACCCGCTCTGGGAGACCCTCTACGAACGCCTGAAGGCCATTGCCATCGCCCAGGTGGCGGGAGAATTCAGTCCAGGAGCTCTCCAGCCCACCGCATTGGTGAATGAAGCGTGGCTGCGAATGGCTGATTTGGAACTGCAATGGCAAAGCCGTAGCCACTTTCTGGCCATGGCGGCGCGGGTGATGCGCCGGGTGCTGGTTGACCATGCTCGGGCTAACAAAGCTGCTAAACGGGATGCAAGACTGCGGGTTACCCTCACCTCTCAGCTTTCCACGCAACCCAGCGTTGACCTGATCAACGTGCACGAGGCATTAGAAACCCTAGCCCAGCAGGATGCTCGCACCGCACAGGTGGTTGAGATGCACTATTTTGGCGGCTTAACCTATGCAGAGATTGGCGAGCTAATGACGTTTTCTGAAGCCACAGTGAAACGCCAGCTTAGGTCCGCCCGGGCCTGGCTTACCGCTGAACTTGCCGACCGGCAGCCGCCCGCCGCTTAAGCGCGATGAATTTTCAGCAGCTAGACACGCTCTTTCGCCAGGCCCTTGAACTATCCCCTGCCAGCCGTGAGGCTTTTATCAATGAACACTGTGCCGGGGACGACACTGCGGCTAACCGTCTGCGGGATATGTTGCGCGCTGATGAGGAGAGCCATAGTCAATACGATGTGTTGGACGCAGCCATTTCTGAGCAGCGAGTGGGTCTCCGTCAACGGGTTCAACCCGACGCCATCGGCCCCTACCAAGTGGTCAAAGAGCTTGGCCACGGGGGCATGGGAACCGTTTATCTTTGTGTAAGGTCTCGAGACGGTTTTGAGCAACAGGTGGCGGTAAAGCTGCTCCATGCAGCCAGTGCACCGCAGGTATTACGTGAGCGTTTTCGCCTAGAACAGCAGGTGCTAGCCAAGCTTCGACACAACGCCATCGCCGGTTTGATTGATGCGGGCACAACAGACCTGGGTGAACCCTATGTGGTGATGGAATACGTTCAGGGTAAGAACCTGACTGACTACGCCCAGTCCCATTCGCTGCCACTCAAAGCACGTCTTGGCCTATTCCTACAGTTAGCCGGCGCCATCAGCTATGCCCACAGTAACCTGGTGGTGCATCGGGACATCAAACCCGACAACGTGCTGGTAGACCCTCAGAGCATGATCAAACTGTTGGACTTTGGTATTGCCAAACTATTGCCCAGCGATGGGCAGGCCAGCCCCTTGGGCACCCTTACCCGCGCTGGCGCCATGACCCCACCCTACGCCTCACCGGAACAGGTGCGCGGCCTGCCGATTACCATTGCCTCGGACATTTACTCCCTGGGTGTGGTGCTTTACGAACTGCTTAGCGGCCAACTGCCCTATCACTTAGGGAGCGATGCCAGCACTTTAGAACTGGAACGGCAAATATGCGACACGGACCCTGCCCCACCCAGCCAGCGATTAACCGAGACAGTCAACACGCTATACGGCCAACGACAGCTGCGCGGCGACCTAAACAACATTGTGGCCAAGGCCATGCACAAGGAGCCAGGACGTCGTTACTCCTCAGCGGCACAGCTGGCAGAGGATGTGCAGCGATTTTTGGACGGCCAGCCGGTATCGGCGCAAAAAGACTCGTTCGCTTATCGAACCCGCAAACTCATCGCCCGCAACCCGCTGGGCGCTTTGGCCAGCGGGGTTTTGGTCCTCAGCATCGTGGCATTCACCTTCATTACCTGGCGCCAATCACTGGAAATTGAAAAGCAGCGAGACGCCGCGCAACTGGAAGCGGCAGCGGCAAGCCAGGTTGCGGATTTCATGGTGGGGCTGTTTGAGGTCTCAGACCCTCGCGTGGGGGATATGCCCAAGGTGTCGGCGCGGGATTTGCTGGACCGAGCCGCCGAAGATATCAACAGCAACATTGCTGACGCACCGCTGCAACGGGCCCGCCTAATGCATGTGCTGGGGATGGCGTACACCAATTTGGGCGACTACCGCGGCGGGCAAACACTGCTCAATCAAGCGTTAGCCATTCGCCGAGAGCATGCCGGTGATAATAGCCAGGAGGTTGCCGATAGCCTGAATCGAATCGGCAATTTCCATCGCGAGTTTGGCGAACTGGAAGCAGCCGAATTGGCGCTGCGGGAGGCGCTGGAAATTCGCCAGCGCAACACCGTGGGAGCGGATGAGGATTTGGCCGACTCGTATAACAATTTTGGTCTTTTCTTACGCGAGATGGGCAACTACCCCGATGCCCTGGACATGCTGAACCGCTCCATTGAGATGCACCAGGCGCTGGCGGGCCCCGACAGCGCGCAACTCGGCGCGCCGCTGCATAACCTTGCCCAGGCAGCCAATGCCTTAGGCCAATACGAAAAAGCCAAAGGTCTGCTTAAGAGGGCACTGAATATCAAGCGCCGCCACGGCCAACAACAGCAGGCCACCTACGCCAACTCATTGGCCGTGTTAGCCGCTATTGAGTCCGATCTTGGCGACCACGAATCGGCCATGAAAAACCGCTCTGAAGCCCTCGCGATACGCCGAGCCGTGTTCACCGACGCCCACCCTAGCCTGGTGGCGGGACTCACCGGCATGGCGGCTACCCACATCCGTGTGGGGCAACTGGATATTGCGGAGAGCCTGCTGGATGAAGCTGAGGTGGCCGCCAGGAAAGTCAACGGCCCTGAAGGAACCCAGGTGGCTCGGCTGCTCATGCAGCGCGGCGCACTGTTCATGGCCCGAAACAACGCACAGGCGTCCCTTGCTCCTTACAGCCAATCGTTGTCGATTCGAACCCAAAAACTGCGCGCCGACCACCCAAGCGTTGCCAGCAGTCAGCTCGCCCTTGGCAAGGCATTGCTGGCCACAGGCGAATTAGACCGGGCCGGGCCCCTGATTCAAGGGGCCCTTACCCAACGAGCAAGCACCCTTGCCCAAAACCACCCCGACGTTATCTCAGCAACCGCCGCCCTCGCTGAATGGGCAAACGCCATGGGAAACGCCGAACAGGCGGCGACACTTGCACAGCGCGTTTTAGACAACCCGCCCAAGGAACCCACCGAAGATAGTCGCAAGGATCTGCAGAAAGTTCGCGAAATGCTAGCCGCTACACCTTGAAAAACCGCCCCATTAGTCCAATATAGGTAGTTCGTCGATGCATCACACCGATGGTTTGATGCACACCCCGTGGGGGCGTACTGGCTTCGACGCCGGTCGCGAAACCGCAAGGTGCATGCCGAGGACGCAAGGTTCCTCGTTAATCCCGTTGCAAACTTATAGTTGCCAACGACGACAACTACGCTCTCGCCGCCTAAAAACCGGTAGATTGCCGTTCCACTGAGGCCGTGCCTATGCGGCGCAGATTCGGAACGTCACCTTTCATAGGATCGCGATGAAGCTCGCCCGATGTGGAGTCGTTAAAACCTAGCCGGGACCGCTGTGTGTTTTCCCCGCCGTCAGGTAGCGCACAGTTAAATTAAAGGACGGCTAAGCATGTAGATCCTGAGGCAGAGGACTGACGGACGCGGGTTCGACTCCCGCCGCCTCCACCACCTCCCGGTCCAGCAAGGCCTTAAATTGCTCCTAAACCCCTTAGTTCTGGGGTTTTTTATTGCCTTTCGTTCCAAGCACGTCTAGTCTAACCCTAAGAAATCCCCCCAAGCTGGGGGCGTTTCTGGGGGGCTTTTAGATTTCCGAGCATAGGATGCCCCCAAGTTTATATTTACCTGTGTCAAAGCACAAAGCGCAAATCGGAGGAACCGTGAATCTAACCGACGCGAAAATTAGGGCGGCAAAGCCTGGTCCAAAGCCTCGCAAGATCTCTGACGGTCACGGTCTTTTTCTGATGGTTACACCTGCCGGCGGAAAGCTTTGGCGATTCAAATACCGGTTTTTGGGAAAGTAGAAGCAGCTCGCACTCGGGAAATATCCCGATGTGACATTAAAAAAAGCCAGGGACCGGCACCACGAAGCTAGAGAGCTAGTGGCCGATGGCATCGACCCCGGTGAACATAAAAAGCTCCTTCAATCTTCTCAAATTGCGGAATCTGAAAATTCTTTCAGCGCTGTGGCGATGGAGTGGTTTATTAAACATAAGCCCTCCTGGACGGCAGGTCATGCCAGGACGATCACTAGTCGGCTCGAGCGTGACGTTTTTCCGATCATCGGACAACGATCCGTGGCCAAGATTGGTGCACCTGAGATTTTGGACGTGATTCGGCGGGTAGAAGATCGCGGGGCGATCGAGTCGGCGCATCGAATTCTTGGGTTGTGTGGACAGATCATGCGATATGCCGTAGCGACGACCCGGGCAGACCGAAATCCATGCGCAGACTTGCGCGGGGCCTTAGCGCCCGTAAAAACCAAACATTTTACGGCGATCACCGATCCCATTGAAGTGGCAAAATTGCTAAGGGCACTCGATGGATTTGAGGGAACTGCTGTTGTTAAGGCAGCACTTCGCCTAGCACCACTTCTATTTGTGCGTCCAGGAGAACTGCGCCACGCCCAATGGGAAGAAGTTGATCTAGATCAGTGCGAGTGGAGCTTTACAGTGTCAAAGACCAATACCCAGCATATCGTCCCCCTATCTACTCAATCCGTTGAGATTCTCCGTAAGGTGCACCCACTCACCTGTAGAGGTCCGTTCGTATTCCCTAGCGCTAGAAGTCCGAGGGGAAAAAGGCCAATGAGCGAAAACGCCGTTCTGGCGGCTTTGAGAAGCATGGGTTTTCCGAAGAACAAGATGACGGGTCATGGCTTTCGAGCCATGGCGCGCACTCTCCTAGATGAAGAGCTTGGTTTTCCGCCGCACCTAATTGAGCACCAGCTCGCCCACGCTGTCCGAGATCCGCTTGGGCGGGCTTACAACAGAACGGCCCACCTAGGCGAACGCCGCAAGATGATGCAGGCCTGGGCAGACTACCTTGACCAACTGAAGCATGCTTAAGCGAATATCTCGCATCAAGCATACAGCCTAACGGCATTTAGAGGTCGACCTTAGTGGCTTTAAACGGTCATATTTTTGTGACGCAAGTTTTCTTCACAACGACCTGTGTATCAACAAAGTGTCGGGAAGACACACGCCGCATCAGTTATGCTTGTCGTCCTAAGATAGGGACTCAAGTACTAACTTCAATTCAGATTTCTTTCGACACGACAATGCTCTGGTAGTACGTAGTGCATTGTTCAGCGCTTTCTTTACGTTGAACGCAAGCTGTGCGTTGTACTACTACCATTCTGACGAATGGCTGAAGCTGTCGCTTCACGTATAACGCCTAAGCTTGGGAAGGGGTCCCGCTGCGCGCCCCCGTTGCATCCCGCCGGCCTGTGGCAAAGCCTCGGCATTGAGCCTCAGTTCGCCATTAACCGTATCGCCGGTTAATCACTAGCAGTCGTTTGGCCGCTGCATCACCACTCAGTAAAGCCTCGGAGCTCCCCGAAATCCCATGGTCAGTGGGCATTTCATAGCCCCTTCGACGACCTCATCGAGACCAGCCCTGCGCGAGTTGGATACCGCCGGGGAGATTTCAACTCTCCCCTGGACCCCCATCAGCCGCCGCGTAATTCTCGCGACACGATCGCTAGTACTCCGTTTCGGAAGCTTTCCTCGCAAACCAAAAACGTGGAGACTCACCGGCGAGCTTTAAGCCCACATACTTTTCTCGAACGCCGGATGAGTCGTCATAGCTACGGCTCGATTTGGACTTCGAGAAGCTAAGGTTGAAAACCACGCTTCGTTTGCATGAATCTAGAATTTGGTCTAGCCAGTGGCGATCTGTCCAAAGGATTACGCCATCATCTTGATAGATCTGACGATGAGTATGTCCGTCAGATCTCCACACACCCCATACTTCGCTTTTTAGTGCGACCTGTCCATTGGGCGCAAACCACATTCGCTGGGCAGCATCTGGGACAAGCCCAAGTACTTTGCTGAGCGCCAACCCCAGTCTTGGGCGGGACCTGGTCCCTGTTGTCGCCCATTTGTCGTTTTGATCTATGCCGATCGGATACTTCTCCGGATCCCATATCAGGGGGTAAAACGAGTTTTTACGTGTGAACCTGTCAATACGCCCATCGGACCCTAATCTCGGCAACCAGAGATCGTGATCAGGTAGCTTCGAGAACCTCTCACATCGTCCCACCGCACCCCATTGCCTTGTCAGCGCGGTGGTGAGATAAACGTGTACGTTGTCAGGAGACGTCCAGTGCCCATAGATTGGGATAAACTGCCCCTCCTCGCTTTTCGAGAGTCCAACTTTACGAAACAAAGTTGTTTTCTCTAGTAATGCTTCCCCCTCTGCATTTCGCTCCGCTAATAGTCGTTCCCGCGCTGCGGAGGGAACGTCATCCTTATGGTCTGACAGCCACGATCCGTCTTCAAAAGACACATCCACCTCGCGCAAAAACTCCTCCCAGGGATTGCGCTCATCACAGTCATAACTAGAACGCGCCACGGGCACGTTCTTCAAGAGTGTTGTGACTGCATGAAGATAAGCGTGCTTCTGGACATGTTCGCCAAAGGTTTCGAACCGTTCATCTGGCTGATACCGAACACCGCCAGGAAAATCCGACATACTCGAAGTCCCTGGCCATCGCTTTGTCACTTCATCGGCAATGCGGTCTCTTGCTTCGTTTTCTGAGATTGAGAACAGGTAGGACAGTTTCCAGACTTCGTGTTTGTCGAATTCGTATCCAAAACTAAAATCAGTCCTACGACTTGTCTGTGAAACTTCATCTCTCTCGACAATGCCATGAACTGGTACCCGTACCTCATCCCACAGCTTAATGAGTTTGGGGTCGTTAGACTGTTGGCCTTCGATATGACTCAAGCACCTAGCAATGTGAAGCTTATTAACTACGTGCAAGTCCGTCCGCTGACCAAGCGCTTCGATCTTTAGCTTAAGGGACTTGAGCTTATCACCGTCATCACGAGCAGCGCGCGCCAACCCCATTAGGAGCCATTGTTGGGCATTCAGGTGAGCGAATTTGTGCTCATCTGAAGCCAGCGAGGAGTTTTCACTTACATCAAAACGATTAAGCAACCGATCAACATCCTCGATCAATCCAGCGTCAACGAAGGCCTTCACGCTTCTCGCTGCGTGCCATCTTACAAATGCGTCTCCGTCCCCCAACAAGTGCCAGACGATGTCCGCAACTACGTCTCCCTCGTCTTCCTTCCCTGCAAACTCAGCGCGATAACTGCCTTCGCCAATTTCATCACCAACCTTGGCAGCAGTACCTGATAGCAAATCTTCCAGTGCATCCAAGGGAGTTGATGGGTCGGTATGACGCGCCAGACTGGTTGCCAATTGAAGCCATTCTTCACCGCTAAGCTCTAGCCGTTCCTTTGCTATCGTCTCCAGGACGGTTTGCAGGACGAATTTCGGGTCGCCGCAGAGGTCATTGATGCGACTGATTTGGCGATCAATGCCCGAATAACGAAGGCTAAAGAGTTGAGAACCTTTGAATAAGAAAAGTCTTCCGATGAGTTTGGATGCGCTTGTCCTAATATGAGCGCTACTATTGCTCCAAGCGACTATGCAGTCGATCAGCACGTCAAGTGCACGATCAAACTCGAGCTCTGTGCATTCACACAAAGCATTGAGGAACATATTCCGCTGATCAAACGGGCACCTCTCGCGTATGTGATCAAACAAACGCGTTCTGCTCTCATACCCTAGCTCGCCAACCGCCTGGATTTCTTGAATGGCTTCGTCCAAAGAGGACGCTGAAGTTGGGTCGCATTCTCCGATCAGGGCCAAAAGAGCCTCTTCCCTTTTTTGCTCGCGCTCTTTCTTTGTATGCAGCTTAAAACTGTTATCAGAAATAGTCCGGCTGACATTGTTACTGGCGTTCTCTGCGTCTCGCCTACGCTTTGCGATTTCTAGCCGTCCCTGAAAAGTCTTCCGAAGTTCTGGATCGTTGATTTCGTCAAAAGTATTTACGCATTCAAGAAGGCTTTCCCAAAGCCCCTCCCAGCCGCCAAAACTGTGTTCACGATGCAATTTGTCTGTAACGAGAAGAAAAATGGCTTTCCTGTCTTCGGGATCGGTGACTGAAAGCAAGTCCCTCAAACCGTCGCCGGTTCCCCAGTCATACCACCCGTGATCTTCGCAAATAGTAAGCAAAACAGCAGCGCGCCGTGGATCGAGACCACCTTCCTTGGCAAGAAAGCACACCAATTGTGGAAGGCCATAAGAATAATCTACAAGATCCTGATCATCCCATCGGATCAGCTTGTAGACTGCGGACAAGCCGATAGATGAGGCGACCGTGCGCCCAAATAGCGTCCACCCGAACTTAGACGGCTCATGTTGAAAAATCGTCTGACACAGATTCATTAGCCGGTGCGAAAGCTCCGGCTTTAAATGGCCCCCAGGTTGCTCAGCCGCGTAGTGAAGTCCAGAGTAAATGAGGTCATAGTCATCGCCCCCCATTTGATCCAGCTGGGATAGCCCCTGAGCGTAATACTCTTTGGCTTCTTGAAGACTCATTGGCACCAGAGATGCCGCCAAATCTCTGAAGGACCCGCCGCGTTGCTCGATATAATCGTCCTTGACAATGTCGTCGGACAGCGAACTCGCGAACTTGCCAGCGAGATCTGCCAAATTGGTTCGCCTCGCGAGTAGGGCGAGCATGTCTAGCTTGTCACCCAGCAAAAACCGGTTCACGCTTACAACCTGCAATAGTTCGACGGCGGTTGTCTCCTCGATCACCTCACAATGTCGAAGCAGGAGGCTCGCAAGTCCAACCCCGACGTGACGGGCAACCCTGTCTCTCCCGTTTTCGGACCGCCAATGAATATCGGGTCTCAAAAAGGTATTCCAGATATCCAAAAACTCAACCAGATGTCTATTGGTAAGAGTCTCCTGTGAAAGAATTGCGGTCTCGACCGGCTTTATCAGCTCTAGGATACAAGCCGAACCCTCTACGATGTCTTCCCGCTCTTGGTGCGAAAAACGTTTACGCTTGACTATCTTTTCGCCCTTTTTTCGCTTGCTTCTAACCCTGGTTTCGATCAGACCATCTAGAAAGTTGCTGAGCTCAGACTTCGTATTTATGTTTTTTGTCTTTCTGCCTTTTTTGACGTCCTCTGGTATCAGGTGATGAAACGAGAGTAATTCGCCCAATGACCACGCTCCGATGCAAGCGGAATGAACTGGAGCCCAATTTCTGTTCGCGCCGGGCCGAACTCCGTAATCGTAGCTTGCAGGTCTGCGATGCTTGTACGACTTGAAGAGTCGTTTTGCGGATTGTCTGGAGTTAGACACAATTGAGGTGACAGCCGCACTAGCAATTTTTTCCTGAAGCTCCATTTTGTAGTCCCGACTGCTCGCAGAAACGTCTTTTTTAGACCGCTGCGCAAGCGAGCTCGCAGCTCTCGATACAGCCCTTGTCTGCCTGCTGGAAAGGCCGCGCTCCGTCGATAGAAGGCCGACATGCAGAGCAAGTGACAGACATTTCTTTGATGCAGCAAATTTGACAAGTGTCCTTAAAGCGGCGCTATCGTTTAATTTCTCGTGCAGCGCGCATAGCGTAATGAGCTCTTCAACAACGGAAACCGCGAACTCAAACCGCCACAGCTGAATGTTTCGATTAAATTGAGAGAGGTTGTTTTCAAGCACACCCAAGAACATCACGGCGGCGATATCTGACGCTTCAAAGCCCAAGCGGTCGGGCCTTGGCCCTTCGTCACTACTATCTAGGTACCAATTAATCCAGCCTATCGCTCTCTTTTGGTGAATGCGTGCTTCTTCTAGGTCAGCTGAAAAGCAATAAGTAACGATAAGTCGCGCGTCGCGTGCGCCACGCCAGCCGGACCGATCATTAAACAGACGGCGGGCAGTATCGGAATCTCCAAGAATCGCGGCCAGTTCCGGTGACTGTCGAATAAATTGGTCGCCTCTAGCGTTCGCAGAGGCCACTTGCGACAGTTTCATTGCCAGCCGCAGCACGCGGTCGAAGTCTTCTTCTCGCGTGGCAAGGGAAAACGCCGCATGGAGGCGAGCTAGTTTTAATTTTCGCCGACCATACTCGGACTCGATGCAAGTCGGAAACTCACCGGAACTCGCAAGGTGATATGCCCTGTTGCTGTCTCCGATCACGACAAGGAAATGGGGCAACGCCTCCGCAGCGTAAATAGATTCACTCTGGCGAGCTTGCAGCCTCCTAGCTATCGACTGTTGTGCCGCATCCTCACTCGCATATTGATCCTTGATGTAGGTCTCCGTAGGTTCGTCGCGGAATATTGCACCATGGCTGACCAACTCAAGCATTGGCGCAAGATCGGAAGCGGCGCTGTTAACTTGCGATACTGACCAACCCAACGCCCCAGCCAGTTCTTTTAAAGGGATCGGTGGAGGTAGAAGCGAAAGCGCTGCAAAAAACTCGCATACGTCTTCATCTGTCCACCCTGCCTTGTGCAGGTCCTTGAATATCTTGTCGCACTTCTGCGCGATCAACTCCTCAGCAGTAATCGTGGATCGAGGCGCTTCGCCGGACACGTTGATATCCCAACTCTCGACAAGATATTCAAGGACGCGCCCATTACCTCTCGAACGCGCGAATGCCGTAGACAAATCTACATCCTTTAGATGGTCAAGCCTTGCTTCCAAAAAACGCCGAGTTTCATCCTGAGTAAAGGGCTGGAGTTCAATGCGCTCTACTGCGCTTGTTCCAATTACCGTGTCCATTCTGTGAGGTCGCGCAGTCAAGAGGAGCTTCACTCGGTCGATTGGTTCTGCACTTAGCGATTCAAGCAAAAGCCTTGGAAAAGACGCCTCGTTTCTTGCGTCAGCTTCCAATTGAGCATTGTCTGCGGCGTCTACAATGATCAGAATACCGTTCAATGCAGACTGCTTGCTGACGGTTTCGCCCGCCTGCTTTAGACGTTTTCGAGCGATTTCGATCAATCCATATTGATCGCTATCATTTGGTAGGAGTGGATCGCAGAGCCCACGTATCGCGAGTTCATTTACGACCTGTAATAAACCCAAACGTGGAAGATGACGCGCCCGGGATTCGGAGCGGTATGAACCACCTGCGAAACAATCGAAGATAACGACTTCAAACGTATCTTGGAGCTCAACGGCGAGGCTTTGGATGATGATCGTCTTCCCAACACCGCCGTCAGCGTTTAAGAAAATCGGCAACTCGCATTTTTCAACCATGTGTCTGACGTCTTCGAGAGCACTGCGCTCAACGACTTCGCCGACATCGACAAATCGGGTTTCGGCTGGGAACAACTGATCCTCATCACATTCAAGGGCCTCAAGGACATCCTCACGCGTGATGGCATTGTTACTTTGGCCCTCAATTTGGGCCTTCTCTCGGACGAGTTCTACGAGAGCAAGTAGCCTTCTTACTGCTGGTCCGGAGGCATTAGCCGACCAATCACTGACTGTTCGGCGCAAGGAGCGGTTTTGTGCTGGAAGGTCCCTGGTTGAAGCGCGAAACTCGATGAGCGGAAAAAGATCTTCTGCGCAGACCTTTTCCTCCTGACACCAACTGCTAAGAAAGTCGCGTTGCCGCTTTGCCCTTGTCGAAACAGAATTGTCGCCTGACTTTAAGCTTGCTATCGCTTCCCAAAGGTATGGGGAAAACTCGGCATTTGTAACGAACCCAAATGAGAGCTTCTTTTCTATCTCTTCATCCTTTGCGTGAGCCTTGAACTCTCGTAGCGCCGCAGAAAATTTTTCAATGGTTTTTTTGAGGTAGGACGACGTGACAGTATTGCTAGATACTTTGTATTTGAACTGTAGAATCTGCTGAGCGTCGCAGGTTTCGAATGTATCTCCGTTTCCGTAAAAGAGGGTAAGGTCGGCAATGTCCTCAGCTTCCTGCCCCAGGCTAAGCCGTTCGTTTCGGGATAGACCTTCAACGACTATCGCACAAAGATTATCTTTCGGAAATACGAGCTGAAGCGCTCTCCTTGCAGCCCACCTCTCATGGTAGGTGTGACCGGCGCGCGACGCTCTAACCGTATCTGTTCCTCCTTTGAATTGGCTCACCGTGCTCCTAGCTACTACGAAAGATTGCTATAGCTACACCATATAGAAAGAGTAGCGACTTAGGCCAGTGGATATTGCGATTTCCAATATCTTCGTTGATTCGGGTTCCGCTGCCACGATCAGTCACCCTCAGTGTCCCAGACACTAAGTGCGCGCGGCACGACTCAGTAGAAGGCAAGGGTCAATCTAACAAGGCCAGTCACTCTTTCGTGACATCGTTCATACACGTTGGCAAGGAATTTCTTACGGCCTTTTCCGCCTATGTTGACTTACTACTTAGCCTTGGTTGGAAACTCGAAGATCCTTTATTCCGTAATGCAAAACGTGAGCGGACCAATGAGCAATTCCGATCTACTCACCTGTCAAAAGCCCCCTGGGAATCAGAAGAGCCCGTAAGAAAAATCTTTCGGAAAGCCTTTGAAGAACCGGGATTGTCTCATTGCAATCCACATAGGATACAAAAATCCGTTACCACTCTCGGCGAGCAAATTGGTCCACGCCAGAAAAGTTTGAGGCGTGGAGCCAAAATCTACGCCACTCAAGCGTGGTAACAACATTGTTTAGCTACTGCGAGGTGCCGCTCCATCGCCAGCAATAAGTTGTGTGCGAAGCCTGGCACGTCCTACGCGCTACCGACTCGGTAATTCCTATACGATTGAACAAATTGGCGAGCTCCCCCATTTTAATACTTCATAAGCCAAATGAGGATAGCTAATGCTGGTGGCATTTTGTTTTCCAGCTCGTCATTCATCGCTTAAGTGGGACGGTTAGACCTCCGTCTCATTCATCAGCTCCGAGGCGCGCATATCACCGTACCGCACTTGCTGATGCCGTGACGACGGCAAACTTCCTTCACCTTCGCCAGACCCTTCGCCTTTTCCAAACTCAACATCATTGCGCTCGTACAGACAGCCAAAGTCGTTCATATTCGCACCATTTGACCACAATCCATAGGCCTTTTTTCATCATGTAAAGACAGGTATGATCCAAGGAGGGCAATTTGGAATTAATCCCTAGGGGAATCGATATGAGGCTAACCGGCAACTTTTCCTGGCGTGTGTTGTTTACCGTATTTGTGCTCGTTCAGACAACCAACGCCAGAGATATTAGTCCTACCGAGAATCACTACCTAGGGCTTTTGAATGAGTTCAAAGCAAGGCGGACAACGGTCGCGGCAATGCCAAACCCAGTAGGTCTGGATAGTGGCCCTGTAGTCGGATTTATCGACTTGAAGACGGGCAAGCCATCGTTAGTCCAAGACGACCTCAAAGTAGCTGGCCACCCGTCTGCCTTGCTCCGAAGAATCTACGCACCAATCGAACACGCCACCCGGGAGCTGTCTCAAAACGCCGAAAGGTCAAGTCGTTGGAGATTCAGCTTCCAACATACGGCGGAGAGGACCAACCGCGGATATTTAGTAAGACTTTCTAATGGAGCAACGCTGGAATTCGTCAAATCGGGTCGTTCCGGGTTCAAAACTGTTGGATACAACCCGTTCTTTCGAGCGTCGTTAGCGAAATTGGGGGAGGCAGGGTTGATGCTAGCGCTGTCCGGCAGAATTACGGTCCATTTCGTTTCGAATGAACCGGGTCGTTTTGTCGTTAGCCAATGGACACACGGAACCCGTACCTACAAGGTATCCTACGAGAATTCGAATTTATCGTCGATCTCCGAAGCGAGGTCTGGCGAAGAAATAGTACGATTTTCTAAGACTGGACCCAAACTAGTGGCGACCTCTATGTTGGATGGCACAACTGTCGCTTACACCTACGATTCTCGCGGCAGACTGAAGTCGGTAAGCCAAAGCGACGGATTCGACTTTGATTTCGGTTATCAAAATGACCTACTGTCCCGAGTCCAGTACAGTCGCCACAGTCCAATCCTACTGTTCAAGTATGGGAATGACGGTCGAGTGCGCGAAAGCCAGTCTGCACAGGGTGACTTTAAATATCAATACGACATCGATCAAACGTCGGTAAGCGAACGCGGCGGCAAAGAATTAGTCGTCAAGTATGGGGGGAACGGGCTAATAGAAAGCTATGCCCGCAACAACACAATCAAGTACGTTTTTCGCTATCAAGATTTCGAACTTGTAGAGTTAGTTCGGAATGATGTTCCGGTATTGCATATTGACCATTCTTCAGTGGAACCGCTAAGGGTGGAAATCTTCGGCGAAAGCCATCTAATTAGTTTTGACAATGCCGGTGACATAGCGCGTATAGAAACAGATGGCGGAAACACCTTGTTCTCTCGCAATCGAGGAGGCGTGTCCGTTCAAGCAACGCCCGACCGTAACAATTTTGATTTTGTGCTAGGGTCGAATGGTCGAGTCACTGGTTTGAAGGTTGCCGGGGAGCTATACGGAGTGCGGGAAAGCCCGATAACTGGGAAACTAGCCGGCTTGTTTTCGAGTAGCGGTGAGGGAGTCGGCTTGGGCTATGACAGGTCTGGTAATCTCGCGGCCGCATATTTCCCCGATGGAGGCGAAACTAACTACAGTTACAATGATAAAGGCCTCCGAGCTTCCACTGAATATTCAGGGGTGATTCCTAGGACAGTACAGTTTCGTTACGACGCTGGCGGGTCCTTGGTAGAGACTCGTTCTTTCGAAAATGGCGAAGAGATTGGGGGACACCGATTGCAGCTGGGACCTTGGAGTCGGGTCAGTCGCATCGATTATTTCGATGGAGCGGTGATGAAATTGAGGTACGACACCCATGGACGCGTACGTCATATTCACTTGGATTCCGGTCAGGTCGAATATCGATATGACGACGCAGGTCGAGTTGAAAAGATGTCTACGCCAAATGAGAGTTTTAATTACACATACTCGCCAGGGCAACAAGACGTCAGCAGACTGACAGACACGAGAACTAATCGCATCACCGCTGGTTTAGAGACCTTTTTCTACCCGACCACCCGCGTAAGCCAAGACTTCCAACCCTCGGTCGGCGTCCACACCTTTGTTAACTTCGATCAGGAGTTTTTTACATTCGACGTCACACCATTGGCGATGCTACCGGAAGTAAGCGAATGGCGATCGCTAGCAAATGTAATCCGTCAAACAAGTATTTCTAAGCTCGCCGGGGGGTCAGTTGCTGAGAGGTCGAACTTCGAAAAGGCATCGAACGTATTGCTCAAGCCCAAGAGGCTTTTTAGTGTTAATTGCTGCGGTCCTTGCCCATACTCTCCAAATCAGTGTGCTTTACTCGGAGGTGATACTTGGTGTAACGGGATATCAGAAGGTGACCCCATATGTTCGACCCCAGTCCGCGGGGGCGGTGTTTCTAACACTCTGAACTCGATGGGTAGCTCAAATTTTATTGTGAAATCCGACGGAAGCTACACCGTAGGCCTCACAACCATTTCTGGAATAGCCGAGAACACCAGTTGTAAAGCGATTTGCGTCGCCAACTCAATCGTCTATCGGACTGAAGGAAACGCCTATGCAACAATCTCCCCGAGATTTGCTTTTAACTGGAGGGAGTCGCCGTCTTCTCCATCAGTTGCTACATCCACCGCTGTCCGAGACGACTCAAAGGTCCACGAACTGATTCATGTGAACAATTGGGACTCTTGGTTCCTGAACTACAACACAGGACTATGGCAGGATCCATGGTTCGCCTCTGCTGCGGCGTGCAACAACTACTTGAACAATTATTTCGCAAACTTCAATTCCGAGATCGATGATAAAGTGGAAGATGAAAAATGCCACCGAGTGGGTTTTGGCTCTTTAATGGGCTGGAACTATATCAATGGCTGGGTCTATGAAGTGCCATTTCCGAACTGTTGATCGGAGCTTAAGATGACGTTTGTTATTCTCCTATTCGTGGCGGCTCAAGCTAAAAGCGAAATCGCAACCCGTTACTTCGAGCACCTAAGCTATTCGACCTGTGACCCAGATCTCGTCCAATTGAGAGGAGTTCCGGTATTCGAGCACGGGGATTTCGAATGGTCTGACGACCGTATCGAGACTATAACGCTCAGACATCCAGAAGTTCTAAAGGATGGTGAATGGGTGCCGTCTGAAATTTCTAAAATAGATGTTTTGGTATTTCTGCTGGACGTATTTAATACTGGCGGATCATTTGGTGAACTGTTGCACGACGCGATGGATGAAGAACAGTTTCAAAGTCTGTCGAAGATGATTCTCAAAAACGGAGGGAAGCCATCTCGGTTTAGCCACCGCAAGATCATTCTTGACAAAGCGGCGTTTTCACTCGCTTATGGCACAAACGTCGAAAACCATTGGTTGGCGAACAACAAGCGAGCTCTCGTCATCCTTAATACTGCATCCGACAGCCCCTTTCTGGTGGACAAGCCGTGGCAGGTATATACGTTAGGGGAATCCACACAATCGCATTTTCCAGTCGATTTCATATTGTCAGACTGTCCGAAATGAGAACAGGCAAATAGGTTCGCCAAGTTAAGATCGTGAAAATGATCCGAAGCTATCCGATAGCGTCAAAGAATGAGCAAATTAGGAACGGCAGCATGGGCGTAAGCTTCCCTGTCAATGCGACAGCTCATAAGTAGAGCTCCTGGCGGCATATTATTCACTTGGGCGCCGAAAAAGGCTGAGGGTTATTGGTCCATCAAGGCTAAGTCGATGTTTATTTTCGAAGGGTTTCGCTGCTAACCGTCGCAAAAGCCATCCAAACACACCGCTGAGCAAGGATGCGATCAGCAGT
>CAZLJY010000072.1:0-19780 GCA_964559945.1 uncultured Gammaproteobacteria bacterium | reverse complement strand
GTGTATATCCGATCAACCGCCCAGCCCGTTCTGGCCGGGCTGATTCGTTCAGCCATCATGGCTACCGTGGCTTTGATCCTGGGCTGCGTACTTGCCTGGTTTCTTGCAGCACTGTTAGCACCGGCCATCGTTAGACCCGTGAGAAAGCTCTCTCATTTGGCCAAAAAGGTCTCGACTGAGGAAGACTTTTCACTCCGAGTTGAGGTCTCAGGCAACGATGAAATCGCGACGCTGACCCAATCGCTCAATGAAATGCTAGAGCAGTTAGAGATCCGTGATCATCGTCTGGAGGCCCATCGTGACCACCTGCAAAGCGAGGTCGACCTTCGCACCCAAAGCCTAGCTCAAGCCAATGAAAAACTAACCTCGTTAGTGGATGATCTAAAACAAGCCCGGGATAGCGCAGAAGCGGCTAGCGAAGCGAAAAGCGAGTTTTTGGCGCGCATGAGCCATGAGATCCGCACCCCTATGAACGGGGTCTTGGGTATGACTGAGCTAATGCTCTCGTCCAGCAACCTGGAGCCTCAGGAGTACCGGTACGCGCAGAGCATTCGCCTTTCTGCCGATTCTTTGGTTTCTATCATTAACGACATTCTCGATTTTTCAAAAATCGAAGCTGGCAAACTCGATCTGGATTGTGCCCCATTTGATCTTCGAAACACGGTGGAAGAAGCGGCGGAATTGCTGGCGGAACAATCTGCCAAAAATGACCTAGAACTGGCCTGCGACATCCCTGTCGACCTCAACAGTATCCGCTTGGGTGATGCTTTGAGAGTGCGCCAAGTATTGATAAACCTCATCAGCAACGCGGTCAAATTCACCAAACACGGTGAAGTTGTTATTCGCCTTGAAGAACGAAACATCGACAACCAACCGGGTGTGTATTTCACAGTGAGGGATACCGGAATAGGCATCGCTAAAGAAAATCAATCTGCCGTATTTGAATCATTCTCTCAAGAGGACGGATCGGTCACCCGTCGCTATGGCGGCACGGGTCTCGGTTTGGCGATCTGCAAGCAACTGGTTACCTTGATGGATGGGGAAATCGGCGTAGACAGCACCCCCGAGAAAGGTTCAACATTCTGGTTTCATCTACCGCTAGACCTAGCGGAAGGCGAATCCTCCAGTTTGGGACTTCAAAAATTGCCGGCGGCTCGCGCGTTAATCGTTGACGACAACCAGACCAACCGTGAAATTCTGGCTGACCGACTTGCCGCGTGGGGCATTGACGTGCGCTGCGCAAGCAGCGGCCAAGATGCCGAAGCCGAGGTAACGCGCAATGCCGCTGATCCCTTTGACGTCATCTTGCTCGACATGCATATGCCAGATATGGATGGCATAAAAACGGCGCAAGCGATCAGAGCTCAAAAGGGTGGAAACAGCCCATTTTTAGTATCCCTAAATTCAATCTCCGACAGTATTTCACAACAACAACGTGATGAAACTCGCATTGCCTCTAGTCTGATCAAACCGGTTCGTTCCCAGGAGCTATTCGATTGTCTAGGCGCATTGTTGCAAGGTAAACATTCTCGGTTGCCCTCCCCTCAACATGACGGCGATCAAGTCCCTGAGTCGGAAATTAGCGCCCACATACTATTGGTCGAGGATAACATCGTAAACCGCGAGGTCGCAGAGGGCATGTTGCACACCCTAGGCTGCATGGTCACGGTTGCGGAGAATGGCAAACAGGCGGTTGAGCAACGGATTTCACAAGGTGGGACGTTCGACCTTATTTTGATGGATTGCCAGATGCCCGAAATGGATGGCTATACCGCCACCCAAAAAATTCGCGAGTATGAGCAGCAGTTGAACACACCTGCAGCAAAAATCATTGCCCTCACTGCCAATGCCCTAAGTTCTGAGAAACAGCGATGCCTGGACGCCGGGATGGACGATTATCTCGCCAAACCTTTCAAGTTCTCTCAGCTAAAGGGGATATTGGAAAGCCATCTTAGACCCATCGTCGAGAGTCAGGAAGATGCGGTAGATCGGCTACCGCTGTTGGATATGAACACGGTAGACGCTCTAGGCTCTCTAGCCTCACGCAACGGCGGGTCCCTTTTCGATCGAGTCTCAGAAATCTATTTGAAAACCTCAACAGAGCTGGTGCGCCACATCCAATCCGCATCGCAAAACAACGCAATGAAAGATCTAAAAGCCGGATGTCATGCTCTACGATCCAGCAGTGGGAACGTCGGCGCAGTGAGACTCAGCGCCTGTTGCCAGGCTCTGGAAAACCTTTCCTTCGATGCCAAAGCAGAGGATGTCACGGCGGCAACTAAGCGTCTTGTCGAAGTACACAATCAATCACTGGCAGCACTCGCCACCCAGGCAAAAGAGTCTCAAAGGCTATCCGCATGACCGACTCCTCGCAGCACAGACATCTAGTCTTAGTGGTCGACGATGACCCAGTCACTCGATTGCTTGCGGAAGAAACCCTTATTGCCAATGGATATCGGGTGGTATTGGCGGCTGACAGCGATGAGGCAATGACCCTGGTTCGGTTGCACAATCCCGATGCCATCCTCACCGATATCAACATGCCAGGAAGGGATGGCATAGAGCTCGTCCTGGAGTTAAGGCAAAGCGACTGGGCATCGTTACCGATTATCGTAATGACCGCATGTGACGATTCCGCCACAGTAATGCACGCATACGAAGCGGGCGCTACCGACTTTGTGATCAAACCCATACGCTGGTCCAGCGTGCCCTATAGAATGAAACACGCCATCGATTCGACCATCGTAAGCGATGCCCTGCAGGAGCAACGCGGCAGGTTTGAGACACTGTTAGCGGCGCTACCCGATGAAATCTTCCTGATTCATGAAGATGGTTTGGTCAGTGAAAACCTCACCGGACGGCGTGCTAGCGCAGTGGACAGCGCAGGACCTCGTCGGTTGGATAACGTGCTTCCCCAGCACGTGGTTAGTGAGGCAAAACTCAGTTTGTCACGGGCGCTTAACGAACAAAAGACCGCGTCCTTTGAGTATCCCTCCGCTGACAAGCGCCGCATGATGGAACTGCGAATTATTCCTGAGTCGACGAAAATGGCCATCGGAATGCTCCGAGACGTGAGCGACCGACACAGTGACGAACAACGTATTCGCAAGTTGGCCTATTACGACATGATCACAGGGCTGCCTAACCGGCAATTGTTTACCCGTCGTCTTCGGCGCACCCTGCAAGCCGCGCGAATTGCAAATACTCAGGTCGGCCTGCTTTATATCGACCTTGACCAATTCAAACGGATCAATGACACCCTGGGACATTCTGTGGGTGATGCCCTGCTTAAGTCGGTCGCAGTCCGACTGCATAACGTCATTGAGTCAACGGACTCATCACTGGATTCACTCAAAGACTTGAGCCAGGATCTCGATCCCGGTGACAGCCCCCATGTAGCCCGTCTAGGCGGCGATGAGTTCGTTGTTCTGCTTCCAAATCTTGACAGCCAAGCAGCGGCGGGAAAGATCGCCGCCTTAATCACTGAGGCAATGGGTACACCATTTACCCTCGATGCCCGTCAAATCGTGATCACCCCGAGCATTGGGATTTCCGTTTTTCCTCAAGATGGGGATGACCTTGATACGTTATTGAAACATGCTGATACCGCCATGTTTAAAGCAAAAGGTGACGGTCGCAACGGTTACCGCTTTTATGATTCTACGATGGAACAACGGGCGTTAGATTCATTGGATCTGGAAGGCGACTTACGCCAGGCCATTAACGACGGCGAGCTCAGCCTACATTACCAGCCCCGCGTATGCCTAAATACTGGCGCCTTGTGCAGCGCTGAAGCCCTGCTGCGTTGGCACCACCCAACTCGCGGCTGGGTTGAGCCGGAAAAAATCATTGCCGTGGCCGAGGACACCGGTTTGATTCTGCCGCTAGGAACTTGGGTCATCCAACAAGCTTGCCGACAATTAGGCCAGTGGCAAAGCTTAGGGATTGAAGGATTTTCAGTATCGGTCAATGTGTCCGCCGATCAGGTGACTCGAACGGATTTAAGCGAGATTGTGCTCCGGGCGGTGTGGGAAAATCGACTAAAACCCCAGGCGCTGGAATTGGAGATTACCGAAAGCGCAGTGATGCAGGATGCCAACGCCCTTCGAGCATTATTTGCCAAACTAAAAAATGCCGGCGTACGGGTCGTCATGGACGATTTTGGTACCGGCTACTCGGCATTAAGTTACCTCAGAGAGTTTGCCTTTGACGGCCTGAAGATCGACCGTAGTTTCGTTATGAACCTACATAATGACGATGACAGTTCCGTAATCTGTGCAGCCATTGTGGCGATGGCCAACACATTGAATTTGAAAGTCACAGCCGAGGGTGTCGAACTTGACGAACATCGTGTTCAGCTTGCCGCAATGGGCTGCGACGAAGCACAAGGGTTCCTTTATTCCAAAGCACTCCCTCCCCAACAGTTTTGTTTGCTGGTCGAGGACTGGCTCGCGGCAGAAAGACGCGACAGCGCTTTGTTGGCCAACATCGACCGCGATGATCAAGACCTGGATGCAATCAACCCCGGTAGAGAATGAATTTGACCCGTGATAAGCGCAATTTTGAGTATTGCCAATAGATCAAGCGCGAACCCAAGCTTGGGTGGCTGATCAACTAAACGTTTTTAGCCAGGAATGAACCTGAGGGTGATGTTCATGCCAACTGCCCCAGACGCTTTCAGCCCACTGTTTCACATAGGTCTTGTGCTCTGTGGCATTGGTAGCCGACAGTGGATGAAGCACCGTGAAGTCGCCGGGATGGCGCGGTGGTTCCAGCCAATGAAACTCGCCATTATCAGCCATGTTTTTTAACAGCCTTGGCAACCGAGACAAAGGCCAGCCCTGCTCCAGCGCCGCGCATAACGCCGTTAGGTGGACAGCGACCGATTGAATGGCTTGAGGCGATGGCTCACCGGGGTGCTGCGCCGCATAAGCATCCACAGTAAAACGGTGGACGGCCATGTACTCAGGGTCACCGTATTCGCGTGCAAGTAGCTCGCCATAACGGTTCCAACAGGCTGCCGTGGAGGTCATGTAACGATGCACAGCCCCCTCCATGAGAGGCAAGGTGACTTGGCAACCTGGGCATACAGACTCGCTCATCAATGGGACCCCCATTCGTTTTGTGATCGTTGGTAAAGCAGCGATACCATTGCGGCACCACAATCACCGTCAAGTACCACCGTAGCCATCGCCTCAGCGACTGCCAGGAGAGCTCTGGGGATGTTGCTAGGAAAAAACGACGGTTTTATCATCATTGAGCATCACCCTGTGCTCTGCCTGGTAGCGCACCGCGCGGGACAATACTCGGGTTTCGATTTCTCTGCCCATGGCGACCAACTGGGTAGGGGTTTGGGCGTGACTAACCCGGGTTACGTCCTGTTCAATAATGGGTCCTTCGTCCAAGTCCGGCGTCGCATAGTGAGCTGTGGCACCAATTAACTTCACCCCTCTAGCATGGGCTTGGTGATAAGGCCGAGCCCCCTTGAAGCCGGGTAGAAAGGAGTGGTGAATATTGATCACTCGGCCGCGCAAGGCATGGCAAAGTTCCGGCGTTAAAATCTGCATGTAGCGGGCCAAAACCACAAAGTCGATGCGTTCTTCTTTTACAATTTCCAGCAAGCGCGCTTCTTGTTCGCGTTTGTTTTCTTTGGTCACAGGTAAGTGCACAAACGGTATGTCGTGGCTTGCCACGAGCTGATAGACATCACGATGGTTCGACACCACCGCTGGAATTTCTACGTTCAGCTCGCCCATGTCGATTCGATACAGAAGATCCCTCAGGCAATGATCAAAGCGAGAGACCAACACCAGCACTCGGGCCGGCTTTGCGTAATCGTGAAATCCTGACTCCATCTCGTAGCGCCCGGAAATCTCTTGAAAATCTTTGGCCAGCATCTGACTGTCAATCTCGACGAATTCAAATTCAAAATGCAGCCTCATGCAAAATCGTTGGGTTTTACGATCGCTGAACTGGGCGCTGTCGATAATATTTCCGCCCTTGTCTGCAACAAAAGCACTCACATCTCGCACAATGCCTGGTTGATCTGGACAGGTCAGATTTAGGACAAACTCTTTACGCGCCATCAATTACTCCAGAACCAATATCTATTGAGGTTTTGCCCAGCGCATACCACGCCCGCTCGACCCACACGTCTGCCTTATCATGACGCAATGTACGCCGCAGGGCCACGATCCTGCTATCACCCGTTAGCCCCATCACGGATTCTTCGCCCTTGGCTAATACCGGCAGCGACCACCAACGTCCAAATATTTAAAGCGATGCAAGCGTGATCAATGGCGATACGGGCAGAATAATGCTGAAATTGGTGATGTTCTCTCGTTCACCGGAGGCTATTGAATAGCGATGCTAGGTCTCTGTCAGTTGACGACTTGTTGTGCACACGTTCACTTGAACCGGGGCGCCACAACCGCTGCCCTGGCATTGGCTAAATGGCAATAGTATGAAAACAAAACCTCCTTGGGCTCGCATGATTTCCTACCTAACGGCGTTAGGCTTGGTGATCTCATGCGCCAACCACGACCCACAGGAAATCCTCATTGACCCCATCGTTAAACGAATCAGCGACACATCGCTTTATGCCGACAACGTGGACTGGTCAGCGGTCAATGCCCGCTATCAGGAGCTAACCCAGGATAAACACACTCTGAGCGACCTAAGCCAAGGGCTACAGTATTTACTCAATGCCACCGGCGATCGACATGGTGCATTCCGCTCCGCCGACGATTTTTCGATTGTCGCCGCCTATTCAGGGCCAGCGGATGACAGCGACCATAGAGATCCAGATTTTGTTAATCGGATCATTAACGACGTGTCTGCGCGCTTCTCACACCGTGCCCTCCACTCTGACGTAGGTTACCTGCGAGTGGTTGGCATTGGTCCACATCGCAGTATTAAAGAAAACGCGGATGAAATCAGAGCAGGCCTGGATGCGCTGGCCAGTCGCGGCATTAACCGGTGGATTGTTGACTTAAGGTTTAATGGCGGTGGAAACATGAATCCTATGATCGCCGGGCTGGCACCTTTGTTGGGTGACGGATATATCGGTGGCTCGGTGGATGCCAATGGCGAAGCGGTCAGGCGTTACGTTATCGAGAACGGACAGTTTTTCGATAGCGGAAACTTGGTCAGTGAGATGCCCAATCAACCTGTCATTGACCGGAACCAAAAGGTTGCCGTTTTGCTCAGCCGATACACCATCAGTTCTGGGGAACTTGTGGCCGTGGCCTTTAAGGGAAGGCAGAACACGGTGTTTATCGGCGAACCAAGCGCTGGCTACACAACAGCAACGGGATATGATCAGGTCCGCGATGATCTCTTCATGATGATCTCTCAAAGTGTCTTTGTTGACCGCAACGGTAAGACCTATGACAACCGCGTTGGAGTTGATATACCGATGAACTTTGAGCCAACAGACACTCTTAGCGATGATACCCAAATCCAGACCGCAATCCGCTGGCTGTTAAACTAAGGCGCTACAGGTCGTTATTTCGGACTCAAGAAATCGTTGTAAAAGCGCTACCAAGCCAAAGCAACGAGCAACACTGGGGGGTAGAGGTTGCAGCAGCCCCTTAGACGGCAGTGAACTTTGCTCTCGGCGTTAGCTGATGAGCAATCAAGAAGGAATCTACGATGGTCAAATTTCAATTGAACGGTCAGACGGTCACCTCGGACAGTCCAAAAGACACACCATTGCTATGGGTCATTCGCGATGAACTGCAGCTAAAGGGTACAAAATTTGGTTGCGGGATCGCTCAGTGCGGTGCCTGCACGGTGCACTTGAACGGTCAGCCGGTGCGTTCCTGCGTCACCCCTCTTCAGGGTGTGGAAGAACAACAGATCACCACCATAGAAGGCCTGGACAGTAAGCAAGGCCAAGCGATTCAGCAAGCATGGGTTGCCGAACAAGTGCCCCAATGCGGTTACTGCCAATCAGGCCAGATCATGCAAGCGGCCAAACTGCTTGAAAGTAATCCGTCGCCCAGTGACGAGGACATTACCAACGCGATGAATGGCAATCTTTGTCGCTGCATGGCCTATCCAAGGATTCGCCGGGCGATTAAACGTGCAGCCAGCGAGGGGTCTTCACAATGAGTCAGTTAACCCCTCTATCACGACGGCAATTTTTGGCGACCAGCATAAGTGGCAGCCTATTCATGGGGCTGGGCCTAAGCGCTTGCGGAACCGACACCCCAGCGCCTACCCCGAAAAACACAGCGGGCGCCATGAACGACCAACCCTTTTCACCAACGGTGTGGTTCGACGTAAGCGCTGAGGGTCAGGTGCGAGTCAATATCGCCAAAGCGGAAATGGGTCAGCATGTGGGAACTGCTTTAGCCCGAATCGTGGCAGATGAGCTTGGTGCCGCATGGGAGTCCATATCGGTGGACTATGTGGATTCAGATCCACGCTGGGGATACATGGTGACCGGCGGTTCTTGGTCCGTGTTTACCACCTTTGCACAGTTATCTCAGGCCGGCGCTGCGGGCCGGATTGTGTTGCGCGACGCCGGCGCGAAATTGCTTGGCGTTGAGCCAAGCCAGTGTCAGGTGGAAAATGGCAAAGTCACCGCCGCAAACCAGTCGGTATCGTTTGCTGATATTGTCAAAGGTGGCGATATCAGTCGCAGTTTCAGCGACGAAGAATTGGCCGCCTTACCCACCAAACCCGCTGACCAACGCCGCTTTATCGGCAAGTCTACCCAGGCCTTGGACATCCCCGCCAAAACCCGCGGCGAAACCGTTTATGGCTTGGATGCAGAGCTACCCGGCATGGTCTATGCCAGTCCACTGATACCCCCCACACGGTATGGCAGTGCCATTAAAAACATTGACGATAGCGCCGCCAAAGCGGTGGCCGGGTATCAGCAAACCCTTCGGCTCACCGACCCGAGTAACACCATGCAGGGCTGGGCCGTTGTGATTGCCGACACCCTTGCAGCGGCCATGAAGGCAGCCCAACTTGTTAACGTCGACTGGACCCCCGGCGATACCGCAAGCGTCTCTGAAGCTGACCTTCTCAACGAGGGCGTCCGTTTGGCCGCTGACCCCGACTCTGGGGTTTTGGTCATAGACGATGGCGACGTCGCCAAAGCTCGGGCTAAGGCCAGTGAAAACCATCAGGCCGTTTACCGCACAGGCACCGCCTTGCACTTTACTTTGGAACCGCAAAATGCGCTGGTGGAGTTTGTTGACGATAAGTGCCATATACACGCCGGGAACCAGTGGCAATCGCTGATATTACCGGTGCTGGCCGAAGCGCTTCAGATGCCCGAGAGCGATATTGTGCTTAAGCAATACTATCTCGGCGGAGGGTTTGGGCGACGCCTTGTTGGCGATCAAATGATCCCTGCAGCGCTGGCAGCAAAAGCGCTGGGTAAGCCAGTCAAGCTGGTATTTGATCGCGAGCAGGATAGTCGCATCGATTGTGTACGGTCACCCTCGGTACAACAGTTTGATGCCTCTTTCGACGACCAAGGTGCGTTGACCGGTATTGAGCATGCCGCCGCTGCAGGCTGGCCAACGTTGACCAACGCGCCTGGATTTTTAGCCGACGGTGTTGATGGCAAGGGTAAATTCGACACCTTCTCCATTAGCGGCGCCGATCACTGGTACACCCTGGCCAACCATCGCGTGCGCGCGATCAATAACGACCTGGCCCAGCGAAGCTTTTTACCCGGTTGGCTGCGCGCGGTTGGGCCTGGCTGGGTTGGGTGGGGCGTTGAGTGTTTTATGGATGAAATCGCTCACCGAGTATCTGCTGACCCTATTGAGTTTCGGCTAGGCATGTTGGACGCCAGTGGCAAAAATGCGGGTAAGGAGCCCGAGTCCATAGGCGGCGCGAAGCGCTTGGCGAGCGTGCTTCAGGATGTTCGCGACCGAAGCTCTTGGGGGCAAACCCTGCCCGCCGGCGAAGGGCTGGGCATTGCCATTGCGCATGGCCAAGAGCGCAGCATGCCGACATGGACCGCCTGCGTGGCCCATGTCGCGGTGTCCGGCACCGAGATCACGGTTAAGAAAATCTGGCAATCCATCGACTGCGGCACTGTGGTAGATCCTGATGGCGCCATGGCCCAAGCTGAAGGCGCAACACTGTGGGGCTTAAGTCTTGCACTGCACGAGGCTGCCCAGTTTGAAGACGGCCAGGTCGCCCAGAGAAACCTCGATACCTATTCGCCACTGCGTATGAAGGATGTTCCTGAACTGGATCTGCACTTCATGCCGAGCACGCATTTTCCTACTGGATTGGGCGAACCGCCGCTAATTGCCGTGGCGCCAGCCATCGGCAACGCCATCTTTGCTGCAACAGGGACCCGCGTTCGGGATTTACCGATAAGGCTTAGTTAAGAAGTTTGCGACAGCGCAAGATCTCCCTGGGCAGGGGATTTTGCGCTTCGCGGCTACCTGTCTTTTTTCCCTTTTGGGTGCGTGAAAACCCTGATTTTTCCGTATACTACTGTTACCAATCAATCCTGACTGATCCCTTATCCATGCCAGTCAGGAAATGTACCAATCGAAGGAGCATATAGATGTTGACCAAACATAAACCTGATATGAGCCGCCTGGCAGCGGCGATTGCTGCGGGCCTTTTCACCAGCCCAATTTGGGCCCAGCCCATCGAAGAGGTGGTAGTGACCGCCACCAAGCGCGCCTCAAGCATCCAGGACGTGCCATTTTCCGTGAACGCCCAGTCCGAAGAGGACATCAAACGCTTAGGCGCCACCAACCTAGAAGAGCTCTCGCGCAATGTCGCCGGACTGTCGATCCAAAATCTGGGACCCGGCCAAAGTCAGGTGGCGATCCGCGGCGTATCTGCCGGTCAAGTAGTCCGGGATCAGCCCGGCGTGAAAGAACAAGTGGGGGTCTATTTCGACGAGTCAGTCATTTCCTTATCCCTATTCACTCCCGACTTTGACCTTTATGACTTAAACCGAGTGGAAACTCTGCGCGGCCCACAAGGCACGCTGTTTGGGTCAGGTTCTATCGGCGGAACCATTCGCTACATAACTAACCAACCCACCACAGACGCTTTTGAAGGCTCGGTCGAAGTCAATCTTAATTCCGTATCCGACGGTGAAATTGGCGGTCATGCCAAAGGCATGGTGAACATTCCACTGGGCGAAACCGTAGCCTTGCGCGCCGTCGCCTATTCTCAAGAATACGCCGGCTTTATCGATGCCTTGGGCGAAAACGGTAGTCGAAGAAGCGATGTGAACGGCGGTAACCGATCAGGAGCACGGGTGGCGTTGCGCTTTGAGCCCACCGACACGCTGACCATTACCCCTCGGTTGATCCACCAAACCATCGAAACCGATGGCTTTAACCGACAAGAGATTTTTAATCTGTTCGCCAACCCCAATACCACCACCCGCCCTGCGATTCAGCTTGGCGAGCGCGAGCAATACTTGTTACTTGATGAGGAGTTTGCCGACGAAACGCTGATGGCTGATGTGGTTGTCGAAGCATCTTTCAATGCCTTTGATGCCACCTTTGTGGCCAGCTGGCTGGATCGCGATCTACTGGTGAGCCGTGATGCCAGCGCCCTAACGGGCAGTGTTTCCGTGGATCTTGGATACCCAGAATCAGCAGTCCTGCTCCCATCAAATCTGCGCGATGCAACCGATCTTGAACAAAACACCCTGGAACTGCGCTTTAGCTCTAATACCGACGGGCCATGGCAATGGGTTGTGGGTGGATTTCTTTCCAACACAGATCGCGAATACACCCAGCGCCTGCCGACCCCTGGATACGGCACTGCCACTGACCTGGCATTAGGGGCTGGAACCTCGGCTGCGGTGGCCAACGGCTTCATCGACCTGGACTCACCGTTCAATTCCGACCTTCCCTATGACATCGACCAACTGGCCCTTTTTGGTGAGGTCACCTACGATTTCTCCGAGCAGCTCCAGCTAACCTTGGGCGGCCGTTACTACGATTTCGAAGAAGAGCGCACCATCACAACTGGCGGCCTGTTTGCCGCGGGTGACAGTGGCACGGTAGACCAAACCGACTCCAGTGGATTCAACCCACGCCTGCTAGCCAGCTACGACCTTTCCGACAACACCACCATTAATGGTCAGGTGTCTCAAGGGTTCCGCCTAGGTGGGGTCAACGATCCGCTTAACACCGCTTTGTGTACCCCTCAGGACGAGTTAATTTTTGGTTCCTTCCAGGATTACGACGACGAGACCCTGATCAACTACGAGGTGGGCGTTAAGACCAAGCTAGAAAACGGTATTACGTTAAATGCAGCCGCTTTCTACGCCGACATCGACGATTTACAAGTCACCCTAGACGCCGGTTCCTGTTCATCGCGGATCTCCTTCAACGTCGAAGAAGCCAGCACCCGAGGCATTGAGGTTGAGGTCGGGGGTCAACTGACCGAGTCCTTTGATTTCGCCTTTGCCGGCAGTGTGCTTGAGTCGGAATTTGGCTCAACCGTCCGTGATGCCACCGGCGCAGTACTCGGCGGTGTGGAAGATGGTAATCGGCTGGCCTCAGTGCCCGAGTTTCAATTCTCAGCCACCGGCACCTGGAATTTCCCGCTGAACTTCGGCGGCTCGCCATCAGATGGTTATGTGTCAGCCTCTGTGCAGCATGTGGGTGATCGATTTACCCAACCCAGTGACCAGGTCGCCGGCGCAGGTACCTTTGTATCCGGTCTGCCCTTTGGTGGAGCTTCCGGTAATGACGTGACCAATGTGGACTTGGAGCTTGATGAGTACACCATTCTCAATCTGAGCGCTGGCATCATCAAAGAAAATTGGGAAGCGGTGCTGTACATCCACAATGCAACGGATGAAAACGCCTTACTTTCCTTCGACCGAGAACGCGGCGGCCGGGCTAGACTTGGATTCCGCACTAACCCACCACGTACCGTGGGAGCAACCTTCCGAGTGTACTTCGACTGACCCTTGCCTCACTATGCCGGCGCGGCTTTCGCGCCGGCATAGTGAAATATCCCTCAACAATTCCGCCGCAAGCGAGTCATTTTCACTCTGGGTTGTCGGGCTCAATGGTCCTAAAGTCGCGATAAAGTACGTCGTAGTCTGGGAATGCCTCACCCATCAGGGCAGCTTCTAGCTTTTCTCGAAAATTAATCACCGGCACGCCATTTCTAGCCGGTGAATACACCAGGTTAGGCGTAGGACCGCGGAATTCTCGCCGATACCAGGTATACAACCGGTCAGCGACGGCCTCATCACCGTAGGTACTGGCGAGATTCTTAAAGATATCTTTCGCCCGCTGTTTCTCTTCTGGACTCATTGCATGCCATAACCGATTTTTATCAGTGACCGCGGCCGTAGCACCTCGCGACGCTGCAAGTGTCATCCATGCATGGGCAGATGCCCAATCTTTATCCACCCCCTTACCTTCCAGATACATTAGGCCCACCAGTTGCTGGGATCGCTTGTCCCCCCACCTAGCCGCGGCCTGCCATTCCTCAAAGGCCGTCAAGAAAAAACCCTTCTTGTAATGGTGGCTGCCTTGAAGATAGGGGAATGTTCCTGGCATTTGCGACCTGATAAAAGACATTTCCGGGTCAGAACATGCGCAATCAGGTGTTATCTTAGACTCCGCCGCACCGGCACCTAGCGATAAAGCAACCATCATTACGGACAAACCTATTTGCTTGAACATTTTTTGTGCACAACTATTTTCCCGATAATAAATAGTACAAAACTCCCGCCGCTATCTACAAGCACCTTTTATAGGAGTGCCAAGCCTTGGATGGGCATAACACGCATTCCAAGGGCTCAATGCACGTCGACAAACGGGTTGTGGCAAAGGATCTAGCAGGTCCTTTTCTGGGTATATTTGTGCGGTAGATGTTGGTAGGTTAAAAGCCAACCTAGGAGTCAGCACCCATCAATCTCAGTTAGCCATTTGGCGCAGATAAATCATTTATGATTGGAAATACCCTG
Organism: uncultured Gammaproteobacteria bacterium; assembly: GCA_964559945.1. Classification (GTDB taxonomy): domain Bacteria; phylum Pseudomonadota; class Gammaproteobacteria; order Xanthomonadales; family SZUA-38; genus JANQOZ01. The sequence goes on along the minus strand of CAZLJY010000072.1, from coordinate 5,835 downwards.
CCTAAAACTAGCCGCTCGCTGATGACGAGGTGTTGATAATCACTTGAAACGCACCACCAGCATTGAGGTTTTTCATGCCCTACATCGAAGTCAATGTATTTGAAGATGAATTGAGTCAGTCGCAAAAAGAAGCGCTGATCACCAAAATCACCGCTGCGGTGACAGACACCACCAGCGAAAAATTAAAAGACGTAACGTGGGTTGTGATTAAGGAGGTTGCCAGCGGAAGCTGGGGCGTTGGCGGCAATGCACTGGGCCTTGATGACATCAAAAAATTAATCGCTGATGGTTAGGCGAACCTAGCAATCGTTTCGACACCAAGAGCAGACGTGCAAACAACCATCACGCTGCGTCTGCTTTTGTTTTTCAGGACACCTCATCAGCGGTCTTACCTTGCGATGGAACGTTATTTTAGCGGGTCCAGAGGGCGCTTGGAGGTTCTTGTTCAGCCTCAACCTCTGAGATCAGCTGAACTTAAGCTGGACCGAGGACTGACGCAGCCAGCCGCAGAGCCAGGTCAAGTATCCATTGCATCGGTTTGTTAGGCGGCGTGTGGTCGGATTCTGAAAGCGATCTGACACAAGCCACACTCTGCGTGCCACTTTTGTTGGCACTGCAAACCGATAGAGGACGTTCGGCGAGACGGCTTGCGGGGTAGATCCGCACCCATAACGGTCTTTTTCAGTTGTATCAGTCAAAGATTGATACCACTAAACTAGAGTTATGTCTGAGCAAGATGCAATAAAGCCAGCAGCTAACGGTCCGAAGTGGCAACACTACGTTCCGTGTTGCTACTTGAAGTTCTTTGCTCATGATGGCGTCTGGAACAATGGACGCAACTCCCAGGTCTATTTCACGGATGGCAAGAAGTCCCTCTGTGTGCCTGTGAAAGATGTGGGAGCGGACGACTACACATATTCAAAGGAGTTTCCTGAGTTTGACCATAACTTCAACGATATGGAGCGAGACTACCCACTAATTACCAAAAAAATCATGGACGCCGCTACTCTCACGAAGAAGGAGTATTACCAGTTCATCCTCATTATGGGCGACTTCAATATTCGAAATGTAGCCTACGAGAATAAGACTGATCAGGAGCGCAAGGAAGTCTACCAAGCGATGTCCCGAGCATTTAATGAGGACCTTTTCGGTGAGGTTGGAGGCGATGGCACTAACCTTCAAGAGATGATGGATTGGTTTGCGGAACACTGGCGGCTCCAGCCATTTCGCTCGAATAGTGGTGAGAAATTCATCACCAGTGACAATCCATCGAAGATCTTCTCTCATCCTCGGTCTGGTTGTCCTGTAATGATCTATCTTCCAATTCATCCGGATTTCGCAGTCGTAGCCTTCGACAAGAGACACCTTCAGGTGGTAGGAAAAGAAATTTCTGATGATGCTTTAGGGGTACTTAACGGTATTCAGGCACATCGGTGCGTGCGACACGTCTTCTCAGATCATGACATTCTAAATGGTGATGATCAGGAGAGTACCGAGAAACTAAAGAACTTGCTCGAACGAAAAAAACCAAAACGCCACTTCACTCGAGACGGTACCTGGGTAAGAGATTTTATCTCGACATCCGAATCAGTTTTCGATCGACTTACGTTTATTAAAAAGCCAGGAAATCGGATACTGGGCGACGCTGTACGTCGAGCGATATCAGATATGGATTCCAATCGTAACTCATAGGACCTCAAACAACGGCTGATGTTTGCCAAAAGCACGACTACGACTACAACTGAATACTCGTAACGTCCGCTTTCTGGGATTGAAAGCAATCGGACTTGGCGAGATCACGCGACGCCGCCTAACGAGCCTGTAGAAAATACTGTTTCAGATTCTGAGCTTTACGTTTAACGTGCTGCTCAGCCGTTGATCGAGGACCTAAACTGCTTCGCTTGTTGAGCAACATCTTCAGGCTTGTAGATTGGCACTGAACAGGCGTCGTCGTTACAGATGTACATGGCAGGCTTACTACGTTTAGGGTAACGCCCGGCCGCTTCAAAATGAATCACCTTACGAGGTTCGAAAACCTCTCGACCGGCTTTCAGTAGCGCCAATGAGGCCGGATCACCGGTATCGCCAACAACGGAAAATTCGACGTAACCCGTGGTTAGTAGTTCCAGGGCCACAGCTAAGTTACCGGTAATTCTACCTTCTCTTCTAACCGCTTCATCAGAGGTTGATGCACGAATGGCACGTTCGGCAGCCACCTTATGATCCTCTTGTTTGGTCAGCACGCCCAACAGATACAAAAATCTTGCCGCCACCGCATTATCTTCCAACGGTTTGCGCCGGCCCGGTGAACCATCATCAGGGGCGCCATAAAAGCCGCCTAAATCCTTATCCTCAAGAGCCGCCCGCATATGGTTTGCGATCTCCACCGCTTTATCTCTATAGACGGCCTTTCCAGATACTTTGAAAAGGGACAGCAGGCTTAGACCAAAATGACCTTGGGTTCTAAGAAACATTTTTGGCTCAGCGGAAAAAGTTAATGAGCGCTCATCTGACAGTAGCTCATCACCGGGGATGAGCTGGATCATCCAACCCTCATCGCTCTGCCTGGTTTGCAGCAATGCCTCCATGGCCGCTGTAGCGGAATCTAGATAGATCTGCTCACCGGTGGCTTCATAGGCAAGAGCGTAACCGGTAATAATGCGGGCATTTTGATCGGTATAAATTGCATGATCTAAGGTTGGCATCCCGTGTTGGCGGCGTTGCTTGTCATCTAGCTTGTAGTACGAGCGCATATCTATGGTCTGAGGGCTTTTATCTAGACGATCTTGGGTGCTTGCGTAGTAGGTACCTTGCTCAGACTTCATGTATTGGGACAGGTACCGGTGAACATCGGCAATGGCTCCGCGATATTCGCTTTTTCCCGTTATTTGATAGGCATCAGCATAAGCTTGCAACGCAGCAATCTGATTTTCTAAGCGTTTTTCCGGAAGGATGGTGGTCCATTCGCCGACGGACTCGTAGAACATTCCTCCCCAAACCGGATCAATATGATTGAGTAAGCCATCAAGCACGCGGGTGGCGGTTTTCAACGCTTGTTCATCGCCATTGCTATGGTGGCGCATCAGCAAGGAACGGACCGGTTCGGCATTTTCAAAAATGCCATAGGTCATCTTGCCGTAGACCCGGTCTTGCCTTGCTCTTATGGTGTCTCGCAATTCGCTCAGAGCAGTGGATCGCGGTTGTGAACTGATCGCGTAGGGTCGCCTAGGGTCTGGCGTTAATTTACCCGCAGAAAAATCACTAAGCAGTTGGTTAAGCACCACCACGTATCGATCAGGAAAGGTTCGTCCTCTAAACGCCGTCACCTGGGTGGCATCGGGCAATAAGACCGCGTTTGCGGGCCAGGCCCAATCCGAATAGCGTTCGCCAAGGTCAGGTTCGGCCACACTGTCGATTTGAATCGGAACAAAGTTGGCGTTGAGCAATTCGATCACACGAGGGTCGGCAAAGGTGCGAGTTTCCATAAACCGGCACGCCGTGCAGCCTTCATGGCCCACATAAACCATGATCAATTTGTTTTCCATCTTGGCTTTTTCAAATGCCTCACTGGACCACTGATACCAATTGACATCGGCCTGGGCCTCGCCAAACACTTGGCTTGCCAGGGATAACAAAAGTAGCGGGAAAATGTGTTTCATGGTGTTTCTCCGGAGGCCGTCAGACGGCCACAAAAGGATCTGCAGTGTTAGGATGTCTATCTATTGGTAGATAGTCGACCGACAAGATAACAAATCTATTGCACCAAGTGTTAAACAATTTTTGATCCCGCTATCCACACATCCCAAAGATCAGGCCTTACCCACCAACCACCAGTCACACCCACGGACAACTCAAAAAGAGGTAGTGTCATTCCAATGGGTTGCCTATTGCGAGGGTAACCCAACCCCCACAGTCCCATTGTTCGGCAAGGCTTTAGATGATCGCCGTTACATCATCGGCAACCACATGCCCATAGTGGCGGCGAAAATTCCGATCGTCATCAGTGCGGTGAGTCCAAATAAGGTGATGGAAAAAGCCATGTGTGAAGCAGGGGACGGCTGGCCCTCGCAATAGAAAAACCATTGGAGTACAGCGAGAGGCAACAGGTACTGTGCAAATCCCAAAAAATAGAGAAAAGGGCCGGTAAACGTTTCCCAATGGATACCGATGCCACCGGTCAGCATGACCCAGGCCATCAGCCCAACGCGAAAAAACCAGACCGCACTTGCCGCCAGGAACAGGCGCAACGCCCACCGGCGATGCTCAATGAATCGCCGCCCCATAGCGTGGTACAGCGCGAACCCAGCGAAGATGATGATCAAGACTCCATCACCGGTAATACCGAGATGCGTGTAGACATCGCCTATGGGTGAGCGGGACCAAGTCATGTAGATTCCGCCCGCTGCACTGCCGACGGCGGCAAAAAGATAACTCCTGCCAAGCCAGCGATGAAACGTGGGAAACCGGTTTCGCAGCGCCGGAATCAATTGCAGCGGCCCACCCCCAACGATCAGCGCCGCTAACAACACATGAACAATCGCCGTGAGGTTACCAACGATGTCGCCTTCAACAAATCCTGAGGGTAGATGAGAGTCCTTGAGTGCATCAGCGCCGTGTTGAACAACAGGCAGATAGAACGCCATCAAAATGTAAGCAACAAAAATCCAGTGACCCACGGCTGCGACACCAAACCAAAGCTTGACCGAAACCTTAAACAGTTGCTGCGGCAACGCCTCGTTAAATGTCCTTCTCGCCAACACTGTGTCGTTCATAGGCCTGTCCTTTATCAATGCTCTTTGGAGGACATCATCTTGCGGCCCAGGGGGTGGACAAACATCGCTCGGAGGTCGGAAATAGCTCTCCCCCAAAGGGAGGAGATTGGACGATGGCAATATCCGACTTCAATGGCATGACAGAAGGTTTGCCATTGGTTTAGGCTGCTTACATGAGCGCCCTCACCTCCACAGCCAACGCTGCCCCGCTGGCCTTTTGTCTTGCCAGAATTTAGCCAACCGCGTCCCGACGCTGGGGTTTGGCAGCCATGGCGGGGGCCAATGCAGCGATGGCCCCAATCCACCGATGTATTTATTGCCGCCCTTTCATTGGCATTAACGCTGTGGTTTTGGGCAACCGGCAGCGACCAGGGGGTGATATCTATCGCCTCCCTAACGGACGTTGGCACCTACCTTTGGGTATTTATTGGCAATTTCGCCCTGCTGTGGCGGCGCAGTCACGCCTGGCAGGTGCATGCCGCTGTCCTGTTTGCATCGCTATTGGTCAATATGGGCTCCATGGACGGTGCGATTTTTGCCCTGGTGTTTTCCCTGTTCAGCCTTGGACGATACGAAGGGTCACGCCGCGCCAGTATCAGTGGCCTGGTGGTCGCCTTGGTGTATGTCACCACGGACCTATTCATCCTCAATGAACCCAGTGTTAGCGGCACTCTGGCCGCCGGACTGGTCATCGGCTTTTGGTATTTTGGACGTCGATTGCGTTTTCGCGGCGAATACCTTCGCCTACTTGAAGAGCGGGCCGAACACTTGGAACGCCAACGCAACGTGGAAGCAGAGCGCGCAGTGGCTGCCGAGCGAACACGAATAGCACGGGAAATGCATGACATCGTCGCCCATCAAGTGAGCTTGATGACCGTGCAAGCGGGCGCTGCCAAAACCGTCAGTGTTTCAGACCCGAAAGCCGCAGGAGATGCCATGGCCGCGGTCGAAAAAGCGGGCCGCAACGCGCTGAACGAGATGCGCCACCTTCTCGGCGTACTACGTCCAGCGGAGCATGCAGACCCATTACAACCCCAACCAAAGATAGAGGATTTACCCACAC
>CAZLJY010000071.1:0-20230 GCA_964559945.1 uncultured Gammaproteobacteria bacterium | reverse complement strand
TTGGAGCGGGTGATGGGGATCGAACCCACATCATCAGCTTGGAAGGCTGAGGTTCTACCATTGAACTACACCCGCCTTCAGACAGCAGAAAACAGAGCAAAACAGAATGCTAGGCACAGGGCCCATGGCCTTCCGTTTTGATCTGTTTTCCGTTTTTTCGTCAGTGCCTTTGTATTGGCGCCATCGGTCCACCCGACACAATGGTGGAGGGAGCAGGATTCGAACCTGCGAAGGTATAAACCAGCAGATTTACAGTCTGCCCCCGTTGGCCGCTTGGGTATCCCTCCGACAAAACAGCCCGCTATTGTGATGAGCGGGGATTTCTAAGTCAAGCGAAGCGGCGAATTTTAATCACCTTATTGGAATCAGACAACAATTAATGGCCCTTTTGGGCGCTTAGCCGCTCTTTTTTACACGTTAAACCGGAAATGGATCACGTCTGCTTCATTGACGACGTACTCTTTGCCTTCGATTCGCAGCCGACCCGCCTCACGCGCCCCCGCCTCACCCTCAGCAGTCAGATAATCATCAAACCCCACAACCTCAGCCTTAATAAAGCCGCGCTCAAAGTCCGTATGGATGCGGCCGGCTGCCTCCGGCGCCTTGGCCCCCTGTCGCACGGTCCAAGCACGCACCTCCTGAGGCCCTGCGGTGAAAAACGTCTGTAGACCCAACAGGCCATAACCGGCGTTGATCATCCGCTCCAGCCCGGATTGCTCCAAACCGAGGTCGTCCATAAACTCACGCCGCTCATCTTCTTCCAGCTGCGCGATCTCAGACTCAATAGCCGCACAAACCACCACCAACGGCGCTGACTGCTGATCTGCCAACGCTTTAAGCTGGTCAAGGTGGGGCCCGCCGGCAAGCTCTGCTTCATCCACATTGGCAACAAACATCAGCGGCTTTGCGGTGAGTAAGTGGAGGCCTCGCAAGCGCTCTAACACCTCATCATCCAGCGTTTGCTCCCGAACGCCCTTACCTTCGTTCAAGCCAGCAAGGGCCAACTCCAGTGCCGCCAAGTCAACCTTGGCCTCTTTGTCGCCGCTACCTGCTGCCCGCTGCACTCTTGCAATGGCCTTTTCGCAGGTTTCCAGGTCTGCCAGCGCAAGCTCCGTATGGATGGTTTCCACGTCGTCCACCGGGCTAAGGCGCCCAGCCACGTGCGTAATGTCATCGTCTGCAAAGCAGCGCACCACATGAGCCACCGCGTCAGTTTCCCGAATATGGGCCAAAAACTGATTGCCTAAGCCTTCTCCCGCGGCCGCACCGGCCACCAGACCCGCGATATCAACAAACTGCATACTGGCCGGAATCACCTTTTCCGGCGCCACAATCGCTGCCAGTTGCGCCAGCCTTGGATCGGGCACCGGCACCATACCTACATTAGGGTCAATGGTGCAGAACGGATAGTTGGCCGCCGCGATACCCGCATTGGTTAACGCGTTAAACAGGGTGGATTTACCCACATTCGGCAATCCAACGATACCGCATTTAAAACCCATTATTGATCTGCCTTATTGGTGTCTGGCGCTGGGGTATGCAACTGCTTGGTTGCCTGGTCCCACTGCCCGCTGGAAAAATCGCCCATCAGTGTTAACGCCCTATCCATGGCATTGTCGATCAGCGCTTGGTCGGCAGCCGATGGACGGGAAAGAACATGCCCAGTCACCGCACTTTTCTGTCCTGGGTGGCCAATGCCTATTCTGAGCCTGGGAAAATCATTGGTACCCAAGTGCGCGATGATGCTGCGCAGGCCGTTGTGCCCGCCATGACCACCACCACGTTTAAACCGAACCACCCCGGGTGCCAGATCCAGCTCGTCATACACCACCAAACAGGATTCGGGGGCGAGCCGGAAGTAGCGGGTCAAGGCTTGCAACGCCTGCCCACTTTCATTAACAAAGGTATCGGGCTTCAGCAGCCGGATACGTTGGTTACCCAAACGTATTTCTGCGGCGTCCCCGTGCAGGCGACGCTCAAAACGAAATGCAGCGCCGTGTGCCCTGGCCAGAAGGTCCAAAAACCAAAACCCGGCGTTATGCCGGGTTCGGTCGTATCGATCTCCTGGATTTCCCAGGCCAACGATTGCGTTGAGCTCAGTGGTCATAGCACCACGCCCTGGCGACGTTAGTCGTCGGAGCCGCCCTCAGAATCGCCGGCGCTATCGCCAGAGTCACCTTCGCCTTCATCGGCAGCGCCCTCATCAGTCGGCGCGGCTTCAACGGCAACGTGGGCAGCATTAACCACTACCGCGTCTTCGCCGTGGGCCAAAGCAACTATCTCCAGGCCAGCAGGCAATGTGATGTCGGACAGACTCACGCTATCGCCCACGTCCAGGTCAGCCAGGTCCAGATCCAGGCTTTCCGGCAGGTCCTTGGGCAAACAGCTAATCTCAACTTCAGTCTGCAAGTGAGAAATGACCACGCCGGATTTCTTGCCTGCCGGTGAATTTTCTTCGTTAAGGAAGTGGATTGGCAGCAAAATATTCAGTTTCTCGGTGTCGGAGATACGCAGAAAATCCACGTGCATGACATCGGAATTTGCCGGGTGACGCTGTAAATCGCGCACAATGACTTTTTGCGTACGGCCATCATCAACCGCAATCTCCAAGATTGAGGTGTAGAAGGCGTCGTTCTGTACCGCATGGGACAGAAACTGGCTCGAAATTTGTAGCGACACCGGATCCCGGTCTCCGCCATACAAAATGCCAGGCACCAGGCCTTGGTGGCGCAGACGGCGGCTCGCACCCTTTCCACGCAGCTCCCGCAGCGAGGCGGGGATCTTAATCGTTGTACTCATCACTTACTCCATTAGTTAGATACCTGCCATCCGCGACCAGGCGGCAGGCAATGAGGTCAGTCCACGTACATGGAACTGACCGACTCTCCAAATGAGATGCGGCGAATCGTCTCAGCCAGCATCTGGGCCACACTTAACTGGCGAATTCGACCCATCGCCTTGGCCCGCTCCGACAGTGGGATGGTGTCTGTCACCACCAGCTCGTCGAGCTCCGATGCCTCAATGTTGTCCAACGCAGGCCCAGACAGCACCGGATGCACACAATAGGCGATCACTTTCTTCGCGCCCTTTTCTTTCAGCGCTCGGCCAGCGCTACATAACGTACCAGCCGTATCAACGATGTCATCCACAATCACGCAAACCTTGTCAGTGACATCGCCAATGATATTCATCACCGCCACCTCGTTAGCGCGAGGCCGGCGCTTATCGATAATGGCCAGGTCAGCGTCATCCAGCCGTTTAGCCAGAGCCCGCGCCCGAACAACGCCGCCCACATCCGGCGAAACCACAATCAGTTCGTCCATCGGCACCTGACGCCAAACGTCAGCCAGCAGTACCGGCGACGCGTAAACATTGTCCAGTGGCAAATCAAAAAAGCCCTGGATTTGGTCAGCGTGCAAATCTACCGTGACGGCCCGATCAGTTCCCACTGAGTCAATCATTTTCGCCGCCACCTTGGCGGTAATCGGCACCCGGGCAGACCGCTGGCGTCGATCCTGCCTGGCATAGCCGAAATACGGGATAACCGCGGTCACCCTTTTGGCAGACGCTCGGCGCATCGCGTCAATCATGACCAGCAGCTCCATGAAATTGTCCGCCGTTGGCTGGCAGGTGGGCTGGATAATGAACACCTCCTGCCCACGGACGTTTTCCATGATCTCCACCATCACTTCACCGTCACTGAAGTTACCGACGTTGATCTTGCCCAACGGCAAATTCAGATGTGCGGCAATCTCCCGGGCAAGGTCAGGGTTGGCCCGACCCGTGAAAATTTGTACTCCGGAGATGCTCATGCCCGTCACTGCTGAGTGTCCTGTTTTGTCCCGTATCCGCCGATTGCCGCGGTTTTAAAGAGAAACACCCGTGCCGCTTGCAATGCAAGCAGCACGGGCTTTCACATGGCTGGGATGGCAGGACTCGAACCTGCGCATGCCGGGATCAAAACCCGGTGCCTTACCAACTTGGCGACATCCCAATAAAACCTAGCGGCAAACTCATCGTTCCCTGCTTAAGCGTTCGGACATCGATCGAATGACTGATCGGTCGTCACGAACCTGATGCAGGTACCGACGCGCATTCTAACGAGGCGTGAACGGTGGTGCCAGCGCGGGCGCGACATTTTATCCATTAGTGGTGCTGTGTCAACGAACTTTCGAGGACTTATTTGGCGAAATACCAGATTTTGGACCAACTCGACCACCGCAGCGCGCTAGATTGTCCAGCGTTTAACCAACAGACGGACCTTGTCAGATCCACGGGTGGCGGTAATTTTTCGTGGCAATGAGCCATTACCCACCGGCAGCCGACCGTCAAACTGGACCCGCCACCCATGTTGAGTCAGGCGATCAAGATAGCCCAGTGGATTTTCTTCCGTGGTGACTGGGAAACCCGGTTGGGCACGCCCGGTAACCCAGAATGTCAGCGCTTCTACGGGGATCTCCCAGCCAGTGGCACGGGTAACAAGCTCACCCACTGCCGGCGCCACCATGACCTGGCCATCGTTTAGCGCCAGCTCAGCATTACCTGGGGTTACCGTCAGACGCCACCCTCCTCGCCCGAAAGCGCCGACAAACGCCAGCTGAGAGTCATTGCTGTGCTGCGTCCAGCTAAGGCTGCCGCTGCCGCCGTCACGCCCATTGGATAGAGCTAGGCGGCCTTCCAGTTGCCAATCGCTGGGCGACAACACAAGCTGGGGCTGGGCCACTTCGCGGCCAGCGCAGGCCGATAGCAGGACAGCGATCAATGCAAACCAACCAACCCGCGCTGCTGCGCGGTTTCGCTGGCGCTTACGTCGAAACATATCGCGGTACAGATTTTGGTACATCTCTGGGCCTGCGCCACGGCCACGGTGTTGACCGAACCTTTCCCCGGACATCACTACTTGCCTGACAAGCGACTCCGGGTTTCCAGTATCACTTCACTGTCTGGCATATCGACCAAGCCCTTTTGCCACATTTCCCGGGCGTCGTCCTCACGCCCCATGGCCCATAGCACCTCACCCAAATGGGCGATAATTTCCGGGTCAAAGTCCAGCTCAATGGCCTCACTGAGAAACTTATGTGCTTGCTCCAGATCACCGAGCTTGTAATACACCCAGCCCATGGAATCGACAATCGCTGCCTGTTGCGGCATCTGCTCGTAGGCCTGTTTGATCAACACCAAAGCTTCGTCGTAGCGATCTGTGCGATCGGCCAAAGTGTAGCCCAGGGCATTTAACGCATTGGCATCATTGGGACGAATCTCAAGCACCCGGCGCAAATCGCCTTCAGCCATATCCAGCCGCTCCAGATCTTCCGCCAGCAGGGATCGAGCAAACAGTAAATCGGTATTTTCCGGCAACAACGATAAGGCTCGAGAATATACTCCTAGCGCCTCCTCTGGCCGTTCAAGCTCACGCAACAATCCTGCCTCCGCCAAATAAGCACGGGTGGCTGCCTGCTCGTTACCGTTTTGCATCAGCTTAAGGATACGCCGTGCCCTATTCAGTTCACCATGGGTCCCTAAAACTACCGCACTGCGCAATCTGGCATCGTTTAACCGATCACCACCGCGCACCTGGCCGTACCAGGTCACCGACTCCTCAAAGGGTTTTTCTAGGGTTTCGGAAAGCTGCCCCAAAAGGAAATATTTTTCGTCGTCGGATTCGGCCTTATGATCGATGAGCTTCTGGTAATAGCCATTGGCTTTTTCCTCCAGTTGGGCCGAGTGCGCATAGGCCCCTTGTGAATACAGCACCAAGGGTGTCGGAGCGACGTCGTCTAGCTGCGCGATCGCCTCTTCAAATCGTCCCGATTCGGCAAGCAGAGCAGCAAAGGTTTGACGTGCTTGGGAGTTCTCCGGCTCAAGCTCAACAGCCTTCGCCATATCTTCCAGCGCTTCATCCAAGCGATTGAGTGAGGTTCGCAAGCGTCCACGCCATAAATAACTGGTGGCGTTGTTTGGGTTAATTTCGATACTGCGGGTGGCATATACCTCTGCCAGCCCCATAGCCCCAAACTGCAAAGCCAGATCGCTCAGCGCCTGAACAATAGTCTCGTCCGCTGGAGGCGTGCGTTCCTGGGTCAATCGGCGAAACACCATTGCCGCCACTTCGCGCTGCTCGGCACCGGCAATAATCTTGATGATCGCTTCCCACACTTTGGGGGAATCGTCCCGCTCCAGCATAGTGACGATATGTCGCCAGGTCGGCTCCAGCTGGCCTTGTTTCAGGCGCAAAATAGCGGCCAGCCGATTGGGCTCAAGCCCGGTGGGCTCTAACGTCAACCAGCGACCAATCCCACTGGCAGCCAGGGCTTGGTCATTGGCGAAAAATGCCACTTGAATCGCTCGTTCCACAATTCGTGGATCATCGGACAGGGCTGCGGCCTTGGCGTAATACTCCGCCGCGGCCTGCTGCTGGTCCCGCCGACCGCTGATTTCAGCGGCGCCAACGTAATAAAGCACCTTGGGATCTGTGCGCGCAAAAGGGTTGTCCTCCCGCTGCAATTCCTCCGGTATCTGCGCGCTGGCCACTTCGTTTCCGCGACTGGCACACCCTGCCAACAAGATCAGGCTTAGACAGGCCCCGAGTAATGCGGTGGAGGTGTTCACCGCCACCGGTGTTGTGGACGTGTCCTTCTGCTTAACGGCAGACTTCATTCATTTCTCCTGTTTGCGCTGTGCCATCAGCCCTTGGCGGGCCTGATAATAAGGATACTGCACCATCGTTGGGTTTGCTGGGCCAATCTCACTCTGTCGCCAGAGCTCTTGATACTCGCCCTTGATATTTGGCCGTTGGGCATGACATTAGTTCCCCGAATGGGCAGCAAAACGACCATTAAATGTTCGAAACCGATAATCTAGGAACTTAAACACTTGAGCAGTGGACAGTTGTAACCCTATTATCGTCGCTGCTTTAACCCAATTCTGCCAAAACCTCACCCAATGTCCTTACTTGCTGTCGGCATCAATCACCATACCGCACCGGTTTCCCTGCGGGAGGTTGTCGCGTTTTCGCCTGATGCTACAGGCGAGGCGTTGCGCGGTTTATTGTCGCAAAACGGCGTGAATGAGGCCGCCATCCTGAGCACATGCAACCGAACCGAGCTGTATTGCTCTATGGATGCGAAGGATGACCGCAGCCCATCAACTTGGTTACACGAATTCCATCAGCTAAAAGAAAACCAGCTCACGCCGTTTTTATACCACCATCGGGAAGAACATGCGGTGCGTCATATGCTGAGAGTCGCTGCTGGGCTCGACTCAATGGTGTTGGGTGAGCCTGAGGTTCTGGGCCAGCTGAAAAATGCGCACCGGATGGCGCAGGACGCCAAAACCCTTAACGCCCCTCTTGACCGACTGTTTAAACATTCCTTTTCTGTGGCTAAGCGGGTGCGAACCGAAACGGAGATTGGCCGCAGCCCCGTTTCCATTGCCTATAGCGGCGTCAAGCTAGCGCAACGAGTGTTTGATGGCTTATCGTCCCTGACCGTGCTTCTTGTGGGCGCTGGTGAAACCATGGAACTGACCGCCAGACACCTAGTGGAACGTGAAGTCAAACACCTACTGGTGGCCAATCGCACCCTAGCAAACGCCACTGAGTTGGCCAACCGATTCCGCGGGTCCGCCATCGCTCTGGAAGAATTACCCCAACACCTGAGTAAGTGCGACTTGGTGATTAGCTCAACCGGCTCAACCGCTCCGGTCATTCGCCAAACCGATGTGGCTGCGGCACTCAAAAAACGTAAACGCCGCCCAATTTTCATGATCGATCTAGCGGTACCTCGGGATGTGGAGGCCAGCGTCGGCGAATTGGAAGATGTCTACCTGTACACACTAGACGATCTACAAAAAATCACTGAGCAAAGCCAATCCAATCGGCAGGCGGCCGCCTCTGTAGCAGAGGCCATGGTAAGCGCCGAGGTTGAAGGCTACATGACCTGGCGTCGCTCACTGGCAGCCACCGGGGCCATTCGCGAATATCGGGAGCAGGTGGGGGCGTGGAAGGACTCACTACTTGCTGATGCCCAGCGCAAACTGGCCGCGGGCGGCGATCCAGAGAAAATTATGCAACAGCTGGCTAATGTTCTAACCAACAAAATCCTGCATCAGCCCACCCATAAATTGCGCCAGGCAGCCGCAGAGGGCCGCGAAGATTTACTCAACGCGGCCCGCCAGCTGTTCTCCGCCGACGATCCCTCTTGAGGACTGCCAATCAGTGATCCCATCTATTCGTCATAAACTCCAAACTCTGGTGGAACGACATGAAGAGCTGACCCAGCTTATGTCCGACCCAGCAGTGATCAATGACACCCAGCAATTTCGTAAATTGTCCCAGGAGTATGGGCAACTGGAGCCGGTAACCAGCACCCTATCTGCCTATCAAACCGCGGAGATAGCCTGCGCCGAAGCCAAAGGGATGCTGAGTAGTGAATCCGACCCTGAGATGCTAGATATGGCTCGCGAAGAGCTCAAGAACGGTGAACAAAAGCTGCATCAGCTTGAGCGGGAATTACAGTTATTGCTGCTACCCACCGACCCCAATGACGACAGCAATATTTTTCTAGAAGTTCGGGCTGGAACGGGCGGCGACGAGGCGGCTATTTTTGCTGGTGACCTTTACCGCATGTACGTTCGCTACGCCGAAAGCCAACGTTGGCAAGTGGAACAACTCAGCGCCAGTGCCGGCGAGCACGGCGGGTTCAAGGAAGTGATCGCCCGGATCATTGGACAGGGCGCTTACTCGCGGCTGAAGTTTGAATCCGGCGCACACCGTGTTCAACGCGTCCCGGATACTGAATCCCAAGGCCGCATTCATACCTCCGCCTGTACCGTGGCAATCTTGCCCGAAGTGGCTGAAATCGAGGCTGTAGAAATTCGCACGGAAGACCTGCGGGTGGACACCTTCCGATCATCGGGCGCCGGCGGGCAGCACGTCAACACAACAGACTCAGCCGTTCGCCTGACTCATTTGCCGACCGGCACGGTGGTGGAATGTCAGGATGAACGCTCTCAACACAAAAACAAAGCCCGGGCGATGTCCCTGCTGGCTGCCAGGATCGTTGAAGCCGAGCGCGAAGCCCAGGCCACCGAACAGTCGGAAGCCCGTCGCTCTCTGGTGGGCAGCGGTGACCGCTCCCAGCGCATCCGCACTTACAATTTCCCCCAGGGAAGAGTGACCGATCACCGAATCAACTTAACCCTCTACAAGCTGGCAGAAGTTGTCGAAGGCGACATCAACCAACTGGTTGACCCGCTGATTCAAGAGCACCAAGCCGCCCAGTTGGCGGCTCTCGGAGACTAATCGCCGCCAGGCCACAAGACCTCGGACAAGCACAAGTAGCCTGCTGAAAACATCGGAATTCAAGGTTTCCGCGCTCGGCACATGACTTCGCCGACATTTTCATTGACGGCAAGTCATTGAAAAAGTGTGAGAACGGAAAATGACGTTTGTCGTTCTCGATGTTGAAAAAGCCTAGGCTGGCTTTTCCAACACCCTGCTAGCCTTCGGACTTCTGCTGCGCGGCAATTTCATCCTCAATCATTTGACTGGTTACCGGCCCAATAAACCGTCTTCGTTGGGTACCATCTGGCGCAATCAGTAAAGTGGTGGGTAGCACCCGTGGCGTGCCGTACTGCGCTGGCGGGTCGAATACGTCAACCAAGGCAATGGGATAGCTTGCCGGATGTTTTTCGAGGAACTTGGCCACAGCCTCTGTGGTTGTCTCCTCGAAGGTAAGTCCAATCAAGGTAACGTCCTGGCGACGGGTGTGCAGGTCGGACAGATCGGGAATTTCCTTCAAGCACGGCTTACACCAGGTCGCCCAGAAATTGACCACCACCCATTGATCAGCAAGGCTGGATAAATCCACCTCACCACCCCTGACGTCAGTGGTTTGAAAATCCAGCAAGCTTGGGTCTTCAGCGATAGCTGCTTCTTCAGCGCTTTGTGCATTGACCTGTTGCCCCAGGCTTATAGCCGCCAGCAAGACCCCTGCGCTGATGCCGGTCAAAACCCGGCCGAACGAAAAATTCATGGTTTTCCTATACATTGAAGTGATGATCTCTAGTCTGTTAGACCGGGTTGTGCGTAGAGTGATTGCAAATCCTGGTCCAGTGCGGTTTGCATAGTTGGATCCAAGCCTGCGAGTATTTCACCCAAACTGGCATTCCAGGGGTCCATCCGACCTGACTCCAAATCACTGAGGCCTGGCCAAACATAACCGCCCGTCTGGTAAAGATTGCTCAGGGTTATTTGGCGAAGATCTCGGCTCACCACCCATAATCCTTCCTCATCTCGCCGGACCATACGAGCCACCCTCAGGTTTTCCAGCAACAATTGCACTTGGTGGTCGTCAGCCCCGGGTTCAAGCTTGAGCAGTTGCTCAGTGGTCAGTCCAGAACCGGTATTCTGCGCCGACCACAAATGGCCAACCAGCCGATACACCAAGACAAATTCTCGCTGAACTGGGTAGGCATCGCCATGTTCGCGAAAGCGAAAACTGCCCAGGGACGCAGTAAACGACGCCCCTAATAAAATTACCGACCACAGCAGATAGATCCACAAAATGAAAATAGGGACCGCAGCGATGGCGTCATAGATTTTTTGATATCCATCAAAACTGCGCACATAAATGCCAAAACCCCACTTAACGGTTTCAAACAGCAATGCAGTGACCACCGCACCAATCGCCGCATGGCGCCAAGGTACGGTGCGATTTGGCACGATCATGAACAAGAGGAAAAAGGCCATGGCCAGCGCAACAAAAGGGCCTAAGCCCCTAGCCAAGGCCAACAGTGGTCCCGCTGCCGGCGCTTTGCTTAGGATTTCCAGGGAAAAAAAGTAAGAACTTAAGGCCAACGACCCAAGCACTAGGATCGGCCCGATGGTCAGGGTGGTCCAAAAAATCAAAAACCGGCTCACCAGCGGTCGCGAAGTGCTCACGCCCCAGATCTGATTAAAGGTCTTTTCCACCGTCGCCATCAGCATCAATGAGGTGAGCAGCAAAAATGCAGCCATGGTGGCCGACAGCTTAGTGGCCTGGCTTGCCAAGCCGAACAAGGTCTCCTGAATGGTGTCCTGCTTTTCTGGCACTAGGTAGTCGGCAATTAAGGCCTGAAACCGCGCGGTTAGGTCATCAGCGACGGGTAGCGCGGCTAACACCATGGTGATTACGGTAATCAACGGCACCAGGGCCAGCAGCGTATTGAAGGTAAGCATTCCCGCGAAGGTCAGGCAGTTATCACGCTGAAATTGCCCCAACACGTAGCGGATCAGGGCAAAGTTGCGCTGGCGATCTAACAGTTTCGGTGACAGCTGAAAATTCATGGCCGATTGACGCTCGTGAGACCGTGGTGGTTGTGCAATGGCGAAAGCTTGTGCTTAAGCCTTCCTGCTGGTGGTATTATTCGCGCGCACTTCATGGATCTGACTATGGCATCTGAATTCACCATTTACCACAACCCGCGTTGTTCAAAATCCCGGGCGTCCCTGGAAATCTTGCAGGAAGCCGGACAAACGCCAACAGTCATCGAGTACATCAAAGAAGGGATCAGCGAAGAGGCGTTAAAAGGCCTACTGCAGAGCCTTGGGTTGCCCGCAGCCAACCTTATTCGCCGAGGCGAATCGGTTTACAAAGACAACGGCTTAAACGCCGATGAGATGAGTGATGACGAAATCATCCGCGCGATCAACCAACACCCGATTTTACTAGAGCGCCCGGTCGTCAGTAACGGCAAACGGGCGGTCATTGGCCGTCCACCGGATAATGTGCGAGCGCTTCTGTGACCGAAATTTTGGTTCTGTACTACAGCCGCCACGGCAGCACGGCTGCCATGGCTCGGCAAATTGCCCGTGGGGTAGAAAGCACTGAAGCCAGCGCCAGGCTGCGGACCGTTGCCCCGCTAAATGGCGAGCAAGCCAGTGACGGCCCACCCTGCGCGAGCCTCGAAGACCTGCTCCAATGTCAGGCCATCGCCTTGGGCAGCCCCACACGTTTTGGCAACATGGCTGCGCCCCTGAAGGCATTTCTGGACAGCACCAGCGCTCACTGGCTTTCTGCCAGTCATGTGGGGAAACCCGCCGCGGTATTTACCTCAACCGGCTCAATGCACGGTGGTCAGGAATCCACTCTGCTATCAATGATGTTGCCGTTGCTGCACCACGGCATGCTGCTGGTTGGCATTCCTTACAGCGAAGGGGCCTTGCTTGAAACTCGCAGTGGCGGCACCCCCTATGGCGCCAGCCACGTGTCTGGCCCCGATGCCAGCAGCACTCTCACCCAGGATGAAAAATTATTGTGCAAGGCATTAGGTAAACGTCTCGCAGACACTGCATTGAAGCTGCAGCAATGATGAAAGGACTGTTTATTGCGATGTTTGTCGCTCTCATCGGGGTGGAAGGCTGGTGGCTCACATGGCTGACTTACGGACGCATAGGGGCTGCGCTATTTTTGTTAATTCCCCTGCTTGTCTGCTTGCCGTGGGTTATCTCGGGTCGGCATAAAGCGCGCCTTGTGGGCTGCATGGTGTCATTACCCTACCTCGTTCACGGCATTACCGAAGCCACCGCTTCAGATCAGCCTAGATTTGCTGCCATTGTCGTCAGCGGCTTATGCCTGGGACTGTATGCCGGATTAATTTTGGCCCGACGCGCTGAGTCGGTAACGTAAACTTTCAAGCCTTGCCAGCGTGTTGGTAATCAGAGGTTCGGCCTGCCTGGAGCGGGCAGATGTGGATGCCCCACCGAATAAAAATCGGGCGTCTTCCAATAACCCAAGTGCCAGCGTAGGAATTTGATTCACCGGCACCGATTGACGAGATAACTCATTAGCACGCGCCCGATCAAAAAGCCCGGACGGCCCAAACAACGCAGCCCGATTGGCCGGTTCGCGAATGGTCTGAAAGGGCTCTAGCAGTCGGGTCAAACTGATCAACAAGCGTTTCTCTCGCTCAACATCGGACATACTCTTTCCCAGTTCGGTACCGGAGTCAGCGTCCAATAACGACACATAAACCACATCGTTCCACTGTTGATACAGCGCATTGAGGCGGTTGTTTACTGGCTCGATCAATGGCTCTGCCGATTGCTCTGATAGCAGCTCTACCCCTTCGCCGGTAACAAAACGATCTCGCCACTCATTGCCTTGAGCCCATTGACTGGCAAAAATTTGACTAGGGTCGGCCCTGCCCGCTGTCATAAAGGTTAGCCTTGAGGGCACTAGTCGCACGCCCTTCGAGGGCAACTGAGACACCACCTGGGTGCCAACCAGATCAATAGGACATGGGTTGTTGAGAACTTCAGGGCTGTTGGCGCCGAACAAGTACTCGTATTCGTCCTGGCTGGTCAAGCGCATCTGTCGAACAGGCTCCCTGAGAGTGCTGAACGAAATTGTTAAATCGAAACTCAGGCGCCCCGAGTACCGCGCCATCGCCGCATTGCCAACCCGGGTAGGTTCACCACGACGCTCAATCCATTGCACATTGCCGTAACAGGCAGAAAGCTGGCCAACTCGGGCCTGGTCGGCAAGCAAAAAGGTCTGGGGTAACAACCCCAACAGGGCTCGGGACGGAAGCAGCTCCTGATCCATTCCGCATTGTGCAACCCCGTTACAGGGCAGCACCCGAAGGGACTCCGGCCGATAATTGGTGGTTTGCTCAGCGTTGCCGTCCAGCCGCAGGTCCGCCCCAGGTTCGAGCCTTTGGTCTCGAAACTGCTCACTTTGAGCACCCATTTCTGCCACTGCCAAATCTAGCGCCTGGGCATAGCTTTCCATCACCACTCGCAGCGCCGACCGGCCTGGCGAATCGCTGAATCGCCGACACTGGTCCATGCGGCGTAAATTCTCCAATACCGATTCACCCCGAGACATCAGCCGGGCGATCTCCGCTTGTTGCTCCTGGCTGTTAACGTACGCTGGCCACCGTTCCGAAAACCAGGCATAGGCATTGGCCGCCAATGACCACTCCAGGGGATTGACCAGGGTTTCATCAAAGGGGCCGCAGTTGGCCTGATAGCGGCTATCCACGTAGCCAACCCAGTAGTTAATTCGCTGCCAAGGGTTGAGGGCCAGTTCACGACTCAGGTTGCCGACTTCAAATGGCCCGCTTGATCGTCCTGATAACTCAGCAGATCGGGAAAACTCAAGTCCCCAGCTCACAAAGCCCGACAAACAGCTTGAATACTGCTCAATGGTAATCGGCTCCATAGGGTACTGCCCGCGGAACCGACTCAGGTCGAGGCAAATGTCTAAATCTTCGCTAACCCGACCACGCACTGGCTGTTGCAAATAGCCCTCAAGATCCGAGGTGTGACGGTCGGCGGCTGCGCGCAACGAGGCAAGCTCACCCAAGAATCTTCCTCGATCCGCTGGCTCGCGCTGTAACGCATCTCCCAGCAACTGGCGCAATCGCAGATACGTATCACTGAGTGCTGGGTCTACCTGGGACATCTGGGCTAACAATAAGGGATCAATACTGCGGAGAATTTCCAGACTGTCAGTTAGTGGTTGGTCAACCAAGGTTGAGGGCTCAATCAAGCCCATACCAACAACTCCCGTGAACACCTCAACGAGTTCAGCAAACCCGCCACGCTCCACATCGGCCAGAGCTCTTGCCAATGAGACCATGGCGAAATTCAATGCCATCGGTTGATCGTTGCCTCGGTACAACAAATAGGGCGCCAACAGCAGGTCCGGCGCTCCGGCACGCTCAACCAACAATTCTTCGGACTGCAGCAACTGAGCTTGGCGTGCCAACAAGCTCAGCGCGGCATCCGCCGGTAACGTCTCTAGCGCTTTGAGCTCAAGTCCCGCTTGATCAGTCAGCTCCAACCACTGAGCCAAGGGCGCATCCAAAGGCAGCGCTAACTTATCGGCAAATATGGGCGCTACCAACGGCACCCAATCCGGGTTTTCTGCCAGCGAGGTAAGCAGCGATTGCCAAATCATCGGCGCATGATCTCTGGCCCAGGCCAACAATGGTGGATATTGTTGAGCAACCCACTCCGGTGCCAGATCGGCGCTTACCCGTCGAACCAACGCATCAGCAGCTGCTCGTTTCTGGTTGGCATGCCACGTGGCAGAATCCACCTGAGGCAAATGGCCCAATAACAGCGGCTCTAGCGTGCCCATTTCAATGGGTGAAAACCACGCAGGAAGAGATCGGCTGCGACCGGTTTCCAGCAAACCCATATTGTTTTCCCAGCGAAGAGCCTGCTCTTGAATCAGATCTCCAGCGGCAAATTCTCGCCCTACCAAGGCTGAGTGCAATCGCCATGCCAGCAAGTGGTGTCGAGCGGCTCGGGCAGAACCCAGCTCCCGATCTAGACGGTAACCGATCTGTTCTGCCAATAGCGGCGCTTCGCGCAGGTTGATGGCATGGCTAGGCCCAGCGCCTAGCAAAAATGCACTGACGACCAGCAACAGCCCTGATAAGCGACGACAAAAAGCCGTTGCCAATTCAGTGGAGCAATGGAATGAATGCTTAATGACCATGGCCAATAGTCTATCAGGCAAATTGTCGGTCCGGCCCATGGATACTCAGCCTGGACAGCACCTAAATAGTGCCTGATTAATAACTGAGCATCGCATGGCTACCCGCTGGTTCACCGGCTCGGTCACCCCCGATGATTGGTCATCCAAGCCGCACAGCGCTTGCTACAGGGGTTATGATGCACCGATGGACATGACCTTCATTGCCACTGGCGGCACCATCGACAAGATCTATTTCGACGCCAAGAGCGATTATCAGATTGGCGACCCTCAAATTGGCGAAATTCTTCGGGCGTTTAACGTAGCGCTGAGCTTCGACTTGGTTGCGCTAATGCGAAAAGATTCGCTGGAACTCAATGACGCCGATCGCCAGCTCATCGTAAAGACGGTGATGGAACACCCAGGGGACCGTTTCGTGATCACCCACGGCACCGACACCATGGTGCAAACCGCCAGGGCACTGGCACCTGCGGCAGCAAACAATACGGTGGTGCTGACCGGCGCGCTTAATCCAGCACGCTTTATCGGGAGCGACGCAGTGTTTAATATCGGCTGCGCCGTGGCTGCCTGCCAAACCTTAGACGGCGGTGTGCATTTGGCCATGAATGGCCGAATTTGGGACCCTAGCCAGGTCAGAAAAAATCGTGATGCCAACCGGTTTGAGGCTCTCCAGGATGTCCGACCAGAATAGAAAACCATCGTCGAACAGGTCTGACGCAGAGGACCATCGCTTAAGTCCGCGACTGAAAATGTACGCTGGGGTGTTCATCACTCTCGGCGATCGGGCTTATTTGACCGAACTGAGCAACGTTTCTGCCGGTGGTGTGATGGTGCGCAGGCCTGAAGGCTGGCCTGACCCGTCCGAGGAAATTTACCGCCTGTATTTCGTCCTCGACCGGGACCGAATTTTGGCCGCCCGCGGCCAGGTTGTGCATACCCAGGACGATGAGCTAGGTTTCGAGTTCACGCCAGGCTATGCGCTGCAATCGGAACAACTTCTCGCAGAATCCCGCAACTGGCGCTGACCTTCCTAGGCGGTTAACATTGACCGTTTACCCATTTACCCCAAGAGCGGCACTTAAGCATGAAAATTCTGGTTGGCCTTAAGCGGGTCATCGACTACAACGTTCGGGTGCAGGTTAAGCCCGACGGCAGCGGCGTTGTCACTGACGGCGTCAAGATGAGCATCAATCCCTTCGACGAAATTGCCCTGGAAGAGGCTTTGCGCCTGCGCGAAGCTGGACACGCCCAGGAAGTCATTGTCATGACGATCGGACCCGATGCTGCACAACAACAATTGCGCACCGGGCTGGCGATGGGCGCTGATAGAGCCATTTTGGTCTCTGCTGACGAAGAGATTCAGCCGCTGACAGCCGCACGGGCGATGCAAAAGCTGATTGACCAAGAGCAACCTGAGCTGGTGGTTCTCGGCAAACAGGCCATTGATGACGACTGTTCCCAGACCGGTCAAATGCTGGCCGCGTTGTGGGACCGACCTCAAGCCACCTTCGCCTCCCAGGTTAGCCTGGCCGATGGAAAAGCCACCGTCACTCGCGAGGTGGATGCCGGCCTGGAAACCATTGAGGTGGATCTACCGGCGGTCATTACCGTGGACTTGCGCCTTAACGAGCCGCGATTCGTGAAACTTCCCGACATTATGAAAGCGAAGAAAAAGCCGCTGGACACCATCCCATTGGCCGATCTGGCCGTGGAGACCGGCAATTTCGTCACCACTTCTACCTATGCGCCGCCCTCTCAGCGCGAGCGCGGTGTGATGGTCGAGGATGTTGATGGCCTAGTGGCTGCACTCAAAGAAAAAGGGTTGGTGTAATGTCAAAAATACTGATTATTGCCGAACATGACGGCCAAGCGCTGAACCCCAGCACCGCTAAAACCTTGTCCTGTGCAAAGGCCATTGGCGAAGATATTGATGTGGTGGTTTTTGCCGACGCGCCCGATGCGCCCGCGAGCCAAGCCGCAACACTTGAGGGCGTCAGCCGAGTATTGACGGTCACCACCGCTGATAATGCATTCCGACTAGCAGCGGCGCTGGCTCCCGCCATCGTTTCCATGGCCAGCGACTACAGCCATGTGTTAGCGCCATCAACCACCTTCGGCAAAGATTTACTGCCACGAGTTGCGGCCCTGCTGGGCGTCGCTCAAGTCAGCGACGTAATGGCAGTTTTGGGCAGCCATGAGTTTCAACGGCCAATTTACGCTGGTAACGCCATCGTTAACGTGTCGGTCCCTGCTGATCAGGTAATGACTGGCACCGTGCGTACCGCATCTTTTCCGGCTACAGGCGCTGGCGGCACAGCCCCCATCGAAGGGGCCAGTGTCTCTGTGACCTCGCCCTCCCACACCCGTTTTGTCAAACTGGAAGCCTCTGGTGGCGAACGCCCGGACTTGCAGTCAGCCGCCAAAGTGGTGTCTGGCGGACGGGCACTGGGCAGCGAAGAGAATTTTGCCATTATCTATGAGCTTGCTGATGCGATGGGCGCTGGCGTTGGCGCGTCGCGCGCTGCAGTGGACGCCGGTTACGTACCCAACGACATGCAAGTGGGACAGACAGGCAAAATTATTGCCCCTGACCTATACCTGGCCATTGGCATTTCAGGTGCCATCCAGCACCTAACCGGCATCAAAGACGCCGGCACCATTGTTGCCATCAATAAAGATGCGGACGCACCGATCTTTGAGGTGGCGGATATTGGCTTGGTGGGGGATTTGTTTAATGTGGTACCAGAGCTAACCGGCAAACTCGGTTAGCCCGACCGTTGGACAGCGCTTGACCCCATTTGAAAAAGATCCAGCGCGCTGGCTACCGCCGGCGCAGCCCAATCCCTGGCAGACCCTTAAGTCCAGGGAAATCTACAAAAACAGTTGGTTGACGCTGCGCGAAGACCAAGTCCGCCATCTGACTAATGAGCCAGGCATTTATGGCGTGGTGGAGCCGGCGAATCTGGCCCTAGGCATCGTTCCCATTGATGCCAATGGATATACCTGGCTGGTCGGACAATATCGCTACCCTATGCAAAGCTACAGCTGGGAGATTCCCGAAGGCGGCGGCGACCCGCAGTTGCCCGTAGAACAAGAGGCTGCCCGGGAACTGCGGGAAGAAACTGGCCTTAAGGCTGCCAGCTGGCGCCACTTGATGACGCTGCATACTTCCAATTGCTTCACCAGTGAACGGGCCGAGATCTTCGTTGCCACTGACCTGACAATCGGCACGCCAGACCCGGACCCCACAGAAAGTCTTCAGTTATGCCATCTGCCGCTAACGGCGGCCCAAGCCTTGGCGCGCCAGGGAATCATTACCGACGCCATGTCGGTCGCGGCTCTACTCAAACTGCAAGACGAACTCTAAAACGTCCGCTGAGCTTAAAATTTCGTTACATTCAGCAACTTGAGAGGCGAAATTGCGTTAATATCTGTTATTAGCGCCGGTAATATCGCCAGAACACAAGCCAGGGACCAGGGGAAGGGTGAGGAACACGGGATTTAGCGTCTGCGCCCAGCGCAGACTCCGCTAGACCATGGCCGTAGATATCAAGATTGACGGCTATGAGCTTATTCGCGAAATCGGCGAAGGCGGCATGGCGCGTGTGTTTTTGGGGACCCAGCTCAGTCTGGGGCGCGAGGTCGCGGTAAAAGTGCTAAGGGACTCGCTGTCTGGCGAAGATTTCCAGCGCCGATTCCTTCATGAAGGCCAAATGCTGGCCAAACTCAATCACCCCAACATTGTGCCTATCCATGACATCGGTCAGCAGGGTGAGCACTTTTACATGGCGATGGAGTATCTGCAGGGCGGCACACTCTCGGAGCGAATGAAAAACGGCATCTCCGTTGCCGAGTGTATTCGCATCTGTACCCAGGTTGCCCACGCGCTGCACCTAGCCCACACCCACAGTATTGTTCACCGGGACATGAAACCCTCCAACATCATGTTCCGGGATGAACTGACACCGGTTCTAACCGACTTCGGCATTGCCCGCAAAACCGATTCTGAACACCGTTTGACCAAAACCGGCATGGTGGTAGGCACGCCTTACTACATGAGCCCGGAGCAGATTACCGGCAAAGACATTGACGGCCGGGCCGATCTCTACAGCCTGGGCATCATGTTTTTTGAGTTACTTACCGGCGAGTTGCCGTTCAAAGCGGAGGAGCCTCTAGCCCTCGCTATGCAGCATGTGCAGGAAGCCCCTCCTGCCCTGCCCGAAGCGGTGGCGGAACTGCAACCGATTCTTGACGACATGCTGGCCAAGGACAAAGACGATCGTTACCCGGACATGCTGGGGTTTTGTGAAGCGATCAAAGAACTGGTGATGACTGAAGCTGCTTTTGCCGAGCGGCTCAGCGGCGAAACCAAGTTATTTAATTCCGACCAATTTTCCGACCCGCGTTTTGGCTCAGGACCTCTGCGAGTCCCTGAGCGGGTAACCCGCGATATTGAGCGAGCCACCGGCCAACGTGGCGCCGCAACCAGCGGCACGTCCAATGCGGCAACCCGGGCATCAACCCGGGTATCAGGGCAAACTCCGGTAGCCAAAAAACGGCCGGCTTGGCTAATTCCCGCGGCAATTGCTGGCGTGCTGATGATCGCAACAGCCATCACCGTCTTGATGAGCAGCGACCAGACCGGGTTAACTGACAAACAGCTAGCGGTGGTCGAGGACCTACTGAAAAAGGTCGACGCGCATATCGTACTGGAACGAATTCGCCAGCCTGCTGACGACAAT
>CAZLJY010000070.1:0-20299 GCA_964559945.1 uncultured Gammaproteobacteria bacterium | reverse complement strand
GTGTACACCCGACGCCTGTTTGAATACGGCCCACGAACCACCGATATCGAAACCCAGACCTTTGGTGGTTTGTTTGGATTGAATGGAACCTTCGGCGACGGTTGGGATTGGGAGGCTGCCTATTCCCTCAACAAACAGGATTTCTTCTCCCAACGGGGTGGGTCGATCATCCTGTCGGCGTTTGAGGCGCAAATTGACAACGGCTTGGATCTATTTCAACCAATACCCGATGATGTTGTCGCTGCCACCTCTCACCGGCCGTTTACCGATGCGGAATCGACCAACCGATTTGCTGATTTGCAGTTGTCAGGCTACTTGCCCTGGGAGCTTCCGGCGGGGCCGCTGGCCGTTGCCGGTGTTCTCGAGTGGGAAGATCAGGAATTTTTTGATCGGAGAGACCCCATTACCTTATCTGGTGATGCGTCGGACGGCGGCTCAGCGGGCGGCGGTCAACGAGATCGCATTGCGCTGGGCGCAGAGATCAATATTCCGCTGTTCTCCCAGCTTGAGTTAGATCTGGCCGCGCGTTACGACGATTATGACGATGATTCCCAGACCGGCAGCGCCTCAACTGGCAAAGCGGCGCTTCAGTACCGACCACTGGACAATCTGTTGTTAAGAGCAAGTTTCGGAACCACCTTTCGCGCGCCGGATTTGCAACGATTGTTTGGTTCAACCACTCGGGCTTTTTCCAGCGTTGTCGATTCGCCACTGTGTATTGCAGCCGGGGGTGATCCCAATTCACCCACGGGGCTAGATCCAAACAACTCTAATGACCCCTGTGATGTGGTCCAGAGTGTACGGGTATTGATTGGGGCCAATTCTGCACTGGAAGAAGAAGAGGGTGAAAGCATCAACGTCGGTGTGGTTTGGGAGCCTCTGGACGCACTGTCGCTGACGGTGGATTACTATGACGTTGAGCTGGAAAACATCATTGCCGCCCCTACCGGTCAGTTTATATTGAACCAGTGTGCCGGCCTGAGTACCGGTTCCCCAGATGCCGCTTTCTGTGATCTGATTACTCGCGATGCGGCGGGAACGCTGAATGGAGGAGAGATTACCGCTCAAGCCTTGAACCTCTCCACCCAAGCAATATCTGGGGTTGATGCCACCGTCCGATACGACCTGGATACCACCGATTGGGGTCTGTTTGCCTTTCAGTGGGAGACTACCTGGGTGGATTCCCTGACAACGCAGTTTGCCGAAGGTCAGCCAGAAGTCGAAAATTTGGCTTTAGCATCGCTGCCCGAATTCCGCCATAACCTCACGGTGAACTGGAACTATGAAGCCTTTGGCGCGACGCTGCGGGCCGCGTACATCGATGAGCTGCCGGGTCTTAATGCGTTTTCTGATCCGGTCACCGGTCGAGTGGCTGGCGAACAGTTTATCGATGACTATTTAACCGTTAACGGATCGTTGCGGTACGACTGGGGTGAGATCGGTGAGTTCCAATTGGGAATCAACAACCTTTTTGATGAGGAGCCACCCACCGACCCAACCAATGCCAACTGGCCCTGGTTTATCAATGCTGGCGGGTATTACAACAGCTTTGGTCGTGAGTGGTACCTGCAGTGGCAA
The DNA here is from genome assembly GCA_964559945.1 of uncultured Gammaproteobacteria bacterium. Lineage (GTDB taxonomy): Bacteria > Pseudomonadota > Gammaproteobacteria > Xanthomonadales > SZUA-38 > JANQOZ01. Next base: position 18,721 of record CAZLJY010000070.1, on the reverse strand, counting down.
AAGCGCTGGTAAGGCAAATCGGCTAGGTCGCCATGCAGCGGACGGGCAGCGCATCGCCCGTCGACCATGATCTCTAGCATCTAGGAACTTCACGTTTCCTGAACAGCGATACCCTGGCGGGCCGCGACAATTGTCGCGGCCCTTTTTTGTTAGATTAATCTACAGTGGTTATTCCGTCCCAAGCCCCGTAAGATGCCGCCATGGCTCCTCGCCAGAAATCTAAAACTCCAAAAAAGTCCAAACCCTTCGTTGACCCTAAGGCAGCGCAGGAACAGGCGCGTTACGAAAAACCCATTGCTAGTCGGGCGGCCATTTTGATGCTGCTTGAACAGCGTGGTGAACTGATGAAACGCAGCCATATAGCTACGGCATTGGACATCAACGATGACGACGGTTTAGAAGCGTTGCGACGGCGCCTGCGAGCGATGGTTCGTGATGGTGAGCTGGTTCAGAATCGACGCGGCGGCTATGGCGTGGCGCAGAAGTTGGAAGCTAAGCCTGGCCGGGTCATTGGTCATCCTGATGGTTTCGGTTTCCTGGCATTGGACGAAGGCGGTGACGATTGGTATCTGTCAACGCGTTGGATGCGTGGGGTTTTACACGGTGATCGTGTCCTGGCAAGAGTGCAGGGGATCGATCACAGAAACCGCGTTGAAGGTGCCATTGTTAGTGTATTGGAGCGCGCAAACAGTCACCTTGTGGGGCGGTTTTATCGCGAATCTGGAGTGGCGTTTGTCACCGCCGACGAAAAGCGAATCAATCAAGATATTCTGATCCCAGCGGACGCCGCTGGCGAGGCTAGCAGTGGCGACTTTGTCTATCTTGAAATCACTGAGCAGCCGGGCCGAAAGCACAGGGCAGTAGGGCGGGTTGTTGAGGTTTTGGGCCGCAGCATCAATGCGCCGATGGCCGTTGAGGTGGCAATCCGCAGCCATGACATACCCTTTGAGTGGCCGGCCCAGGTCACCGCAGCGACGATCCCGGATCATGTCAGTGATGCTGATCGGGCGCAGCGTAAAGATTTGCGTCAACTTCCGCTGGTCACCATAGACGGCTTTGATGCGAAAGATTTCGATGACGCTGTGCACTGCAAGCCCAAAACTCGCGGAGGTTGGACGCTGACCGTTGCCATCGCAGATGTGTCCAATTACGTGCGACCCGGCACGCCATTGGATGATGAAGCCAAACGGCGCAGTACCTCGGTGTACTTCCCTAATCGGGTCATACCCATGCTGCCTGAGGCGTTGTCCAATGGCATCTGTTCACTGCGCCCTAAAGTGGACCGGCTGTGTGTTGTGTGCGAAATGCAGGTGAGTGCGGAGGGTAAAGTGACACGCAGCCGTTTTTATCGCGCTGTGATGCATTCACATGCCCGACTGACTTATCAGGAAGCATGGCAGTTCCTAAATCAAGACCCATCAGCGCCGCAGCTGTCCTCGGAGGTTCAGGAATCCTTGTTGGCGTTGCATCAGGTGTATCAGGCATTTCGCCGCCAACGCAGCAAACGGGGTGCTATCGATTTCCGTGGGCGCGAGGTCTATTTCAAATTTAATGATGCTGGCGAAGTCGCTGAAATTGAGCCCAGCTCGCGCAACGATGCTCATAAAATCATTGAGGAATGCATGATCGCGGCCAATGTGCAGGCAGCCCTGACACTGGAAAAGGCTGAGGTGCCATGTGCATTTCGAGTCCACCCGCCGCCCCAGGAGCGAAAGCTGGAAGATCTGCGCGGTGCATTGGGCGAATTGGCCATCAAGCTTCCGCCAGCCGATCGGCTGCGGCCTAAACATCTGTCAGATATTTTGGGCAAAGCCACCGCGCGACCAGAGCAGGCACTGATTGAGTCCTTGGTTCTTCGCTCCCAGTCGTTGGCGGTCTATCAACCCAGTAACGCGGGGCATTTTGGTTTGGCGTTGAAGGCGTATGCTCACTTTACCTCGCCGATTCGCCGTTACCCCGACCTCATGGTCCATCGCGCATTAATCGCCCTGTCGGAAAAAAAGGTCACGCCCGGAGCTGGCGCAGACAAGGATGCGCTGACAGCCGTTGCTCGCCAATGCGAACATGCAGGGATGGCGGAACGCCGAGCTGAAGATGCCTCTCGCGATGTGGACGAGCGGCTTAAATGTGCCTATATGTTGTCCCATCTTGGCGAGGTGTTTGAAGGGCTGGTCACTGGCGTTCGAGAATTCGGTTTGTTTGTCGAGCTTAATGGTCTGGGTGTTTCCGGTCTTGCCCACGTCACCACCTTGCCTAACGATTACTACCAATTTGACCCACTGACTCACACGCTGACCGGTGATAAACACCGTCGAAGCTATCGCTTGGGCGATCAGGTATCGGTCCAGATATTGCGCGTGGATACCGATGACAGACAGGTGGATTTCGGCATTGACGGGAAGGCTGGCTGAGTGTGTCTGAGGGAAAACTAAAAGCTCTTGTAGGCATCAACGCCGTTCACAGCGCGGTCAAGAATGACCCTGGCAACGTGACGGGTATCGAGCTATCTAGTGACCGCAAGGATTCTCGAATTCGCGAATTGGAAGCGCTGGCGCGGCAAGCTGGGGTAATGGTTAGGCGGGTTGATAGAAAGACCCTGGACCAACATGGGCGTGGCCACCAAGGGGTGGTTGCTCACTATCGCGGCGGGGCACTGCTAAGCGAATCACAGTTGCTAAGGGAGCTTGAGCAGGTCGACAATCCTCTAGTGTTGGTGTTGGACCATTTGGAAGACCCACGCAATTTTGGAGCCTGTTTGCGCAGCGCCGCTGCTGCGTCCATTGACGCGGTGGTGTACCCCAAAGATCGGGCCGTTGAGCTAACACCGGCAGCTAGGAAAACCGCCGCTGGCGGCGCGGAACTGCTTCGATTGTCTCAAGTGGTCAATCTCAGTCGAACCATCGATGGGCTCAAGGCTGCGGGTCTGTGGGTCGTGGGCACTGCTGCTGATGCCCCCCAAACTTTGCATGAGGTGGATATGACCGGGCCGACGGTGTTGGTGTTGGGTGGTGAACAACAGGGTATGAAACGACTGGTTCGGGAACGCTGCGACCACCTTGCACGAATACCGATTAATCCGGCTATTGAAAGCCTTAATGTTTCGGTAGCGGCCGCATTGATGATGTTTGAAGCCCAGCGGCAGCGGGCGGTGACCTAAAAAGACACCAGACCCCGTTCCATATCCCACTGCGGGCTCAACAGATTTTCGGAACTAAAATCCGTCCGCACTTTGTGTTTCAATAGGGTGGTAACCACGCCTCGCGTGGTTTCTCGTAACAGCTAAGCCGGGGCTTACCAAAGAATCGTGGTTTAACAGGAGAATATATATGTCAGTCGCAAAAGTTACAGAAATCATCGCATCATCTGAGAAAAGCTTTGACGATGCAGTGGCCCAAGGGTGCAAACGTGCCGCAAAAACCTTGAAAAACGTTAAAGGTGCTTGGGTTGAGAGCCAAAAAGTAACCTTGGACAGCAAAGGCAAGATCACTGAGTACCGGGTGAACTTGAAAGTGACGTTTGTGCTGAAAGACTGACTTTTTCAGGGCAGCTGTCAACAACCGTCACTAGGTCACTTGTGGCGGTTTTTTTATGTGATAACGTGCGCAAATAGAGGGCAAAATGCCCGGCACTATGGATCGACCAATGACCAAGCTAAAAATTGTAACTGCGCTGGCCTGCCTGACCTTTGGCGCTGGCGTTTCTGCTCAGGACAATTCAGGGGAAAACGTGCGCTTTTCCGGCAGCGATGGCAACGCCCGGCTCTCCTACACCGGCGACTATCAGCGCCTGGGTATCGGCATCGATGACGATGGCGATCTGCACGGCGAATATCTCCATGTATTTGGCGAAGATGAAGACTCCAACTGGATCGGTGAGCTTTGGCTCAGTGATGAGCGTGGTGGCCTCAAGCTGAACTACCATTGGTTAACCGGTGCCGAGTCACTGGTGGACGCGGCACGAAATCAAACCAGTGCCAGGGTCGCTAAGACCTTTGTTGCGTTGGATCAGAACGAATTTGACGATCGAAAAGTGTCTTTCGGTTTGGGTTGGGAAGGCCCAGACATGTTTTGGGGCGCTTATGTGATGAAAGCAATCACCGGCCGCCGGCTGGTTGACCGCCTGGTGGACACGCAAATTAGCCAACTGACCGGGGTGACTGGTAACCAGCAGTTTGTCCAGGATCAATTCAACGACACTATCACCTCAATCTTCGAGCGGGCTTATGACCGCGGGGCCGGCGTTCGGGTTGGCACCTATTTTGACGATCAGCTGATTCGTCTGCGTGGTGGGCTAGATTTTGAGCAGGGTCGGGATAGTGCCGATCAGCTCACCGTTAACCTGGGTGTCGAGAAATTTTTCTCCGGCACACCGCACTCGTTGGCACTAACAGCTGAGTATCTTGATCGGTCTGGGGATTTTGTCACCGACAGCAGCGATACCCGAGCGGTTTTGTTTTATCGCTACGCCTTTGGCCAGCGCCACCGACCCAGCTATAAAGCGGCTCGGGATATTCTTGAGCGGCGGGTAGAGGTTCGCACTGAAGCCAAACCCGCTGTGACGGAACAACGTCTGGTAAGAAATGAGGCGACCTTAAATGAAGCGGTGTTGTTTGATCTGGATCGCTCGCTGTTAAAAGGCGCTGCCCAGGGTAGTCTGCAGAGCGTATTGAAAAAAATTCAGTCCTCGAACGTGATTGGCAAGATTACCGTTTCAGGTCACACCTGTGATCTTGCGCCCACCGACTACAACCAATCCCTGTCCCAGCGAAGGGCCGATTCGGTGGTTAAATTCTTAAGCGGCAACGGCATCAAGACCGATAGTCTCGCGGTGAGAGCGTTAGGAGAAAGTCAGCCGGCAGTACCTAATACCTCTGAGGCGAATCGCAAGCTGAACCGGCGGGTGGAAATTTCGTTTGTCACCCTCGAAGAGCGCAACAAAGAGGTGGTGATCACCCCAGCTGTCGCCGCGGGCACGGACGTGCGTTGGGAACGTGAAGAAATTGATGATCCAGCTTGGCTTGAGCGGGCGTTGAAAAACCCCATTGCCCACAAACGTGAGGTCGACACTTATCGTTACGCGGAGATTGATGCCGAGCAGCGCTTGGGTGCTCAGGTGATTGTTAACACCTTCCCCTCGGCCCAGGACGATGCCGCGACGATTAACCAGAACGAGTCGGTTACCCTCAACGTGCTTGGCAATGATAGCGACCCGGACGGGGACCCATTAACCTTGGCGTCGGTGACCCAACCGGCCAATGGCACCGCAAGCATCAGCGGTAATCAGGTGGTTTACACCCCAAACCCTGATTTCTTTGGTACCGATACGTTCAGTTACGCCGCTGCCGATGGCGGTGGTGAGGTATCGGCTAACGTCGTGATTACCATTTTGGAACGCCCGCCGATCAGCGTTACCAATGACCAAGCGGTGACCTTTCGGACTCAGCCGGTAACCATTGATGCACTCAGCAACGACAGCGGAGAGAGTTTGACGATCGTGGCCGTTGGTACTGCTGCCAACGGTGTGGTGACGCAGCAAGGTGACCAATTGCTTTACACTCCGGACCGACCTTTTGTCGGATCAGACAACTTCACCTACACGGTACAGGACAGCACCGGTCAACAGGCCGAAGGCTTAGTGACGGTGATAGTGGATGCGTTTAACACAGCCCCGGTGGCCCAAGATGACAGCGCAAGTACACGCAAGAACACGGATGTAATCATTGATGTGTTGGCCAATGATTCTGATCCTGATGGTGACCCGCTGACCATTGTTTCGGTACAGGCCTCAACACCTTTCGGCATGGCCATGATTACTGCCGACCAGCAGATTAAATACACCCCCATGGCAGGCTGGTGGGGCGGTGATGAGTTTACCTATACCGTTGAAGACGGGTTTGGGGGTTCGACAACCGCAACGGTGACGTTGACTGTGACCTCGCAGAATTGGGGTAAGTAAACGTTTTAATTCACGGCAGCCTGGTCAGAATAGGTTTTTGACCAGGCTGTTGGATTTGACCGGTGGACGGCTCCCGCAGAGATATCTCTGATGGTGTATCGGGTCGCAGATCTAGGCACAGCCCCCTGCTAGTAAGCGTGCCGGCGCGAGGTCGCCACAAACCTACCCAATGTCGCCCGGACGGCGCGCCAAAGAGCTCGGGCCACAGCCCTCACTAGGCGGATAGATGTGCCAGGGCAAAGCAAAACCCAGGTCAAGCCAGGAATCAATCCGCACCATAACCACATGGGGCCAATCAGGCTTGATAGCGCCGCGCCCCAGGGTGTCAGTAGCCATACGCCAAGGCCGATCACGGCCCACGCAAACAACATGCAACTGACATCGGTGCGTATAATTGTCGACATGAGCAGCTACCTCTTAATGATCTGTGTGAATAGGGAGTACTGTGCCTGATGGCTTTCTCATTTCTTGAGAAATCCCGTTTCTGGATCATCGCCGCGTTTGTCGCTGGATTAGGTGCTGTGTGGTTCGGTGCGCCCGGCACGGTGTATCGGATGGTGATCGCCACAGAACGTCTGCTGGCTGATACCTCGCCCCAAGCACAAACCATCGGCGATGAGCGTTGGGCGTACCTTGCCAGCGACAATTTCGACAAAAACTTGCCGGTTTTGCTTCTTCTGCATGGCTTTGGCGCCGACAAGGATAACTTCAATCGGGTCGCCCGGCGCCTGAAGGGAGAATTCAATATTGTGCAGCCGGATCTACCGGGCTTCGGCCTGAGTAGTTCAGCGTTGGATAATCGCTACACCGCTGTTGCTCAGGCCAATCGAGTGCTGGCCTTTATGGACCACCTGGGTCATCAGCAATTTCATGTGGGTGGCAATTCCATGGGAGGCTATGTCGCTCTGGCGTTAGCATCGTTGGCGCCGAAGCGCATTCAATCCCTTTGGCTGTTAGCCCCTGCTGGCGTCAACACACCGCCGCTATCACCCTTTATACAGTCCGTCGTCGAAGGAAAACCCAATGCGCTGATCCCTAGCAATGGGGCAGAGTTTGACCTAATGCTGGACATGGTCTTTAGTAAACGTCCCTTTATGCCGGGCCCGGTTGTTCAATACCTAGGTCAAGCTCAGGCGATGCGTAAGCCACGTCTGGAGGCGATATTTGCCGACTTAAAGACCTCTAAGTCCGCTGAGCAACTAGCTTCGCAGGTCGCTGCGCCAACGTTGATCGTTTGGGGTGAGGACGACCAGGTATTGCATCCGTCAGGTGCTGCTACTTTGAGCGGATTGATTGGTAACGCCCAGGTGAAGGTTTTGCCAGGAGTGGGCCATCTTCCGCAGCTCGAAAAGTCTGCATCGGTGGTCGATGAGTATCTTCAGTGGATAGCCACCCACTAACGGGCATATTGTTGAACGGTTTGCTGAGCCATTTCTATCACTTGCTGGCGCAATGAAGCCGGTGATACCACCTCAACTTCTGGCCCATAGCGCAGGATATCCATGGCCAATTCGGCGGTTTTTCCAAAGGGTAGACTGAGCTCATAGCGGCCGTCGTCCAACCACTGTCCTTGCTGTCGAGAATGCCACAGTTCGTCGGATACCCAGCGCGCTGTGCGGGACGAAAATCTCAATACTGCTTGTTCGTTGGCCGGCCCAGAAAATATGCCATAGGCGCTGGCGTAATGGCGATTGAGGTCGGCCTCTTCCAGTTCTAAAGCAGCCTCTGACGTTGTGTCGGCGCTGAGTATTTTCTCTACCGCAAAGCTGCGCAGTCCTTCGCGAAGATGACACCACGCGTCCAGATACCAGTTGTGGCGATAACTGGTGAGTCGTTGGGGCGAAATATCGCGCTGGGTGGTTTCGTCACTGGTGCGCGATTGGTAGGAAATAGTCAGCTTTTGGCGATTGACCAGAGCGTCCAAGGCAGGCGCAAACTGTTCACCGGAAATCAGCCGGCTGGCTTGGTGCAATATGCGGATACGCTGGCTTTGGGTGGCGAGGTTGATTCCCTGATTGTCTAGCAGTTTTTCGATTCTCGATTGCAAGGTCGCCAACGCATCGTCCATCAGGCCGGGTTGAACACCTGCCAGCAACTCCCGTGCAGACATCAAGGCTCGCAGCTCATCGGAGCTGATCCAGACGCCGGGCAGTTCAAATGGCCGAACTCCGGGGTGTTGTTCATAGAAAAAGCCCCGTCCCTCTGGGTCTTGTTCTATAGGGGCACCCAGGTGGTCACGTAAATCGTTAATCAGTCGGTACAGCGTGGCCTGAGAGCAGCCCAGTTCCTCCATAAGGTCCTGGCGATTTATGGGTGTTCGACGTTGACTTAAGAGATTATGCAGATGGTAGAGACGTTCGATTTTGCTCATCTATGGCACTGACGTATGATTCTGGGGACCATCTTACGTATGTTGTCGCCGGTTCGCCGGCAAAAATAGGATCCATCATGAAACAAATTTTGTGGGCCGCGGCCCTGCTATGTGCCAGCCCACTGTGCGCTGCGGACTGGGAGATCGATGAAACCGCCTCTTCGTTGAGTTTCGTTTCCACCAAAAATGTCGATGTTGCCGAATCTCATCGTTTTACTGCGGTCAGCGGAAGCTTGGCCAACGATGGCCGTTTTGTCCTCAACATCGATCTCAAAAGTTTAGATACCCAGATTCCAATCCGTAACGACCGGATTCACGAACACGTATTCGGCGGCGCCGAAATGGCGACGGTGACAGGGCAGGTGGATCTGGCGGTGTTAGCTGATATTGGCGTTGGGCAAAGCCAGGCGGTCAAGTTGCCGGCCGAACTCAATCTATTGGGCGTGACTACGCCGTTACTCGCCAATGTTCAAATCAGCGCTGAGGAAAATCGGCTGACGGTCAATTCCACCCAACCGGTGCTGCTGAATATGCGAGTGCTGGGGTTGGGCAATGGGATTGAGAAACTGCGTGAAATCGCTGGTCTAACCTCCATCTCCATGGCCGTCCCAGCCTACTTCACTATCACCTTGCGGCGAGAGCCCTAGAGCTGAATTCCAGGAGACTAGCGCTCCCCGCTTAAGCGCGAGGCTCTTCCCGCCAATCCTGTTGATAGCTACTGGCCGATTTTTTGTCGGCAAAAAACCGTTTAACGCCAGCGCTGACGGTGTCGAACACCGTATCGAGCTGACCGGCCCAGCGGCGCATACGACGTTGAGCGCCGGGTCGGGTCTCGTTCATCAGCATGGCCAGCACAAAATAGCTCAGCAGGGTTAGCAAGGACATAATCAGCAACGCGACCAGCATGACCGCGCGAACCGCCCACAGATCCCAGCCGGTGCGTTTGGCCAGGTGGGAACACACCCCAAATACCCAGCCCTGGTCCGGGCCACTACCCAAAACACTTTTTACTTTTTCGAAGCCGTCGTTGGCGGGCTGATTACTCACTGGCAATAGGTTCCTGTTGGCATGGATTAGACAATTTATGATGCATTGCGCGGCTAGGGCTCTGAAGTGCCGTTAGTCCCTCACCGCAGACCTTTTCGGTGGTCTGCTCACTGGCATAAACCTGACCCAGCTGAAGGGATGCCCAGGCCAGCGACAACGCGATAATGCTCTCTATCGCTAAGCGTTTTACTCCAGATCGATTCAATAACATGTCTTTTCACCCTTTATGGCCTGCAAAAAACAACAATCAAATTACGTGCCAAAATTTAAATGAGTATAAAAAACAAGGAGTTGGTTTGGATTTGGGTTTTAGCCACGGCTGGCAAAAAGGGGCTTTGACCAAACATTGGTGAGTCTCACCTGACCAGAATCCTGCTCACGGGGTTGGCCAACCACTGACCAGGGCCTATCGCAGATCCCGCGCTGCCGAATGCTAAATCTCACTGTTAGCGCTGGTAGAATAAGCGTTATGACTCAGGCTGATCAGTCCCTCGCAGTAGACCAGGTTGATGGCGCGTGGATGCGCGGTGCGTTGATCGCTGGAATCCATCGCTTAATTTCCCGTCGTGATTACATCAACCGCATCAACGTTTTTCCGGTGGCCGACAGCGATACTGGAACCAATTTGGCGTTAACCATGCACGCAGTGCTCATCGGTGCCACCCGCGAGGTGGAACATCACCTGGGCCGTTTTTTGGAGCAAGTGGCCGATCAGGCCCTTGATGGCGCGCGAGGAAACTCCGGCGCCATTTTCGCTCAATACTGGCAGGGGTTTGCTGAGGCTATGGCGGGTGTAGCCCAGGCCGATATGGCGGCCTTTGCTGAGGCCGCCCGGCAGGCAGCCAGCAGCGCTCAGGTCGCCATTGGCGAACCGCGCGAAGGCACCATGCTAACGGTATTAACCCAGCATGGCCTTGCTCTTAAACGTGCCGTTGACGCTAACGTGTCCAATGTCCCTGATCTGCTCCAAAGTGCACTCGCTCAGGCCCAGCAGGCGCTGGCGAAAACCCCTGAGCAGTTGGATGTACTAGCGGCAGCGGGAGTGGTCGATGCCGGTGCACAGGGATTTGTGGACTTTCTGGAAGGCGTGCAGGATTTTTCCGAAACAGGAGAAGTGACCTCGGTGTTGCCCGTTGGGCTTAAGTTGGATGAAGGTGAGGTGCCCGAAGCCCTGCCCACATCGGATGTGACCCATCGATACTGTACCGAGTGCATGTTAAGTGCTGACGCACTGGATAAACGGCGCTTGCGGGAAGCTTTGGCGGAACTGCCCGCATCATCGATGGTATTGGCCGGCACCCGCAGCAAGATGCGGATTCATATTCACACCAATGACCCGAAGCAAGTGTTTGCGGTGGCCGAGCGTTTCGGTGAGGTTAGTCGAGAAAAAGTGGACGACATGCAGACCCAGTCTCACTCTGTTCGCAGCGGCAACAAAGTAGCCATTGTGGCCGACACTGGGGCCGATATTCCCGACGATTTACTAGAAAAACACTCACTCCACTTGGTGCCGCTGAGAGTCACGATCGACAATCACCAATACATCGATAAGGTGTCGTTTAGCGCTGAGGATTTTTACCAACGTCTAACCCAATCTGTGAACCATCCAACCACCTCCCAGCCGCCGCCTAGCGACTATCGTCGGCAGTTTGAGTTTCTCGACTCCCACTTCAAGCAGACCCTATGCATTAGCCTTTCGGGCGCAATGAGTGGGACTTGGCAAGCTGCCGATGGCGCGGCCAAGCGGGTCAGTACGGAACGCATTACGGTATGGGATTCTCGCCAGGTGAGTGCAAGTCAGGGCTTGTTGGCGGTGTTTGCCGCGCGCTGTGCAGACGCCGGGTATGACGCTGCCCAGATTGGGCAAATGTTGGACTTTATGCGTGAGCGAAGCCGGTCCTACGCCATTCTTCAGGATTTGTCGTTTGGTGTGCGTGGAGGCCGTTTGCCAGCCATGATAAAGACCCTGGCAGACTGGTTGCGGTTAACCCCGCTCATTGCCACCCAGCCCGACGGTACGATCGGAATGGCTGGCGTCATTTTCAGTCGGCGGCGTGCGTTGGACGGGTTTGCCCGTTGGTTGAGTCGTCGCCTCAATGGTCAACAGCGCTATGACCTGGTCGTGGCGGATTGTGCCGCCAACGAGGCGGCGCAAAAATTGACATCACAACTGCAATCGCGATTTTCCGCCAGCACCGTATGGCAGGTGCCGGCGGGTGCTGCGTTGGGAGCCCACGCCGGGCCAGGATGCGTCATCGTGGGTGTCCAAGAGCATTTCAGCCCAGAGCAGGTAGCGGCCGAATTGAATATTCCTGCGGTCGGCAATCAGGAAGCATCATGAACGCAGGTGCAATCGGCGGGCTGGTTTTGCTGTTTTTGGGCGCTTACCTTTTGGGTTCTTTGTCGGGCTCCTTGTTGCTGGGGCGGATGTTTAATCTGGACATTCGAAAGTCAGGCAGCGGCAATGCTGGCGGTACCAACGCTCTGAGAGCACGGGGCTGGCGATTTGCATTGCCGGTGGTTCTTATCGATGTGGGCAAAGGTGTGCTGGCCACCGGCGTTCTGCCTTTGCTGTGGTCTCAGCCCTTGCCGTCAGTATCAGCGTTGGCTGCAGGTTGCGGCTTTGCCTCACTAATGGGTCACATCTACCCGGTGTTTTTCGGCTTTCGCGGCGGCAAAGGGGCCGCAACCTTTGTTGGCGGTTTGCTGGGATTTGCGCCATTGATTGCAGCTGGTCTGGTTGTGGTCTGGCTATGTTGTCTGGTCCTAACTGGCTATGTAGGACTTTCCACGATGGTTGCAAGCCTTGCGTCGGTGGGCTTAGCGATAGGGCTGGCGGCCGGTCCGTGGGTACTGAGTTTTTGCGTCGCAAGTTCGCTGGCGGTGGTTCTAGCCCATCAGGGTAATCTGCGGCGCATGATGGCAGGTCAGGAGCCTCGCATCCTGGCTGGAGTTTTTCGTCGGTGGCGTTAAGTCAAACCCAACTGGCATTGATTCGAGTGTTGGCTGATGGCCAGGTCCACTCTGGTGTTGCCTTGGGAGAGGCGCTGGGGATCAGTCGCGCCGCGGTGTGGAAAGCGTTAAAGACGCTGTCTGGATATGGGTTAGCGGTGCAGCAGCGATCAGGTAGCGGCTACTGGCTGCCGGAGTCTCTGGATCTACTAAGCGTTAGTGAAATCGAACATCACCTATCGAAAGCTTCGGCGAACCGTTGCCAAATTGTCCTATTGCCAAGCTGCGACTCCACCAACTCCGAGCTAAGAGAGTCCGTATTGCCAGCGTCACCCAGCTATCGAGCTGTCTTGAGTGAGCATCAAAGTGCGGGTCGAGGACGCCAAGGTCGGCCCTGGCGGTCCACCTTTGGCCAAGGCGTTTATTGTTCTCTAGGCCAACAACTTGACGGCGGGTTGGATAGATTGGCAGCGATGAGTTTGGTTATCGGAATTGGTGTATGCCAAGCGCTAGAGGCGGTGGGTGTCTGCGGCGCGGGTTTGAAATGGCCTAATGATCTGTGGGTTGAGGATAAAAAGCTCGGAGGGATCTTGCTGGAAGCAGACGGTGAGTTTGCTGGCCCCTGCCGCTGGATCGCCGGGGTCGGCGTTAACTGGCGGTTGACCGGGCAGGTGGACATCGATCAAGCCTGGACTGACGTGCACACTCTGACCGGCGGTCAGTTGCCTTCTCGCAATCAATTTTGCGCCCTGCTGATTGAGCAGATGATGGCCGTGTGCGAGGGGTTTTCCCAGCATGGCCTTGAGCCCTATTTGGCCTTGTTTGAGCAGCGCGATGTTCTTCGTGGGCGGCCAGTGACGGTCACCCTTGGCATCGAAACGGTGCAGGGCGTCGCGGAAGGTCTAACCGATGCCGGGGAACTGATGGTGCGCACTGAGCAGGGGTTGGTGAATGTATCCAGCGGGGAAGTGTCGGTGCGCCCACAATGATTGATGCACCGGACCTGCTGCTGGATTGGGGCAATAGCCGGATGAAATGGGCCTTGTTGGTAAACGATCAACTCCAGGCCATGCAGGCTGCTGTTCCATTGGAACCCTTGCAAAAGGCCTTTAGCAATCTTTGGGGTGAGCTTGATGCACCTCGACGTGTGGCTTGCGTTAGTGTGACCGATCCATTGCGGATGGAACAGCTGGCGCAATTCGTTTCAACACGCTGGGGGTGTCCGCTGCACATAGCCGGCTCGCAGAAATCGGCTGGAAGATTGATTAACGGATACTCCCAGCCGTCCCAGCTAGGCGCGGATCGGTGGATCGCGATGTTGGGAGCTGCGGCCCGTTGCAGCGGTGCGTTTGCGGTGATTGATGCTGGCACTGCGGTCACCGTTGATGTGGTCGATGAGCAGGGTCTGCATCAGGGCGGCTGGATTTTGCCTGGAAGGGCGTTAATGAACCAAGCTCTGACTCAAAATACAGAATTTCTTCGCCCGCAGTTGCACGATTGGCCAGCCACCCTAGGCCGTGATACCAAGACCTGTATCGCCGGCGGCGTAAGCGCGACCCAGCTGGGAGCACTTAATTGGCTCCAACAATATTTACCCAAGCACTGTGACATCATCTTGTGCGGGGGGGACAGTCAGTGGTTGAATAGCCACATTGAGCAAGCAGATTGCCAGCCAGACCTGGTGCTTCAGGGATTGGCCGCATGGCTAAAACACCATGAAATGGTTCAAAAACATTAGCGACCGTAGCTGGATATGGGTGCTGCGCGGTGGGTTTTTCCTGCTGCTGCTGGCCAACCTGGGTTACTACTCGTACAACGCGAGTCAGCCCGGACGCTCGCCGGTGGCATTGCCACCATTACCTACCGGCGTAGCGGAGCTTAAGCTGATCGCCGAACGAGAGGCGGAGATGCTGGTTACCGATGGCGAGTTGGGTGGCACGATTACCAGCGAGTGTTTTTCCCTGGGGCCATTTACCAATCAATCCGATCTGCGCCGGTCGGCGCAATCGCTCAGTCCCTACGTTGCCGCCAGTCGGCAACGGCAGGACCAGCGCCTGGTAGACCGGGGCTTTTGGGTGTACCTGCCTGCCGTGGCGACCCGTGAACAAGCCATTAATCAGGCTCGATCATTGTCGGAAGCGGGGCTCAATGATTACTACGTCGTCACTGGCGGCGATCGGGAGAATACCGTTTCCTTGGGGTTATTTAGAGACCAGAGCAATGCCATGCGCCGTCAGCGGTCACTGCAAGGGCTAGGCTTCCAAGCGGAAATTGCCCGTCGCCAAGAAGAGGCTGTGGTTTATTGGCTGGATTACCGTCGGGCAGGGGAGGAAGCACCCTGGCAGGGAGTTGTTGCCTCTCTAGCCAACGTTGGCCACAAGCCGGTACCCTGTTTTCGTTAAAATCCGACTCAGCGGCGTTTTACCCCGATTTGCTTAACTATTTGGCTTGAAATAGGATCAAAACCGTCGCTGTCGACTGTAAATGAACGTCACGTCTTGGCCGTGGCAATTGCGCCAACGGCACCAATCAGGTTTCATTAGATTCAAGATTTTCGCACGGATCGTGGCCTATGGGACATGACGAAAAAACCCGTTGGTATCTAACTCGCGTTGGCGGCGACGGCGTCAGGGTGATCATGGAGCAAATGCCTTTTAACGTAGGCCGAGACGCCAGTTGTCATCTGCAACTGGAATCTGAAAGGGCCTCGCGATTGCATGCGCAGTTTTCGCCCAGCACCGTGCCCAACTGCTTATTTCTCAGTGACCATCGCAGCACCAACGGGACTTACGTCAATGGCGTGCGGTTTACCGAGCCTGTGCCCGTTGGCGACGGGGATTTGCTGCGCTTTGCAGAGGAAGATTGGACATTGGAAGCCAGCCAAGGTGAATCGGCTTCTCCAACGGTGCGGGGTTTGACGGTAGACAATTACCCAAAATCCACAACTCAGCGGAAGATTGCACCCGACTCAAACCTTGATGTGACGGCGCATTCTGACACTGATAGCCGCTCACGACCCTAGTTCCGGTTTTTTCGGCGTTGGCCTTAGGCAGCCGCCGAGATCAGGATTTTCCGGACAACGCCCGTTATTTCAGAGGCTTTGGGGCTTCTTCTCCTTGCCGGGGCCGACTACGGTGCCGCCATATCAAGCCAAAAACGGTTAAACCAATCATCAGCCCCAATGGCGCCAACACATCCGGTCTGGCGATGGCGCTCAGCAACCCAGTCTCATCTAGCTGAACAACGGACTGCGTCTTACTGCCTACCCGAGACAGCAACGCCGCGATTGGGATGGTGCCAACCACCGTGGTGGTGATAAACGCCCACCAATTAACGCCGGCCACAGCCAGGCCAACATTGAGCAGCGCAAAGGGGAATACCGGAATCATTCGTACCACCAGCAATCCGGGGATACCTTGCTGACGCACAAAACCGGCAATCTCGTCCATGCGCTGTTGGCCAGCTCGTGCAGTTAACGCGCTTCCCAGTACCCCCCGCGCTAGCGGATAGGTGAGGCCGGCGGCAATGGCTGCACCCAGCAACGCCAGTATGGCCCCGGTCAGATTGCCAAAGGCAAAGCCACCGAGCAGTAACATTGCAATGCCGCCAGGTAACCCGATCAGCATGATGCCTGCATAGGCCAATACATATGTACAGCCCGCTAACACGGGCCGTTGCTGGGCGAGCTCTGAAAGCTGGATTAACCAGTCCATGGCAAGTTAGCGTTTCTGGCCCGCTTGGGGGTGTTCCAGAGAATCAATGTCAGCCATGCTCCAAGGTAACGGCTGGTTGCGGAACAGGCGTTTGTTCTTCAGTGGATAGTCCACCACGTCATGATCCAGGCGCTGTCCAACCACAATGCATCGAAGCACCTCGCTGCCGGAGTTTCTGAGTTTGTGAGCCGCGCCGCCCGCACGGTACCCGATAAAATCCCCTGGACCGACGTCCAAAACCTCCTCGTCTATGAAGGCCTGGGCAGTTCCAGACAAGATATAAACGCATTCCTCTTCATGGTGATGACGGTGCATTTCCGTTGACTCATCACCGGGCTGAACTTCCACAAGATGAAAGCCAATCTGAGTCAGACCCGTTAGATCGCTAAGGGATTTGTTGATCCTTTTTGCGTCATTGTTGAGAAAGTGGGTTTTGGATATCCCATCAAAGGCCTGTATTTCTGCCGCGCTCACCCGATATTTATCCATGATTTGATGACCCGTTCACCCAATTCCAAGGCGCCTACGGTACGTGATCACTCGGCGGGATAACAGGGACAATGGTCAGTGCTTGGGCATGGCCCATTGGTCCGTCGGGCGTGATCCAATTCTGGTAAATTCGCGGATTGACAACAACTCAACGAGCGCACATCGATGAAGTGCCAATTTGCTAGGCTGGCTAGCCAAGCCACCGATGCGCTTATTTGCCTGCAACCAGCAACTGGACTGACGATTGACTGACCTTTTCGACAACGGCGTCAAGGACGATGCACCGCCGCCCCCTTTAGCTGAGCAATTGCGGCCAGCAACCCTGGCTGAGGTTTTGGGTCAGGATCATCTGCTTGGTAAGGGCGCCCCCCTTTGCCGCATGGCAAACAGCGGGCGAATCTCTTCGCTGATCTTGTGGGGGCCGCCGGGGGTTGGAAAAACCACCTTGGCGCGCCTTTTGGCTCAACATGCTGAGCTGCATTTTGATTCCCTGTCGGCGGTCTTTTCCGGCGTCGCAGATCTTCGTAAGGTATTTGCAGCGGCTCAAACTCGCCGTGATACTGGTCGCGGCACACTGATTTTTGTGGACGAAATTCACCGTTTCAATCGCAGTCAGCAGGACAGCTTTTTGCCCTATGTGGAAAGCGGCGTTATTACGCTGATTGGCGCCACCACGGAAAACCCGTCTTTCGAATTAAACGGCGCCTTGTTGTCCCGGGCCCAGGTATTTGTGCTCAAGCGATTGACTGACGATGCACTGGAGGCGCTGCTACAAAAGGCTGAGGCGGTGACCGGAAAGCCGCTGCCCCTTACCCCGTCGGCCCGGCCAATGCTCTGTGCAATGGCCGATGGAGATGGACGTTACCTGTTGAACCTGGCTGAAGAATTGTTGGCGCTTGCTGGCACTGAAACCCTGGATGAGGCTGGGCTGGCGGCGATGCTACAAAAACGGGCGCCAAGCTACGATAAAAATCGCGATGAACATTTCAATCTGATTTCGGCTTTACATAAATCCATTCGCGGTTCCGATCCCGACGCCACGCTGTATTGGCTGGCCCGCATGCTTACCGGTGGGGAAGACCCCTTGTACATTGCCCGTCGGCTGGTGCGAATTGCCAGCGAAGATATTGGTTTAGCCGATCCCTTAGGGCTCATGCTGGCCAATGAGGCGACCCAAACCTACCGCCTGCTGGGTTCTCCGGAAGGAGAGCTGGCTCTGGCCCATGCCGCGGTGCACCTGGCCACAGCGCCAAAATCCAACGCCGTGTATAAAGCCTTTAACGATGCGATGAGCGCAGCGAAGAAAACCGGCTCGATGGCGCCCCCTGCCCATATTCTTAATGCCCCAACCGCGTTGATGAAATCCCAGGGCTATGGCGAGGGCTATGAATACGATCACGATGCGCCTGAGGGGTTTTCCGGTCAAAACTACTTCCCAGATGGGATGGCCCGACAGACCTTTTACGCTCCTGGTGATGCCGGTCGAGAAAAAGACATACGCACTCGCCTGGCGCGTTGGCGATCGATCCGCGACGGCAAACAAACCCAGCCCTAGCCCGATCATTGTTTTGGCAGACTGCCACTAATCTGCCCGGTAATAGCCCTTACTTGCCTCACGGTCCGTTCAACGAGGAACAGCGAGTGTGGTATTTTAAATTTATGAATAAAAGCCCTTTGCGGTGTTGCCTGTTGAATCGACTCCCACGGTCTTTGTGGCAGTGTTCCTCTAAGCACGCCCTGCTAGGACTGGTAATTAGCCTTTTTGCAGCGCCAGCATTGGGTTTGGAACCGTCCTGCAAGGACCCGATTCCTGCGCCGAGCGTTGTCAGGGAATTCCTGGATACCCTGTGGTTTCAGGCTCATGAGCCGTTCATGGAGCGTTATGACGCTCTGCTCAATGCCGAGTCTTACCTAGACAGCCTTGCCAACGACCAATCCCCGGAAGCCCAGCTAACCTTAGCGATCAGTCTCGTTAGCCCCATCTATGAGAGACCCTGTCCCGAGGATCAATCATGCACAAAGGTCGAACCATCAGCAACGGACCAGCGGCGTGCCTTGTCTATCGTGCAAGCGCTGTCCCAATCACACCCTGGCGACGTTGCCCACTGGCTTTGGGGCATTCGACTTTGTGGGCATTTGTATACGGATAATGATCTCGCGATCCATGACTGTGTAATGCCATTTGCCGAGGGAT